>JBHEOA010000161.1:0-2870 GCA_046261835.1 Gemmatimonadota bacterium
TCCAGACCGAGGAATCGGCGCGAGCCGGGGAAATGGCGGACGAAAGCGGCACAGCATCGGCCGCTGAATCGTCGAGCATCGCGGGCACGGCTCCTGGGGCGGTGTCGGCCGATCTGCCGCAAGCCCAGAGGATCGTGAAAGCGACGAGCGGCGGGACCACGAGCCCTGCCGCCCGGTGTGTGCGACTGCGCAAGATCAAGCGTTGTTATTCGGTCACCAGGCCCGCGCTGACCGCGAGCCCCGCCAGGAGGGACCCGCACGCAGCACACTGCGTCGCGGTGAGGCCTTCGGCCGACGCCAGCGCCTCGATCTGTCCCGAGGTGCCGAACGAGGCGAGCTCGCAGCTTCCCGCGCCAGCGGGGTCGATCGAAACCAGCGCCTGGATCTGCTGAGCGTTGTCGTGATCGAACCGATTGAGCGATGCCACGCCGTCCGCGTCGCGGTAGAAGTGGGCCGCCGGAAACGCGGTCGCGAGTTGGGCCTCGTCCCAACAGGGGCAGGCGGCCGCCGTGGCCACGGGACCCGGAGCCGTCCCCTCCGCGACGGGATCAGCAGCGACCGGGCCCTCGGAATCCTGGCAGGCCGACGCGGCGAACGCCGCCAGCAACGTGAGCGTTCCCACCTTCATGCGTCCCACTTTTCTCCTCCGGCTCGAGTTCTCATCCCGATGGGCTCACCGTAGCGCCCAGCGCACCCGCCGTCAATCGGTCGGCGGCAGGGGTGGCTCGGCTTCGGCGAGGATCCGCGTCGTGAAATGGTCCAGGTCCATGTCGCCGAGCTCGCCGCCCTCGTGGGAGCGTACGCTCACGCGGCTGGTCCCGACCTCCTTCTCCCCCACCACGACCATGTAGGGAATCTTGTGGATCTCGGCGTCACGGATCTTGTACCCGACGCCCTCACGCCGCGCGTCGACGCTCGCCCTGAGGTCCGATCCGCGCAGGTGCTCGGCCACCATCTCAGCGTACTCGACGAAGCGATCGGCGACGGGGACAATCCGCACCTGCTCGGGCGCGAGCCAGGTGGGAAACGCTCCGGCGTAATGCTCGATCAGGATCCCCATGAAGCGCTCGATCGACCCCAGGATCGCGCGATGGATGACGACCGGCCGCTCGTCGCTCCCCTCCGGCGTCGTGTACCACAGATCGAACCGCTCGGGCAGGTTGAAGTCGCACTGGATCGTGGACAGCTGCCACTTACGGCCGATCGCGTCGGTGACCTGGAAATCGATTTTGGGGCCGTAGAACGCCCCCTCCCCAGTTGCTTCACGGTAGGCGAGATCGTTGGCGTCGAGCGCGCTCCGGAGCGCAGCCTCCGCCTTGTCCCACGCTTCGTCGGACCCGATCCGGACCTCCGGCCTCAAGGATAGGTCGATCGAGATCTCGAACCCGAACACGTCCTCCATCACGTACTGGACGAGGGCGATCAGTGAGGTCACCTCGCTCTGGATCTGATCGGGGGTGCAGTAGATGTGCGCATCGTCCTGGACGAACGTCCGCACCCGGAAGAGGCCCGTTACGACCCCCGACTTCTCGTACCGATGGAGGCGGCCGAAGTCGGCGTACCGAAGCGGGAGGTCCCGGTACGACCGCTTCTGCGCGGCATACACATAGGCGGAGGCCGGACAGTTCATCGGCTTGACCGCCATCTCGCGGTCGTCGGCCCCGGTGAAGAACATGTGCTCCTTGTAGTTCTCGTAGTGACCGGAGATGTGCCACAGCTCGACGTCGTAGATCTGGGGTGTAATGACCTCGTCGTGTGGCCAGGGTCCTTGGTAGAGCTCGCGCATGAACCGCTGGAGCCGATTGTAGATCCACGCTCCCTTGGGGTGGAAGTAGGGACTCGCCGGGGCATTCGGATGGAACGAGAAGAGATCGAGCTCCTTCCCCAGCTTACGATGATCGCGTTTCTTCGCCTCCTCGAGGCGGGTGATGTGCTCTTCGAGCTCCGCTTTATTGAAGAAGGCGGTCCCGTAGATTCGGGTCAGCATCTTGTTGCGCTCGTCGCCGCGCCAGTACGCGCCGGCGGTCGAGAGGAGCTTGAAGTTTCCCAGCACACCGGTACGCGGGACGTGTGGGCCGCGGCACAGATCGAGCCATTCGCCCTGCTTGTAGAGGGTGAGCGTCTCTCCTTCGGGGATCTTCTCGATGATCTCGACCTTGTAGGGCTCGCCCATCTCGCGGAAGAGCGTTAGGGCGCGATCACGCGACTCGACCTCGCGCTCGACCGGGAGATCCTCCTCCACGATTTTCGCCATCTCGCGCTCGATCGCCTCGAAATCCTCGGGAGTGAACGGCGGGTCGCGATCGAAGTCGTAGTAGAAGCCGCCTTCGATGACGGGGCCGATCGTCACCCTAGTCTCGGGCCACAGACGCTGGACCGCCTGGGCCATGAGATGCGCGGTCGAGTGGCGGTATACCTCGAGCGCCTCGGGGTCGCGCTCGGTCAGGATCCGGATCGTGGTGTCGTGCTCGATCGGCCGGCTCAGGTCGATCATCCGGCCGTCGACCTGGGCGACGATAGCCGCCTTGGCGAGTCGAGCGCCGATCCGTTCGGCGACCTCGCGCGGCGTGGCGCCCTTCGGCGTCTCGAGCGACGAGCCATCGGGCAGGGTGATCGTGATGTTTGGGGTGTGGGGCACGATTACAGAAGATAAGGATGGCAAAATCGAAAGGCCCGGCGAGGTGCGACACCCCGCCGGGCCTGGCCGCTTCCGCTTCGGATCAGGAGCCCGATTCCGAAAGCACGATCTGGAACGGGTTCTTGCCGTGGAGCTGAATCACCGTCTCCCCCTCCGCGCCGCCGAAGTGGGGATCCTTCGGCGGAATGTAGAGGAACGCACCGGGTTCATACTCTTGCATCGCCGCGGCATC
>JBHEOA010000162.1:0-8234 GCA_046261835.1 Gemmatimonadota bacterium
CCGGCGATCTCCTCGCCCCCGTCGACTCCGATGACGTTCCCCGTGATCCACTGCGTCTCGGGCCGCGCCAGGACCACCAGCGCCTGGGCGACGTCCTCGGGCGTCGTGAGCCGCCGGTGAGGGTTGCGGCGGCTCGCCGCCTCCACCATCTCCTCATGACGCGGGATCTTCCGGAGCGCGGGCGTGTCGGTGACCCCCGCGCGGATCGCGTTGGCGGTGATTCCGCGCGGCGCCAGCTCGAGCGCCAGCTGGCGGATGTGCGCCTCGAGCGCCGCCTTGGCGGCGGAGACGGGGCCGTAGGTCGGCCATGCGTGGAAGTCGCCCGTCGACGTCATGGCGAAGATCCGACCCCCCTCGCGCATCAGCCCTCGCTCGACCAGCTCCTGGGTCCAGTAGACCAGTGAGTGGCCCATGACGTCGAGCGTCATCTCGAGCTCCTTGGATTGGACACCCGGGCGACCCTCGGCCCCGATGTAGTTCTTGAGGGTTCCGAATGCGAGCGAGTGGAGGAGGACCTGAACCGTTTCGCCGCTCGCTTTCAGTCGCTCGGCAATGTGATCGAGCACTTCGCCACGTTTGACGGAATCGGCCGCGTTGATGTTGAAGTACTCGACCTCGCTTCCGGAGGCGCGGATCGCGGCGACGATCTCCTCGACGTGGGCCAGGGTCGATTTTCGGTCGAGGTGGACGCCGAAGATGCCGTGGCCGGCGCTCGCAAATGCGCGCGCAGCGGCCTCGCCAAAGCCGCTCGACGATCCGAGGATGAGAGCCCAACCCGCCACGCACGCCTCCCGGAAGGAGTGGGCGGCTAAGCTATGCGGGGGTGTGTCAGGGCGCGAGTCGCGCGGCGGGCCCCGCAGGATCGAGGTGCGGCGCGAGATCGCGCCACGGCACGACGACCGACTGCGGTCCGGCCGCGTACGGTGCAACCTGGTACTGGTCGAAGACGATGCGCAGTCCTTCCGGCGTAAGCGTCCACGACTCGTAGTTGGCGGGACTCGGACCCGCTCCCTCCGCGATCCAGGACGCGTCAGCGTCATCGCCCAGCGCTCGCTCGATCGCGGGGATCGTGGTTTCGGAGATTCGTGCGAGATAGTCGACCCCGCCCTGAAACAGGTCCGCGAGCTCGACCGCGCGGTTCGACCCGAGGTCCCACGTCAGCGTGCGGGTGGCGTGGCCGGGGTGCGCGGCTCCTGCATAGTAGATGCTGATTCCGAACTCGAGGCTGAGGAGCTCCGCGTCCGCGAGCGCGACGTCGTACGCCGTGTTGAAGCTGCTGACGGGCGCTCCCGTCCATTCGGGGGGCAAAGGTTCCGATTCGCCGATGAACCGGCGAAACTCATCGAGCGGCTGGTCGACCAGTGCCTCGGCGGCCTCGTTGAAGGCACGCTCGGCGGCCGTGAGCGCTCGGCCCTCGGGCGGGACGAGCACCGGGAGCTGGGCGTAGATCGTGAAGCCCGCCGCCGAGTCGCCCTCGGCGATGTCGCGCGCAGTGAGTCGCGCGCCCGAGTCGAGCGCGAAGCGCTCCTCGGCGAGCTCGACTGGTCGCGGTCCCGCCAGCCCATGAAGCGCGCCTCGCAGGGCGAGACCCTCCGGCCCGACGCTCAGCGTGCCGCGCAGAGTGTCCGGCGCCGGTCCGCGGGGGTTCCAAAGCGAGAGGACCACCGCTCCGTCCCTCGCGACCGTTCCTTCGAAGCCGGTTTCGTCGTCCGAGGTCGATCCCCACATCCGGTCGCCGTCGCGCCGGAGCGTCACCTCGACCGCGTTCCCAGCCATCGTGCCGACCAGGTTCCGCGCGAACCGCGACGGTACTGTGTCAGCGGGCGCCGCGGAGAAGCGGGCCAACGCGTCCGCAGACTCCATCGCGGAGCGGTCGCAGGCGACGGCAATCATGCACGAAGCGCAGGCCAGCGCCGCAGCCGCGACTCGGATAACGACACGCGAGACGTTGCGTACCATGATGGAGCGAACCATGTGAGCGGAAGCTAGGTTTGCGAGGTGAAGACTGGAAGGTCGTGCGCGACGCCTCCCCGGTGGTCAGCGCTTCTCCTCTTGCTGTCGGCGCTGGCCACCGCCTGCGGCGGGCCGGCGCAGGGCGGGACGGGCGGGGTTCCGCTCTGGCCCGACACGCTCTTACCGGCCGACGTCACGCGCGCGCCGCGCGGGTTCACGCCGCTGCGCGCGGCGATCCACGTCCACTCGCTCTATTCCCACGATGCGTGCGATCGCCATCCGGTCGACGAGGCGGGCCGGCCCAACGAGGGGTGTCTGGCGCGGCTCCGGCGCGCGGTCTGTAGCGCCCACCTCGACGCCGTCTTCCTGACCGAGCACGACCGCCGGCTTGCCGAGGCCGACTCGCTGCGGGACGCCCTGCTCCTGCGGGAGGGCGATACCCCCGTATTCATAGAGGGACGCCTGGCCGCCAAGCTCCAGCAGTGCCCGGGGGGGAGAGCGGTGTGGCTGGCGGGCGCCGAGAACACGTTCATGCCGATCGCCTTCGACTCGCTCCCGCGCGGGTCTTTCATCGAGAAGCAGCAGTTCTACGACATGGCCGGTCCCGGCGCCGCCGACTCCTTCCGCGCCTACGGCGCCGTCGTCCTGCTGTCGCACCCCGAGGACAAGACGACCGAGGAGGTTGCCCAGCTCGCGCCCGACGGGATCGAGGTGTACAACCCACACGCCAACTTCGCTCCCAAGCACCGCGAATCGCAGGGGCTGTCCCGCCTGGGCGCTTACCTGAGGCTCGCGCCGTTGTACGCGCGATTGACATCCGCCCATCCCGACCTGGCGCTGCTCGCGATCTTTCACGCCAACCGAAACGCGATCACGTCGTGGGACGCCATGCTGGCCCGGCGCATGGTGTTCGCCTTCGGCGCCACCGACGCGCACGAGAATGCGCTGCCGTGGCGGCTCTCGGACGGCGAGCGCGGCGACGCCTACGCGCGGATGCTCACGTGGGTCACCAACATCCTGCTCGTGGATGGCGATGAGCTGTCCGCGCAGGGTAACGCTCCGATGGCCGCGCGCGACGTGGGAGCGATCGAGGTGGGGGCGATCGACGTGGGAGCGATCGAGGACGCGGTGCGGCAGGGGCGCTTCTACGTCGCGATCGAGGCGTGGGGGACGCCGGTCGCGTTCGACTTCCGGCTCGAAGGACCGGCAGGTACGACCGAGATGGGGGGGACGGTCGCCGCCGCGGCCGACCAGACGCTGGTCGTCGAGCCGCCTCGCCTATCGCTCCGGGGGCTCGACCCGGCGGCGGAGCCGGCGCTTCCCGACCCCGCGATCCGCGCCCGACTGTATCGGATCGACCCCGGCGGGCGCCGGACCGTGGTCGCCGAGTCTGCCGGGACGATCCGCGCGCCCGTTCCGGGGCCCGGCGCCTACCGCGTCGAGGTTGGCATCGTGCCGCATCACCTCATCCCCTATCTCGGGACTGACGACGAACTCCTGCGCGAGATCCCGTGGGTGTACTCGAACCCGATCCGGGTCGTCGAGCCCGCAAACCGATGACCGCGACGCCGGTCACGGCGGCGCGTGACGCGGGGCTTTTCCGCCGCTGGATCTCGCGCCTCTGGACCAACGAGGTCGAGACCGGCGCCTCACTGGCTTACCCCGCGGTACGGCCCCTCGAGCTTCCCGTCGGTCCGAGCGCGGCGTACGCCGCGGCGCTCGAAACGGCGCGCGCGATGCCTCGCTGGCGGATCATCGCGCAGGACGCCGGCACGCGGCGTATCCAGGCTGAAGCGCGCACGCGTCTGCTTCGCTTCGTCGACGATGTAGAGGTGTGGATCGTGCCGCTGGGCGCGGGTTGGAGCCGTGTGCGCGCGAGATCCGGGTCGCGCGTCGGGTTCACCGATTTCGGCACCAACGCGCGCCGGCTGCGAGCGTACCTCGCGCGCGTGAGCCGGCGCGCGCTCAACGACTAGCGGCCCGTCCTACCCTTCGTCGCGGCGCGCCGAGACGTGGGGCGTGCCGTCCGCGTCGTACTCCACGCGGACCTCGAAGTCGCGGCAGCACTCCGCGCACTCCTCCACGAACTCCTCCACCGACGATTGCCCCGAGGGCTCGAGGAACAGATCCTGCCTGGCACCGCACCAGGGACAGAGGATCTCGTCGCCGGTCGTCTGGATGCCGGGATCGGTGGCCGCGGGACCCTCGCGTCCGGAGCGATCGGGATCGTCGAGGATCTGAGGATCAGGGTACGCTTCTTCCACGGGCTCGGGTTGGCGGCCCGCGTACTGCACGGTCGGGTCATCGCGCTTGGCCATCTTCTATCCTCCTTGCCCGTCAAAATGGGCGGCGATAACTTTTTTGGTCACGCCAAAAGCATTCCCCGGTAGCTCAGTTGGTAGAGCAGGTGGCTGTTAACCACCGTGTCGCTGGTTCGAGTCCGGCCCGGGGAGCCATATCCATTCAGTGGGCCGCCGCTGTCGTACGGCGGCCCTTTTCTTCCTCCCGATCGGAGCATACCCCGCGCTCCGCGGCGATCGCTGTCACCGATCGGACAGATGCGGGAGGAGCCCGTTGACGCCCGGAACCGACCGTGAAGTCCTTCTCGCCCTCGCAATCGTGGTCATGATCGCAGCCCTCCTTGTCATCCCGCTCGGCTTTCCCGGCATCTGGATCATGATCGGGATCCTCGTGATCGGAACCGCGTTCGACGAGGTGGCGTGGTGGACGCTCCTGTTTCTCGTCCAGGTGGCGCTCGCCGCGGAGCTCGTCGAGTGGGTGATCGTCAAGAAGACGAGCGCCCGCTACGGCGCGTCGAACAGGGCGTTCTGGGGGGCGATCGCGGGCGGGCTGATCGGCGTCCTGATCGGGCTCCCGATCCCCGTCGTCGGCGCGCTCATCGCCGGGCTGGTGGGCACGTTCGTGGGCGCGGCGCTCGTCGCATGGTGGGAGACGCGGAGGTTGAGGATGGCGGGTCGCGCGGCATGGGGCGCCGTGGTCGGGCGCGCATTCGCCGCGGCGTTCAAGACCGCGGCCGGAATCGTCATCCTGGTTCTGGGCGCGGCGGCCTTGATCGTCCGTTAGGCGCTTTCCCGCCGTTTCTCAAGCTCTCGATGCAGTACATCAGCGCCCGCCCATCGTGCGATGCATCCTTCCAGGCGTCTCCCTTGGCAGTCACGTGGCGCGGGGCGACACCGGGTCCCAACAAACGGCGACGGCCCAGCGTATCCAGACCGGAAGCGTAGAACCCGCCGTGGCGCTCGTCGAGGAAATCTCTCGAGAGGTACGTCCATTGTTGCTGGAACTCTTCCGCGTATCGAATCCGCTCGGGAGCAAGGCGGCTCACCGCGAACAGGGCTTTCAGCGCTTCTGCTTGCACCCACCAGGACTTGCTGCGCACACGCAGGTCGCGGCCGTACAGCAGGAGCGGGTAGGTGCCGGGGACCCCGTAGAAATAGCCACCACGCGGATCGCGCGCGTAGCGCAGCCCGTGTTCCAACATGTGGCAGGCCAAGCTGCGAAGCGTGTCGGCATCACCCACGACCCCACGCGCGAGCGTGAGGCGGTACGCCGTCTGGAATTGGTACCCGGTCCTGACGAGGTGCGGCACCGGGACCCAGTCGGCCGTGACGAAGATCTGCAAAGCCCCGCTTTCACGAACCACCATCTTGGCGGAGACGATCTCCAGCACTTCTTCGAGCCGCTCGCCGACCTTGGGGTCCGGCCACACGTGAAAGAGCTGGACGAACGTCTCCAAGAGGTCCGAGTGCACGTTGGCATCCTTGAGACCGATCTCGGTGCCGATCGTATCGGTGGCGGCGGGCCACGGGCATCGTGACGCTTCCCGGATCACCGTGCCGTCGCGCTGGAGAAAACCGTAGTAGCCGCCGTGCCGTGGATCTCTCGAGCAATGCTCTAGCCAGGCGAAGCCCTCCCGCGCCAGGTCGAGGGCCTGGGACGATCCCGTGGCCTCATGTACGGCGACGCACGCCTCGATCGCATAAGCCGCGCCGTGAGCGTGCTTGGTGTGGGCCTCGAGTGGTCTGCCGGCCCGATCCAATCGGTGGAACCAGCCGCCTGCATCACCATCCCACATCGCGTCGCGCAAATAGTTGAAGCCATGGAGGGCCGCATCGCGTAGACGCTGATCCTCGGGATAGAGCCGGAAGGCGTCCGCGGCGGTCAAGGTCTGGCGGGCCTGGAACTCCAGCAGCTTGTCGTGGGGTCCCGAGCTCGACCATCTGCGGTCGAAGTCACACAGGAAGCCGCCCTCTTCATGGTCGATGCAGCGCGGGAACCAGGCGTCGAGAACGTGACGCCGCAGCACGCCTTCGAGCTCCTCGAGAGTCGGCATCGGAAGTGTCACCGCCTCTCAGACCGACATCGATCGAGCGCCAGCTTCAGATAAGCGACGAGGACCTGGGGCGTCGGGGGCTGCTCACGGGTCAGGTTTCCACTATGGATCCGACGCTCCACCAGTATGTCGGGCAGGACCTCGTACGTGACACCCAAGAACATCATTCGGATGAACCACTCCGTCGAACCGTCATCGATCACGATGATCTCGAGACGAGGATGGGATTGCGCGCGAATGCTTCGCAACGCATCCGCGATGAATCGAGACCCGTTGTAGACGGGAACGATGCAACTGACGACAGGCGTCGTTTCACGGGATGTCATGTGAACGCCTAGGCCGGGTCGCTTCTCCGCCTGGCGCGGTAGCGACGAACGAAGGTCACGATGGCGATCGCGAGCGCCAGGATCGTCGCGCCTCCCGCGATCGCCAGCCCGCCGAAGACCGTCAGCATGATGTCCCCTACGATCGGCTCCCCGACCGCGAGGACGCCTTCATTTCCCGCCTGGGCCCCCGGATAGAACGCCTCGACGCGGTAGGTGCCCGGATCCCCGGCATCGAACTTGAAGATGGCGACCCCCTCGCGGCCGCCGATCGTGTAACTCTCGTTCATGGCAGGCGAATCGAGCTCGAGCACGTCGCCCGAGGGATCGGTCACCACGACTTCGAGGCCGGTCAGATCGGACGACCCGTAATGGCGGCCGTCGATCGAAGCGCCGGTCTCGCGGTAGATCGTCTGGCGACCGGGCTCATCGATCACGACCTCGGTCGAGCCCGGGACGACGAATTGCTCGAGCCCCTCGTCCAGCTTGCTCAGACGCAGGAACAGGAAGGCGCCGAAGGCCACAAGGCCGACGACGAAGACGACCGCGGCGACCACGTACCAGGCGCGGCCCGGCATGGCGTTCAAGATACGTCGGCCCGCCTTTCGATGGGCGCGACCAGCCTCACCCCGAAGTGCGCACGGTGATCTGGACGCGCCGGTTCCGCTGGCGACCTTCGGGATCGTCGCTGCCGTCGGGCTTCGCGTTGGGCGCGACCGGCTTGGTCTCTCCCAAGCCCTGCGTCGTCACCCGTCCGCGATCGAATCCCGCGTTTGCCGCGAGCCAGGCCGCGACCGCCTCGGCACGCTGCTCGCTCAAACGCTGGTTGTAGGCGTCGGCGCCCACAGCGTCGGTGTGGCCCTCGATCCGGACCGGGGATTGGGGGTGCGCGCGGAGGACCTGCCCGACCTTGCCGAGCTCAGTCGCTGCCGCGGGTCGCAGGTCCGCCTTGTCGAAGTCGAACAGAACATCGGCCGCGAGATCGATGACGATCTCCTGCCCCGTGACTTTGGCGCCGAGGTCCTCGAGCACCGCCTCGATCCCCGTCGACACCCCGACGACCGGAAGGGTCTTCCTGACGATCGCGAGCTTCGTGCCGGGCAACGCGCGCACCGCCGCTGCGCGGGTCCCAGGCGCATCGGGATCGGCGTAACCGTCCTGCGCCGCAGCAAGGGCGGCCGAACCGAAGAGCGCGACGGCCGCGGCTATGCCGATGGAGCCGCCTCGCGCGCTCACCGGTCCGTGATGGGAATGTTCTCGAAGGGCGGAGTTTCATACATGACGAGGTCGAACTCCGCCACGCCTGCGGGTGGCGCGGGAAACTTCGCCCACCAGGTCGACGTCTGTCCGGGCTCCAGGCTCACGTGCAGATAAGTCGGGGCCAGCGGCGCGCCGTCACTGTCCTTGAGGACGAAATATTTCTGGTTCTCGGCCATAACGTAGAAGTGACGGTAGTCGCCGTGACCCGTGTCGAATGACTTGGTGATGTCTTCGGTGCCCGTGTTGCGGAAGCGGACCTTCACTGTCAGCACGCCGTCCTCGCGCGTGCCCTCGTACAGCTCGGCGACCAGGCCGGCTGCGCCGCTGGGCTCCTGCGTTTGAAT
>JBHEOA010000163.1:0-8152 GCA_046261835.1 Gemmatimonadota bacterium
CCGACAAGGCGGCCGGATTGGCTTACCTCACCGGTCACAGAGCAGCTTTCTAGAGATTCCTCGCCGTACCGGGGCGGAGCGCAACGTCTCCGGATAGCCTTCATGCGGCCGCCGCTGGTCGAACAACCCGCCTTCATGCCGGCGCCGCTGGTCGGTCAATCGGACGTGACCGGCTCGGCTCGACGCGGAATCTTCTGGCAATAGGTTCAATGCCACATGATGACGAGGAAGTCGATCACGCCTGCGGAAATGCCGTGCGGGTCGTAGTTCAGCGTGTGGGGGAGGCGTCGGTATCGGTCGCTGAGGGTGCCGGCGCGGAACGGGAAGTCGCGCGGATTGGACCGGGACTCCTTGCGTTGGTGGGCTTCTCGCACGAAGACAGGGAGGAGGCGCTGACGTGGATGGCCCGGAAGATCGCGGATCTGCGGGCGTTCGAGGCGCTGGCCGGCGGGTCGGGGTTCGACCGATCGATGCGCGAGACCGAGGGTCAGCTTCTGGTGGTGAGCCAGTTCACGCTTTACGGCGATGCGCGGAAGGGGCGACGGCCGGATTTTACCGCTGCCGCGCCGTACGATCGCGCGGCCGAGCTCTACGAGCATTTTTGTGAGCTCTGCGAGGCCGAGCTTCCGGGACGGGTCGCCACCGGGGAGTTCGGGGCGCGCATGCGGCTCAGCCTAGTCAACGACGGCCCCGTAACGTTGATCCTCGAACGATGAAGAGGAGCGCACTCCCGCTGGTCCTCGCTTCGACGAGCCCCCGGCGGCGTCAGGTGCTCGAGCAGATCGGCCTCCGTTTCGAGATCGTTCCGCCCCCGGGCGACGTCGAGCGGGGCTGGGACGGGGCAGAGCCGCCCGACGCATTCGCGCGCTCGGTGGCCGAGGCCAAAGCGCGGGCGGTCGCTCGAGAACGGCCGCACGCCGTCGTGCTGGCGGCCGACACGATCGTCGTCCTCGACGGCGAGGTGTTGGGGAAGCCCGCCGGTGTTGTCGAGGCGGCCCGGATGCTCGGGCGCCTGTCCGGTCGCGAGCACGTGGTTCATACGGGAATAACGGTGATCGCGCCGGGCGGCGTGCTGGCGGGCGGTGTCGAGTCCACCGCGGTGGGGATTCGACCGCTGACGGGCGCCGAGATCGATGCCTACGTAGCGACCGGTGAGCCCCTCGACAAAGCCGGCGCCTATGGGATCCAGGGGCTGGGGGCGGCTTTGGTGGAGGAGGTACGCGGTTGCTACTTTAACGTTATGGGGCTCCCGGTCGCGCGACTTCTTGCCGTTCTCCGAGAGCTCGGGTTCGACTATTTCTGGCCCGGATCGATCGTCCGGCGCTGATCCTCCTCACGACGCCCGTGACCCAAACCGCCGTCTCTTCGAGTCCCGTCCAACCGATCGCGTGGCGTGGCGACCGCGTTCGCCTCATCGACCAGACCAGGCTGCCTACGGAAAAGGTCGAGATCGACATCCAGACGGTCGACGAGATGGTGGAGGCGATTCGCTCATTGCGGGTCCGGGGAGCCCCGGCGATCGGGATCGCGGCGGCCATGGGCCTCGTGGCCGCGCTCCATCCCCACAAGGACGACGGTGCCGAGAGGTTTCTCGCGCGGCTGCGCGACTACGCGGAGATCCTGGCCGGCGCGCGCCCCACCGCGGTCAACCTCTCCTGGGCGCTCGACCGGATGAGGCGAGTCGCCGAGGCTCACGCCGAGATGGCCACTCCCGCCCTCTGGGAGCGGCTCGAAGAGGAAGCGTTGGCGATCTACGAGGAGGACCGTGCGATGTGCCGCCGGATCGGCGATGTGGCGCAGGAGGTGATCGGCCAGCAGGCCCGCATCCTCACCCATTGCAACGCCGGCGGGCTCGCGACGTCGGGCTACGGCACCGCGCTCGCGGCGGCCTACGTCGCTCACGAGCGGGGAAAGAAGATCCTGGTCTACGCGGACGAGACGCGGCCGCTCCTCCAGGGAAGTCGCCTCACCGCCTGGGAGTTGATGGAGGCGGGGATCGACGTCACGCTGATCACCGACGGGATGGCCGCTGCGACGATGGCGCGCGGCGACATCGATCTCGTCATCGTCGGCGCCGACCGAATCGCCGCCAATGGCGATACCGCGAACAAGATCGGGACCTACGGCGTGGCGATTCTGGCCAAGGAGCACGGCATCCCGTTTTACGTCGCGGCTCCCCGCACGACGTTCGACTTCGCTACCTCGACGGGCGCCGAAATCCCCATCGAAGAACGCGATCCCCTCGAGGTCACGGAAGGGTTCGGGGCGCGCACCGCGCCGGCGGGAGTTCGCGTCTTCAGCCCCGCGTTCGACGTAACGCCCGCGCGCTACATCAGCGCTTTCTTTACCGACGCCGGGCTCCTGCGACCGCCCTACGAGGAGTCGCTTCAGGTCCTCCTTCTTGACCCGCTGCCGAGCGCTATGTAAGTTTAAAAGCTTTACTGGTATACGATCTGTTTTCGTCTCCCGGGACAGGCTCATGAAGACGCATACCGTGACTCTCGACCAGATCACGCGGCGGTGGCTCCTGGTCGACGCCGATGGCCAGACGCTCGGCCGATTGGCGAGCCGCGTCGCTCAGATCTTGCGCGGCAAGCACAAGCCGATCTACACGCCCCATCTCGACACGGGCGATCACGTGGTCGTCGTCAACGCCGAGAAGGTGCGCCTGACGGGGCGCAAGCTCGATCAGAAGCGATATTACCGTCACTCGGGCTACCCGGGCGGGCTCAAGGAAACACCCGTACGCAAGATGCTCGAGAGCCATCCCGAGCGAGTTATCGAGTACGCCGTCTGGGGTATGCTCCCGAAGGGGAAGCTCGGTCGTCAGATGTTCAAGAAGCTCAAGGTCTACGCGGGCGGAGAGCATCCGCACGCCGCTCAGGTGCCGCGACCTATCGATTTGTCGGCCTGGCCACCGCATCCACAAGAAGAGGAACTACACTAAGGGGAAGTCATGGCGAAGCAATCGATCGGCGTGGGTCGCAGGAAGACTTCGGTGGCGCGGGTCTATCTGCGGACCGGCAAGGGGAACTGGCGCATCAATGAGCGCCCGCTGGCTGAGTACTTTCCGCGCCCGCTGCACGTCGCGCAGTGCCAGCGCCCGCTGGACGTGGCCAAGGGGCAGACCCAGTACGACGTCCACGTCAACGTGCGGGGCGGCGGTCTCACCGGCCAGGCGGGTGCGATCCAGCTCGGCTTAGCCCGCGCGCTGGTGACCGCCGACGAGAGCCTGCGTAAGGCGCTCAAGTCGGAAGGGTTGCTGACGCGCGATCCGCGGATGGTCGAGCGGAAGAAGTACGGGCAGCCGAAGGCACGCAAGCGCTTCCAGTTCTCGAAGCGGTAGGGTACAGCCGGCCGATTGCCGGCCGGCAAAATTCACACACCGGACGAGGGTGCCGTGGGTGTCCGCCGCACAGCGGCGGATCGCGGCGTCCGCCGAATCCGGTGGCGGTCGAACCGAACGAAGGAGGTCACTCCCACCGATGGCGGTCCCGGCCCAGCTACGCGCACTCCTCGAAGCGGGTGTCCATTTCGGACACCAGACGCGTCGATGGAACCCCAAGATGCGCAGGTTCATCTTCGCCGAGCGCAACGGCATCTACATCATCGACCTCAACAAGACCCTCCGACAGCTCGAGCGTGCGAAGGAGCTCGTCGCTCAGATCGTGAGCGAGGGCCGGAAGGTCCTTTTCGTGTGCACCAAGCGGCAGCTCAAGGAAGTCGTTCGGGAGGAGGCGGAGAGGTGTGCTCAGTTCTGGGTCACCGAGCGGTGGCTTGGCGGCACCCTGACCAATTTCCGCACGATCAAGAAAAACCTCCAGCGTCTCAAAGAGATCGAGCGCATGCGGCAGGACGGCACCTTCGAGCTCCTTCCCAAGAAGGAAGTGATCCAAATCGAGCGCGAGTTTGCCAAGCTCAACCACAACCTGGGCGGCATCGCTGACATGAGCGAGCTCCCGGGAGCGGTGTTCGTCGTCGACGCCAAGAAAGAGCGCATCGCGGTCAACGAAGCCAACAAGCTCGGGATTCCGCTGATCGCTATCGTCGACACCAACGCCGACCCCGATCTCATTACCGTGCCGATCGCCGGGAACGACGACGCCATCAAATCCGTCCGCTTGATCACGAGCCAGGTCGCCGACGCCATTGCCGAATCGCGGGATCGACTGGTTCGGGAAGAGCAGGAGCGAAGGGCATTGACCGAACCGGCGGGTGAGGCGGGGGCCGAGCGCGCGGACCGGGCGCGCGGTGAGCGTCCGTCGCGGCCCAAGCGGAAGATCCGAGCGCGTCTCCCCGTCGAGCCCGAGGAGGAAGTAGAAGTAGAAGGAGAGGAGGAATGACGATAACCGCGTCTCAGGTACAGGAGCTCCGCCAGCGTACCGGCGTCGGCATGATGGAGTGCAAACGCGCGCTGGAAGAGTCGAGCGGAGACCTGGAGAAGGCGATCGACCTCCTGCGCAGCCGTGGTCAGGCCAAGGCCGCCAAGAAGGCCGGTCGCGTCACGCGCGAGGGTCGGGTGGACAGCTACATCCACCTGGGAGGGAAGATCGGTGTGCTGGTCGAGGTCAATTGCGAGACCGATTTCGTGGCTAAGACGGATGATTTCCGTGAGCTCACTCGCTCGCTGGCGATGCAGGTAGCGGCCACCAATCCGCTGGCCGTCACTCGCGAAGGGCTGGACCCGGAACTGGTCGAGCGCGAGAAGGAGATTTACCGTCAGCAGGCTCGCGAGACCGGCAAGGCCGAGGACGTCGTCGACAAGATCGCTGTCGGCAAGCTCGAAAAGTGGTATCAGGACGTCTGCCTGCTCGATCAGGCGTACATCAAGGACCCGGATCGAAAGGTTTCGGATGTCGTCAGCGAAGCGGTCCAGCGACTCGGCGAGAACATCGTCATCCGGCGCTTCACCCGCTACGAGGTCGGAGCCTAACACGGGTCTTCGCTACCGACGCATCGTCCTCAAGCTCTCCGGCGAGGCTCTGGCCGGCGAACGCGGATTCGGCATCGATTGGGGCGTCGTCGACCGGCTGGCCGAGGAGATCGTCTCCATTCATGCCACCGGCGTCGGTCTAGGGCTCGTCGTCGGAGGTGGAAACATCGTGCGCGGCGCACGGTCGGGTGCCGGCGACATGGATCGCGTCACCGCCGATTACATGGGCATGCTGGCGACGGTCATCAACGCGCTCGCCCTCCAGGATCTGCTCGAGCGCAAGGGACTTCAGACTCGTGTTCTGACGGCGATCCGGATGGACGAGGTCGCCGAGCCCTACATCCGCAGGAGGGCCGTGCGCCATCTCGAGAAACGTCGCGTGGCGATGTTCGCCGGGGGCACGGGAAATCCCTACTTCTCCACCGACACGGCGGCAGTTCTGCGCGCGATCGAGATCGGCGCCGAGGCGCTCCTCAAGGCGACAAACGTCGATGGCATCTATACCGCCGATCCGCGGGTCGATCCTCACGCGCAGTTTCTGAAGAAGATCAGTTACCTCGACGCACTTCAGCGCGGTCTTCGAGTCATGGACACTACCGCGCTCTCGATGTGCGGTGACAACGATCTGCCGATTCACGTTTTCAACATTCACGAACCGGGAGCGGTGCGCCGGATCCTCGCCGGCGAGTCAGTCGGCTCCACGGTCGAAGGGTAAGGGGGCGCGGCGTTGCGGGACGCGAGACTCAAGGAGATCAGCTCTCATATGGATAAGTCGGTCGAAGCGGTCCGTCACGAGTTCAACGCGCTGCGCACCGGCAAGGCCTCGCCGGCCCTTCTCGACCTCGTCAAAGTTGAAGCCTACAGCACCACCATGCCGCTCAATCAGCTGGCGACGATCTCTGCGCCCGAGCCACGGTTGCTGGTCGTCCAGCCGTACGATCCCAGTCAGATCGGAGCGATCGAGAAGGGTCTCATGGCCAGCGATCTGGGTCTGACTCCCTCGAACGACGGCAAGATCATCCGATTACCGATCCCGGCCCTGACCGAGGAGCGGCGCAAGGAGCTGGTTCGGGTCGCTCACAAGGTCGCGGAAGAGGGGCGCGTGGCCGTCCGGAACATCCGTCATGAATCCAACAAGAAGGTCCAGGCCGAAGAGAAGGCCGGCGAGATAAGCCAAGACGAAGGACATCGCCTGCTCAAGGAGATCCAGGAGGTCACCGACGAGCACGTGAAGAAGATCGACGAGCTGTCGCGGGCCAAAGAACAAGAGATCATGGAAGTCTGATTCCCATTCGATGGATCATGGCACGTAAGGATCGTTCCAGCGACGACGCGCGGGTCCAGGCGCTCGTCGCGGCCGGCAACCTGCCTCGTCACGTCGCCATCATCATGGACGGCAACGGGCGCTGGGCCGCGCGACGCCAACGGCCACGCATCTTCGGTCACCGCGCCGGTATGCGATCGGTACGCGCGGTAATCGAGACGGCGGGCGACCTCCACATCCCGTTTCTCACGCTGTATGCGTTCTCCAAGGAAAACTGGAAGCGGCCTCAAAACGAAGTGGACGCCCTAATGCGCCTCTTGCGGCGATACATCGCAACCGAGCGCGGGGAGCTCATGTCGCGCGGTGTCCGGGTCCAGGCGATCGGCGAGATCGAACGACTGAGCGCCGAGGCGCGCGAGGACCTGGAACGGCTGATCGCTGAAACGTCGGCGAACGATCGCTTGACCGTGGTCCTCGCCATCTCGTACGGCGGTCGCGCCGAGATCGTCCGGGCCGCTCGACAGATCGCGGAAGCATCCCGCTCGGGGAAGCTGGGGGCCGACGGGCTGGACGAAGCGACGTTCGCCAGCTTCCTCTACACGGCGGACCTGCCGGACCCTGATCTCCTGATCCGGACGAGCGGTGAGATGCGGGTTTCGAATTTCCTGTTGTGGCAGATCGCCTACACCGAGCTCTACGTGACGAACATCCTGTGGCCCGACTTCGGACGCGGCGCCTTCCTGGACGCGATCGACGAGTATCTGACCCGAGAGCGACGCTTCGGCGCGGTCCTGGTTTGAGTCAGGCGGAGCTGCGGGACCGACTGCTCGCTTCGCTTCTTCTGATCCCGCTCTTCCTGGCGACGATCGTTGTCGGAAGCTGGCTCTTCCTCGGGACGATTCTCCTTTTGACCGCGGTGGGCAGCGCCGAATTCCTCCTGATGGCGGCCAACAAAGGAATCCCCACGCGGCGCGTCGCCGGGATCGGGATCGCTATGGCGATCCCCACCGTCCTATATCTGGAAGGGACGCCGATCGAGGTGTTCACGCTCGTCACGGCCGCGGTCGTAGGTACGGCCCTGGTTCAGCTCTTCAGCGGCGGGCAGCGGGAGGCGATCCCGGCCGTTGCGGTGACGGTCTTCGGCGCCTTCTACGTGGGTCTTTTGTTCGGCCACTTCGTGCTGGTGCGGGAGTTCGCGCGGCCGCCCTCGGAGCTTCCGTACTGGACGGGCGCCGCTCTTTTGACCCTGCCGATCTTACTCACGTGGATCAACGACACTGCCGCCTACGCGGTTGGTCGCCGATGGGGGAATCGGAGGCTGATGCCGAGCGTGAGCCCGGGGAAATCGGTGGAAGGCGCGATCGGCGCGCTCGTGGTCACCGTGGCCGCGGCTGTGCCGCTGGTCTGGCTGGTCGATCGATGGGTTCCATTTTTCGAGGGATACGATGGCGTGGTGATCGGGATCGTCGTGGGGTTGGTGGCGCCGTGCGGTGATCTCGTCGAATCCATGTTCAAGCGAGACGCCGGGGTCAAAGACGTTTCCCGACTGATCCCCGGGCATGGCGGAATTCTCGACCGGTTCGACTCTCTACTCCTGACGGTTCCCGCCTTCTACTACTACCTCCGGGCGGTTTACCACCTCCGGGCGGTCGCGGGGTGACCGGGCTCGTCGTTCTGGGCGCCACCGGTTCGATCGGTGGAAGCGCTCTCGAAGTCGTCGCCCAGCTCGACGGCCGCTTCGTGGTCGTCGGTCTGGCATGCCATCGCGACTGGAGAAAGCTCGCCGCACTCGCGTCACGTTGGCGCCCCGAGGCAGTCGCGCTCGGCGACGAAAAGGCCTGGCTCGACGCGCGCGAAGCACACGCCTTCGATCCGGGCATCGAAGTCCTGGGTGGCGAGGAAGGCGTGCTGGCCCTGGCGCAGTGGGAGTCGGCGACCACGGTGCTCAATGGTCT
>JBHEOA010000164.1:0-6658 GCA_046261835.1 Gemmatimonadota bacterium
TGGAACGCCGCAGCGGTTGAAGTCGACCAGCGTGCCACCCTCGCCGTGCATCGATTTGCCGGCGTCCTCTTCGAGATGGACGCGAGTGATCCCGATCGCCTTGGTGGACCCATCGTCGAACGGGATCTCGAGCGAGCCACCGTTCGCGAGGGGACGATCGAACTGGGAAATCTGGTACCCCTTCGGGAGATCCGGATAGAAGTAATGCTTGCGTGCAAAGATCGACCGTTCGTGAACCGTGCAGCCGAGCGCCAGCGCGGCGCGCACAGCGAGGTCGACGGCCCTCTGGTTGAGAACCGGTAAGATTCCGGGAAACCCCAAGCAGATCGGGCAAACCTGCGTATTGGGCGGCGCCCCGTACGCGTTCGGACAGCCGCAAAAAATCTTGCTCTCCGTCTTGAGCTGGACGTGGACCTCGAGCCCGATGACGGGCTCGAATGTCTCGAGCAGGGCTTGGGCCGTGCCGGCGCGCCTGGTCATCGGCTCACCGATCCTTGAGTGGCGGCGCACATCCTCCCGCGGTCGCCGATTCAGCCATGTTGACTGCGATCATGGTCAACCCTCTCCGGGACTTTCCCGCCGTTCGACCTGCGAATCTCGGCCCAGTTGATCGACGTGGACAACGGGTACCACATCTGGTCCGATACGTATGACCGCGAGATGGCGGACGTGTTCGCGATCCAGGAGGAGATCGCGCGGGCCATCGTCACCGAGCTGGAGCCCGAGCTCGTGACGGCGGCGATCCGGATCATACCCCGCCGGACCAGCGACCCCGAGGCGTACCGGCTCTACCTGCAAGGTCGCTTCCTATGGAGCCAGCGCACCCTCGAGGCGACGACGAGGGCGATCGAGCTCTTCGAAGCCGCCATCCGCGCCGACACGACCTACGCGCTCGCCTACACCGGACTGGCCGATTCCTACCAGTCGCTACGAGCCCGTGGCTTCACGGGACACGACGTCGAGCCCCTCGATCCGGGTCAGCGCGTTGATCAGCTCCTCCGTTATGCCGTCGCCGAAGTACTCCTGATCTCCGCCGGGGCTCAGGTCGGCGAAGGGGAGGACCGCGATCGAGGAGGCGGTCTCGGTTGCACCGGACCCGGTCGCCGCCGCGGGCTCCGGCTCCGCGAGAGGGTTCCCCGCTTTGCGGTCGCCCAATGCCCACCAGCCTAACCCGACGGCCGCGAGGAGCATGACTGCGGCCGCCGCGGCGATAGGCAGCGAAATACTTGGCCGCGAGGAGACACGAGCGGTGGAATCCCTCCCCTCCGCGCCGCTCATCTCCTCGGGGCGACTCGTGGCTAGCTCCTCCGGGCCGCTCACGACCACGCAGAGCTGAACCGGCTCGTCGAGCCCACGCAGCGACCGCTCTCCGAGCGGCTCGAGAAGAAGGCCGCGCGCTGGCGGATCTGCCGCCGGACGTCCTCGCTGATGACAACCTGTCCAGGGCTCGCTTCACGCTGGATCCGCGCGGCGGTGTTGACGCCGTCGCCGTAGACATCGCCGTCGGGCTTGGAGACGACCTCCCCGATGTGAATGCCGATGCGCAGCCGGGCGGGCGTTCCCGCCGCATCGGTGCGGCTCTCAAAAGCGCGCTGCACCGCCAGGCCCGCCCGCACCGCCGCGTCCGCGCTTGGGAAGACCGCCAACCCGCCGTCGCCCAGGAACTTGACCACCTTGCCTCCGCGCTCCTCGACGGCCCTCCGCGTCACGGCCTCGAAGACCTCGACCAGCCTCATCGCGGCGTCCTCATCGCGTGACGACAGCGCGGTGAAACCCACGATGTCCGCGAACCAGACCGCCGCCAACCGGCGGTCGGGTGCGCGACGATCGCCCAGGTCGCGAGAATCACGCGCCATGCTACTCGAGCGGGGTTCCCTGGTTGTGAACCATGAACCAGCGGCCATCGCGGCGCACGAAGACCTTGACGAGCCGGGCGCGTGTCGGCGGCAGGCCTTCCCGCTCCTGCGTCAGCACGAAGGTCAGGATCGCGGTGTCGCCGTAGATGCGAACCTCGATGTCGGAGGGAGACTGCCTCCACTGCCGCCCGCCCGACGCCGCGGAAGCGAAGCCGGCCAACGCTTGGTCCTTGGTCGAGACCAGGCCGCCCCTGTTGACCCGGACATAATCCTCCGCGAGGTAGGCAGCATAGGTTTCCAGATCCCGCCGCTCGAGGAGATCGATCAAGTGGTATTCGAGGGCCGCGATCTCGGCCATCGCAGCGGAATCGCCGTCGGCGCGGACGGTTGTTTGGGCCCGCAGCGTCGAGCTGGCGAGCAGGAGGAGCGCGATGCCCAGGCAGAAGCGCGCGATCATGGCGTGCGTCCTTTCGATCATGGTGTTGGCGCCTCGCGCTCGAGGAAGCGCGCGATCTGGAATAACCGTCCTTCGGCGCGGGCGGGCCCCATGAGCTGGATTCCGATCGGCAGCGCGGGTCGTTCTCCGGCGGCCAGCGCCTTACCCCACGGTATGGAGATCGCCGGGATCTGCGCGAGGTTGGCGCTCACGGTGTAGATGTCGTTGAGGTACATGGCGAGCGGGTCATCGACCTTCTCGCCGAGCTCGAACGCCAGCGTGGGGGTTGTCGGCGAGAGCAAAGCGTCGACATGGCTCCATGCGGCGTCGAAGTCGCCGGTGATCCGCGCGCGGACGGCCGTGCCTTTGCCATAGAACGCTTCGTAGTAGCCGGCCGACAGCACGTACGTGCCGAGCATGATCCGTCGCTTGACTTCGGCGCCGAATGCGGCGCGCGTACGGAAGTACATCGTCTGGAGGTCGGTTGCCTGCTCTGCTCGATAGCCGTAACGGACGCCGTCGTAGCGGGCGAGATTGGACGAGGCTTCCGCGATCGCCACTATGTAGTAGACCGCAATCCCGTAGGGCGCGTGAGGCATCGAGACCTCGATGATCTCCGCTCCCTCGGCCGCGAGCCGGTCGCGCGCCGCCACGCAAGCCGCCAGGATCGCTGGGTCGAGGCCCTCTCCGAAGTACTCCCGAGGCCAGCCGATTCGCGCGCCGCAAGGCTCCCAGTCGTCGAGTCCCGAGGTGTACTCCTCCACCTCGTGAGGCAGCGAGGTGACGTCGTGAGGGTCGCTGCCGGCGATGACCCCTAGGAGTCGCGCTGCGTCTTCGACGGTCCACCCGATCGTGCCGATCTGGTCGAGCGAGGAGCCGAAGGCCACGAGCCCGTAACGCGAGACTCGCCCATAGGTCGGCTTGACGCCGACGACGCCACAGAATGCAGCGGGCTGCCGGACAGAGCCGCCGGTCTCGCTGCCGAGCGCGATCGGCACGCAGCCCGCTGCCACCGCCGCGACCGAGCCGCCTGAGGAGCCCCCCGGAACGCGAGCGGGGTCGAGGGGGTGTCGGGTCGGGCCGAAGGCCGAGTTCTCGGTCGAGGAGCCCATCGCGAACTCGTCGCAATTGGTCTTCCCGACGACGATCGCGCCTGCGTCACGCAGCCGTACGATGGCGGTGGCGTCGAAAGGAGTGACGTAGCGCTCGAGGAGACGAGAGCCGCAGGTCGTCGGGGTGCCCGAGACCGCGATGTTGTCCTTGACCGCCACCGGCACGCCGGCGAGGGGGAGCTTTTCCCCCGCGGCGATGCGCCGGTCGACCTCCCGCGCTTCCTCGCGCGCCGCTTTCTCTCGGACGTGGAGAAAGGCATGAAGACCCTTCGCTTCTGCCTCCCGGATCCATCCCAGCGCCGCGTCGATCGCGCTCGTCGCACTGGTTTCGCCGCTCGCGATCGCGCGCGCGAGACCGGCGGCGTTTCGTTCGGGGCCGAACGTCACTCGACGACCCGCGGAACGCGGTAATAGCCGTCCGCGAAGTCGGGGGCCTCGTCGTGAAGGGGCCGGACGTCGGGCCAGCTCTCGACGATGTCGTCGCGCAGGGGCTGGTCGGCTGCTGGCGGCTCGCCGGCCGATCCGGCCTCGAGCCTATCGAGCTGGGCCACGTACTCCAGGATCTTCGAGAGCTCGACCTGGAAGCGCGCGATCTCCTCGTCGGAGAGCTCGAGGCGCGCGAGGCGCGCGATGTGGCGGACGTCGGCGGCGGAGATCGACATGTATCGTGGAAGATAGGAGAGTGCCCCGAGTAGTGGCAGGCGCCAAGCGGTGGGCGGTTAAGGCAGAGGGTCAGGAGCCCTCTTCTAGCCTTTCGGCATCAGCGACGTCTTGGGGGCGGCCCACGGCCTTCTTGTTTCGGATCAGGTCCGCCCGACCCAGGACAGGCACTTCGAGGCCGTCCAATGGCACAACGATCCGACGCTCCCAGGCCTTCTCAAATTCGAGTCCTGTAACTGCAGTAAGGATATCAATCCGATTCGGGACGACACCGATCTGGAATATCAGGTCGGGTTCGGCAAAATCATGAAGATCGAGATTATTCATCGGCGCTCCAAAGAAGGCCACCGCGCGCCAGACGTTCTCGGCATTCTCTTGGGTGGGATTCACCCAGATATCGAGATCGCCCGTGGCGCGAGGATGACCATGGACCGCCACGGCATGGGCGCCGACGAGCAGGAATTCAGCTCCCGCGTCGGATAACGCGGACAACATCTCGACGAAGTCTCGATTCAGGTTCCTTGCCCTCCTTGAACGTCCACGCCTGGCGCGTGAGCTCCCAAACCATCGCCAGCCGCTCACCCGGTGAGAACGCCGCATAGTCGTCGGGCTCCTCGCCCAAACGGAACACGCGGACGAGGTAGTCCGAACGATTCACGCGATCACTAGACATGGGTGACGCCTTCGAGTCTTGCCGATATGAGGGACTGTCGTTCCTCGATGAAGCCCTCGAAATCATCCCGCCAGAGCGGGTTTTCGGCTGAGGAAGGAAGCAGATGGGAGGAAAGAACATTCGTCAATTCTGCGGAGCCAATCGAATCGCGTATCTCAGAGAGGTAAACCGATGGACTACGTTTCCCTATTCTGATATTAGTTGCCTTGTCAATCAGGGTTCGATTCAGGACGCAATTGCGAAGTGTATGAGGGACGTCCTTGGGCAGATACCCGTCGGAGAAGACATGGTGATCATCGATCTGCCGCATCACCATCATGGCGGAATCGATCTTGCGGCCAGTATGAAAGTCGCGCGCCCCGTTCCTAAGGATCAGGGCGACGACACCACGGTAGATTGCTCGTTGCCTGGGAGTGATCTGCCTCAGGAGCGATACATCAAATGAGAAGTTAGCAACAGTCTCCGGCGGAACCCCCCCCTCCATCCAGCGCCGTAGCTCAACCAGGTCCTTGGCCGCTTGGGAGTTCGGCGCATTTTCATACGCCTGTCCGAACACGGAACACCAGAACCACTGCGTGATCTTCTTTGTTAACTCAGCGATCCTCGGCCCAACATCTTCCCTTTTCTCGCCCAGAATGGCGGCTGCCGGGATCAACATTGTCATGTACGGAAGCCACTGAGGAAGAATCACCCCACAGTCTTCGCGCAAGATCCTTAAGAACTTGCCAAGCCCCCAAACTACGCTGTCCCATCCCTCATGAATCTGACTTAGATCAAGTTTCAGAACGTCCGTTCTCTTGCAGCTTGGGGCGCCTCGTGCAGTGGACAGAGCTAAGGCCTGAAGCAGGTAATATGGATCGACTTCGAACTCCGCGAGGATAGGATGGTCCGCCAGCGCTTTTTCCCACCGTTCTCGGAGGCGGACTTTCTCGGGCCAGAATCGCGCTACGAGCAGGTCAAAGACAGAGAGCTTGACACCCGTCCTATTTAGGGTCTCGAAGATCGTACACACGGCATCGGCACTTGTATCATCGGCTAGAGTGACCATCGGGAATTCATAGTCCTCGATAGGAGTTAGCCAATGCCTGCGCGCATCCCTCAGCTCGTTCCTAAGTGCCCTAGCGCTTTGGTCGCCCTCGTTAGAGGACCGAATGTCGACAATCTGGTCGAGCCACTCTTCAAATCCTCCCGGGGTACTGAACAACTTCTCAAAAGGAAAAATGAATGTAGAGGCTTGCTTCTCGATGGTTCCATATTTCCTCTCTCCTCGCAATTTTCTCTCATGAAAGACACAATCCTCCAGATCAAAGCCGGAGATAACGTTGGATAGATCGATGTAATAGCGGTGACTACCCTTCCCATAGAGTGCTTGGTAAAGAGAGGTCAGTCTCTGCTGGCCATCGAGAATGAGGTAGGAAGGTTCATGGCCATCAAGACTTGGTGCTCCTTGAAACTGGCGCGGTGCAAAGTAGAAACCGCTGTTCCTGATTCGAAGCAGGCTACCAGCCGGAAAGTTCTGGCAGATACTCTCAATCAGCATTTCGGTCGCACGAGGATCCCAGACGAAATCCCGCTGAAAATCCGGCAAAGCGAGCTCGCGGTGATGAATGGTGTCCCGGAGAAACTTCAACTTCTCGGAACTGGGATAGAAGATCTTGGGCATCCCTACCACTCCTTCTCGAGCCGCGCGAAGCGGGCGACGAGCTTCTTCTCGCCCCAGCGATCGAACCGCACGACCAACTTGAGATCGCGCCCCGTCCCGTTGACCGCTTTGATCGTGCCGGAGCCGAACTCACGGTGCACTACTCGCTCACCGGGACGGTACGAGGGAGCGAGGTCCGAGATCTCCTCGGCCTCGACCGATCCCCCCGGTGGCTCGTCGGTCGCCACCGTGTCCCAGGTCACGGGATCTCCCGTCGAG
>JBHEOA010000165.1:0-3350 GCA_046261835.1 Gemmatimonadota bacterium
GTCGACGAGCTCGTCATGGGGATGGCGCACCGCGGGCGCTTGAACGTCCTGGCGCACGTTCTCGGGAAACCCTACGCCCAGATCCTGGCCGAGTTCGAGGGGCGGCCATTGCCCGCCGAGGTCCAGGGATACGGCGACGTCAAGTATCACCTGGGCTATTCGCGAGATCACGAGACGCCGGCGGGGACGATCCACTTGACCCTGGCGTACAACCCGAGTCACCTCGAGGCGATCGATCCGATCGTCGAGGGCAACGTCCGCGCGCGCCAGAACTTCATGAACGACACCGACCATGTGCGAGCGGTGCCGCTACTCATGCACGGCGACGCGGCGTTTACCGCTCAGGGCGTGGTCGCCGAGACCCTGATGCTGTCGGGGCTCGACGCGTACACGACAGGCGGCACGATCCACGTCATCATCAACAACCAGGTCGGCTTTACCACCGATCCCGAAGAAGGGCGCTCGACGCGCTACGCCTCGGACCTCGCCAAGACCGTCCAGGCTCCGATCTTCCACGTGAACGGCGACGATGCCGAGGCGGTGGTCCACGTCGCCGAGCTCGCCCTCGAGTACCGGCAGACCTTCCATCGCGACGTCGTCATCGATCTCGTCTGTTATCGGCGGTACGGGCACAACGAGCTGGACGACCCCACCTTCACGCAGCCCGTGATGTACGCGCTGGTCGCCCAGCATCCCTCGAACTCCGCGGTGTACGCCGAGCGGCTGATCGGCGAAGGCCTTGTGACCGGAGACCAGGTGGAGGAGATGCGGAAGGCGGTGGTCGATGCAGTCGACGCCGCCCGCGGCGAGGCGCAGGGCATGGCCGAACAGCCGGTCCTCCCGACGTTGGGTCGAGCTTGGCAAGGGCTGAGCCGGCCCGGCGCGGACTGGGGCGCCGACACGGCGGTTCCTCGCGAGACGCTCGAGCGCGTGGCCCGCGCGTTCGTCAGCGTCCCGGAGGGCTTCCGTTGGCACAAGCGCCTCAAGCGGCTCATGGAGGAGCGCGCCGCCATGGTCCTCGAGGACGGTCTCATCGACTGGGGATGCGGCGAGGCACTGGCAGTCGGCTCACTGCTCCTCGAGGGCAACAACGTACGGCTCTCGGGACAGGACACGGTGCGCGGCACGTTCAGCCATCGCCACGCGGTGTACTTCGACGCCGAGACAGGTGAGCGGTACGTCCCGCTCAATCATGTGAGCGAGACTCAGAAGGTCTTCCATGTCTTCAACTCGCCGTTGTCGGAGAACGCGTCGCTGGGGTTCGAGTACGGCTACTCGACCGCGGACCCGTGGACGCTGGTGATCTGGGAAGCCCAGTTCGGCGACTTCGTCAACGGCGCCCAGGTCGTCATCGACCAGTTCATCGCCACCGGGGAATACAAGTGGGGTCGCATGACGGGGCTCGTACTGCTCCTGCCGCACGCCTACGAGGGACAGGGGCCGGAGCATTCGAGCGCGCGCCTGGAGCGGTTCCTGGAGCTGTGCGCCGAGCGCAACATGCAGGTCTGCAACCTGACCACGCCGGCACAGCTGTTCCATGCACTCCGCCGTCAGGTGAAGCGCAGCTTCCGTAAGCCGCTCGTCGTCATGAGCCCGAAGAGCCTCTTGCGCCACCGCCTCGCCGTCTCCCGGCTCGAGGAGTTCGCCAGCGGCAGCTTCAAGCCGGTTCTCGACGAAGGAGACGATCTGAACCGCGCTGGGGTGCGCACCCTCCTCCTTTGCTCGGGAAAGGTCTATTACACGCTCCTCGAGGCGCGGCGCGAGCGGGGAATCGAGTCTCACGCGATCGCCCGGATCGAACAGCTCTACCCCTTCCCCGACGCTGAGATGGCGGCGTTGATTCGGGAGTACCCGAAGCTGATCCGCCTCGTGTGGGTTCAGGAAGAGCCGGTCAACATGGGGGCGTGGAGAAACTCGCGGCACCGTTTCGAGCGCAACCTGCCACCGGGGGTCGAGCTCTCTTACGTAGCGCGTCCCACGTCGGCCTCACCCGCGACCGGGTCGTTCGGGTTCCATCAGAAGGAAGAACAGAAGCTCATCGAGGACGCCCTCGGCGAGCGCTGATGGATGTAAGTGTCCCCCAGCTAGCCGAAGCGGTCACCGAAGGCGACATCGCCCGCTGGCTAAAAAAGGACGGCGACCGCGTCGAGAAGGACGACGCGCTGGTCGAGCTCGAGACCGACAAGGCGACGGTCGAGATCGCGGCGGAAGGCGCCGGCACGCTCGAGATCCTCAAACAGGAAGGCGAGACGGTCTCCGTCGGCGACCTGATCGCGCGGATCCACGGGGGCGGCGAAAAGCCCGCGGCGCGCGAGGAACTGCGAGAGCCACCGCAACGGAAGCCCGAGGAACAGAAACCGAAGCGGCCTGAGGCGCAGGCGCGCACAGAGACCGAGCGCGTCGTCAGGCCGGAGGTGGCGGCCGAAGCGGAGGCTCCGGAGAAAAAAGAAGAAGGGGACGTTGGACCGCCCCCGCGGGAAATCGCTTCCGAGCCGGCGCCGAAGGAGCCCGAGAGACGACCCGAGCAGGCCGAAAGGGCCGAGAGGGAGCCCGAAAAGGCTGAGAGGAAGCCCGAGAAGGCCGAGAGGGAGCCCGAGAAGGCAGCTGCTCCTGTTCGGGAGGCCGAGCCCGGCACGCGACGCGTCCGGATGACTCGCCTGCGCCGCCGGATCGCCGAGCGGCTGGTCGAGGCCCAGCAGACCGCCGCCATCCTCACGACGTTCAACGAGATCGACATGAGCGAGGTGATGGCGCTCCGCAAGGAGCACCAGGAGCGGTTCGAGAGCGAGCACGGCGTGCGGCTAGGTTTCATGTCGTTCTTCGCCCGCGCCTCGGTACTGGCGCTCCGCGACATCCCGGAGATCAACGCCTTCATCGAGGGCGAAGAGATCGTGTACCACGACCACGTCCACCTGGGAATCGCCGTCGGCACGCCGAAGGGGCTCGTCGTGCCGGTCGTTCGCGAGGCGGATCAGATGTCGTTCGCGGAGATCGAACGCGAGATCAAGCGGCTAGCCACGAAGGCGCGGGACGGTGAGATCGCGATCGAAGATCTCCAGGGAGGCACGTTCACGATCTCGAACGGAGGGATCTACGGTTCGCTCGTGTCGACCCCGATCCTCAACCCGCCTCAGAGCGGCATTCTGGGCATGCACAAGATCCAGAAGCGGGCGATCGTGCTCGAGGATCCGTTGACCGGGGAAGAGCGAATCGTGTCGCGGCCCATGATGTACGTCGCGCTCTCCTACGATCACCGGATCGTCGATGGCGAACAGGCGGTCACCTTCCTGATCAAGATCAAGGATCGACTCGAGGACCCTGCTCGCCTACTGCTCGACTCCTGACCGTTC
>JBHEOA010000166.1:0-5297 GCA_046261835.1 Gemmatimonadota bacterium
TCCAACGAGGTCGAACTGCTCAACCAGGGGGCCGACGACTTCGTCTCGAAGCCGATCGTCCCCGAACGACTCATCGCCCGAATCCGGGCGAACTTGCGCCGCGCGGGATCGAGCAGCGGACGGTGACCCCAATCGGGGGCACACCTCCTCCGCACTTCGCCCCCCTCCGTCAGCGCGCCTCGCCCGCGCCGCGCAGGTAGTCGACAACCAGGTTCGTCATGACCCGGATCCCCACCGGGACGGCGCCGTCGCCGGCCCGGAAATCGGGCGTGTGGAGCGCGCCCGAGGTCGTACCCTCCTCGACAACACCCAATCGCCAGTAGAATCCGGGCACCTCGCGCGCGTACCAGGCGAAGTCCTCGGCCCCCATGACGGGGTCGACCTGTAGGACGTTCTCGGCGCCGACCACCCGTTCCATCGTGGGTCGCATTCTGACGGCGAGCTTGGAATCGTTGACGACCGGCGGGGCGTAGGGAATGATCTCGAGCTCGTAGCTGGCGCCAGCCGCCCGCGTCACGCCGTCTAGGATCTCCTCGATTCGCCGAAGGATCTGATCGCGCACGTCCTGATCGTAGGTGCGGACGGTCCCCTCGAGCCGCACCGTCTCCGGAATGATGTTGTTGCGCTCACCGCCGCGGATGATGCCAACGGTGACCACGCCGGGGTCGGTCGGCGGGAGGTTGCGTGAGCGGATCGTCTGGAGAGCGAGGATCGCCTCGGCCGCAGTCACGACCGGGTCGAGCTGGGGAAAGGAGTGAAGCGCGAAGATCGCCTCGGGACGCGGCTCCTCGAGCGCGCCCTCCTCGATCATGAGCCGAGCGCCGCCTTCCTCACCCGGCGGCGGGCCCTCCTCCGCGGGCTGGAACAGGAACACGACCGTCCCGGGGAGCTCCGAGCGCAGGTCGGCGAGCACCGACGCCACTCCCAGCTGGACGGCAGTGTGGATGTCGTGACCGCAAGCGTGCGCCACGCCAACCTCCTGCCCCAGGTATTCGGTACGAACGGTCGAGCGGAACGAAAGGTCGGATCGCTCGACCACAGGGAGCGCGTCCATGTCCGCGCGCACGGCGACCACGGGACCCGGTCGGCCGCCACGCAGGATCCCTACGACACCGGTCTTGGCGACGCCGGTCTCGACCTCGAGTCCGAGGGCGCGAAGGTGGTCGGCCACGAGCCGCGCGGTCAGGTCCTGGGCGCGCGCGTCAGAGGCGAAGACGCCCAGCGCCACAGCGGCCCACGTGGAGGTCCAGCGAAACATGGCGATCCCTTCAGCTGGCGACCGCCTGAACGTGCGACCCTTCTGGGGCTTCGACCAGGGTTCGGCCGTTCTCGACCTTGACTCCGTACGTTCGTATCGCCTTGCGAGCGGGGCCCGCCATGACGCTGCCTGTACGGACGTCGAAGCGCGAACCGTGCCACGGACACTGGACGGCGCCGTCCATCAGCACGCCGTCGCACAACGGCCCCCCCTCATGCGTGCAGAGACCGTCGATCGCATGGATCGCGTTACCGGACTTCGCGAGGACGAGCCATGCGCCGTTGACGATGACGTGCTTCATCTGTCCCGGCTCGAGCTCTTCCGCTGGCCCGACGTCGACCCATGAGCCCGGCTCGCCCCGGCGTCGGCCGTCGTAGATCGTCTCGTTTCCGCCCACCTGGATCTTCTCCATACCGATCTGGTACGCGTAGACGAGCTCGCCCCCCAGCCATCCCGTGTAACTGATGAGCCCGACGCCGACGAGCGAGAGCCCGAACGCCACCCACCATTCGGTTCCCGCGGCTGCATTCGGTCCCGTGCGCCACCAAAGGTTGAAGCCGAAGAGGATCGTGGCTCCGCCGTTCAGGATCCCGTGCAGGCGCGCCGTCGACCGGGCGTCGCTGTGAGGCGGCACGCTCCCGAAGTAATCGAGGATCCCCGCAACGGCGGCCACCACGGCGAAGACGATTCCCGCGCCCATGAGATACCACGCCATGTCGAGCCAGAACGGGTCGCCCAGCCAGAGATACGCTAGGTCCGTGAGGAACGACCCGATCCAAAACGCGATCGGGAAGTCGACCAGGATGACGTGTGCCGGGTGGCCGCGAAACGACGCCGCGCTCTTCACAACCGTCCCATCAGAAGTAGAATGATCAGGATCACGAGGATCAAGCCGATGATGCCGCTCGGGAAGTACCCCCATCCAGAGCTGTACGGCCATGTCGGGATGACGGCGAGCAGGACGATAATGACGATGATCAGAAGCAGGAGACTCATGGTCGACCCTCCCTCGACGATGGTTTCCAGGCGCCGGCTCCTCCGGCCCTCGATCATCGATAGCCCAGGAATTCCCATCGGTCAGTCAGCCATACTACAAACGGGTTCAGGCAGGCCGCCTGACCGAGATCGTGGTAGATTGGAGTCGATCCAGTACAGTCCTTCCTTTTCCAACCCGAGCCCATACGAGGTCCGACATGGCACGATGGTGGCTACTGATCGTTGCACTTCTCATCTCGATCGCCGCCTGCGAGCAGCAACAGGCGGAGGAGGCTGGCACCACAGAAGAAACCGCGGCGGCGGTGGATCCGGCCGCGGTCGAAGAGCATATCCGCACGTCCGCTGACCGATACGAGCAGGCGGCGCTGGCCGGCGACACCGAGACCCTGGCTTCCCTTTACACCGCCGACGCGATCCTCCTACCGCCTGGGATGCCGAGGGCGGAAGGCATGGACGCAGTCCGGTCCGCGTACCAGCAGATGTACTCACGCGGAAATCCCACCGAGGTCTCGATCGATCCGCAGACGATCGTGGTGGCTGAGAATGGCGAAATGGCCTATGACGTCGGGACCTTCAGGTTCGCCGGTCCCGCGCCCGACGGTACCACGATGACCGACACCGGAAAGTACGTGGCGATCTGGAAGCCGACCGAAGGTGGCGAGTGGAAGATCGCCGTCGACATTTGGAACGGTGACGAGATGCCGGGCGCGCCATCCGAAACGACCGCGGGCGCGACCGAGCCCACGGCGCCCGCCGGTCAGTAGTCCCCACCTCGGCGAACAAAGGTTTCGTGAGCCCCGTCGGCCCCAGCGGTCGGCGGGGCTTTCGCATGGAAGCCTTGGTGGGGGTGGGATCCGAGTTGACATCGCCGACTGGGATCGTGGTAGATTCCCATCGCAAGTACGATGCGCGCCAACCCTGAAACATTCGAGGTCCGAACATGGCACGATGGTGGTTCCTGATCGTCGCGCTCCTTGTCGTCGCCGCTTGCGAGCAGCGGCAGGCCGAGGAAGCCGGCACCACGGAGGAAACGGCGGCGGTGGATGCGGCCGCGGTCGAGCAGTCCATTCGCTCGGCGCAAGACCAGTTCGAGCAAGCCCTGCTGGCAAGCGACGTCGAGACGATGGTGTCCTTCTACGCCGACGACGCCATCCTTCTGCCCCCCGGCATGGCGCGGGCGGAGGGAAAGGATGCGATCCGGTCGGTGTTTCAGCAGATGCTCTCAGCCGGCAACCCGACCCAGTTCTCGCTCGACTCTCCGACGATCGTCGTCTCCGAGAGCGGTGACATGGCCTACGACGTCGGCGCGTACTCCTTCACCGGTCCAGCCCCGGACGGCACCACGATGACCGATAACGGTAAGCACGTGGTGATCTGGAAGCCGGCCGGGGGCGGCGAGTGGAAGATCGCGGTCGACACCTGGAACAGTGATCAGATGCCAGGCGCGCCGTCCGAGCCCGCGGAAGGTGCCACCCAGCCCGAGGCTCCGGCAGGCCAGTAGGCGAATCGACTCGGCACGCCATTAGCCACAAGGATTCGGTGGCGTGAGGCCCCGCCGGCCCCCAGCGGTCGGCGGGGCCTTCGCGCACGAACGATGCCCGAACGTGACGAGCTTCTCGGTGCGGCGTGGGGTCGGCGCCGGAGGATCGGCCTCTTCACCGGGCCGGTCCTCTTCGCCGCGCTCCTCGCGCTTCCAGCACCGGAGGGCCTCGCTCCCGCCGGCTGGCGCACGGCGGCCGTCGGAGTTCTAATGGCGGTCTGGTGGGTGACCGAGGCAATCCCCATCCCGGCCACCTCGCTCCTTCCAATCGTGCTGCTTCCGATTCTGGGTGCGGCCTCGATCGACGTCGTCGCGACCCCTTACGCCAACCCTCTCCTCTTCCTCTTCCTCGGTGGGTTCCTGCTCGCGCTGGCGATCGAGCGGTGGGGGCTCCATCGGCGGCTCGCCCTCAACGTCATCGACCGGGTGGGGACCGGCCCGGCACGACTGCTGGCGGGGTTCATGGGCAGCGCGGCGCTCATCAGCATGTGGGTCTCGAACACGGCGACGACGCTGATGCTCCTGCCGATCGCGCTGTCGGTGGTCGAGTGGATCACCGCGGATGACGACGCGTCTCACGTTCCCAGCGGCTTCGCCGCTGCGCTCATGCTGGGGATCGCCTACGCGGCTTCCATTGGGGGTCTCGGAACGCTGATCGGCACCCCGCCCAATGCCCTCGTCGGCGGGTTCCTCCGGGAGACGTACGGTATCGACGTCGGGTTCGCGCGCTGGATGATGGTCGGGGTCCCCGTGGTGGTGGTGACCATTCCGATCGCGTACGTGATCCTGCTCCGCAGCCATCGCATCGGTGGGGTCGCGACCATGGCAGGACGCGATCGGATCGCCGCCGAGCTGTCAGCCCTGGGCCGGATGAGCCGCGCCGAGAAGGCGGTCGGTGTCGTGTTCGCTCTAACCGCCTTGGCCTGGGTCACGCGGCCCTTGCTCGAGCGATGGATTTCCGGGATCACCGACGCCGGGATCGCGATCGCCGGCGCCCTTCTCCTCTTCGTACTACCGAGCGGACGGACTCGCGGGGAGTTCGTCCTCGACTGGTCCACCGCCCGTCGAGTGCCGTGGGGTATCCTGATCCTTTTCGGGGGTGGGCTCTCGCTGGCCGCAGCGATCGAGGCGACAGGGTTGGCGGAGTGGTTGGGCCACGCGATGGGAGGGGTGGAGACGTGGTCTTTGGTCGCGATTCTCCTCGCGGTGGCGGTCGTGGTCGTCTTCTTCAGCGAGCTCGCCAGCAACACCGCGACCGCGGCGACGTTCCTCCCGATCGCGGGCGCGCTCGCCCTCGCACTCGGGCTCGATCCGCTGGTCCTGGCGATCCCCACCGGCATGGCGGCGAGCGGTGGTTTCATGCTGCCGGTCGCGACCGCCCCCAACGCGATCGTCTACGCCAGCGGGTCGATCACGATGTCCCAGATGGCGCGTGCCGGCTTCCTGCTCGACCTCGCGTTCGTGATCGTCGTGACCGTCGCGTGCTGGACGCTGGTGCCGCTC
>JBHEOA010000167.1:0-10754 GCA_046261835.1 Gemmatimonadota bacterium
GATAGGAGTACCCTACGGACGGAGGCGATCATGACCGAAATCCAGATTCACGCGCAGGGAACCTTCTCCTGGTTCGAACTCGTGGCCAACGACGCGCCTACGGCGCGGCGGTTCTATACCGCGCTTCTGGACTGGGAGATCCACGAAATCCCGATGAGCCCCGGGAGCGTTTACACGATCTTCCGCATGGGCGGTCGCGACGTGGCCGCGATGTATCCGCGCGATCCCGAGGATATGAAGCGTGGCCCTACCCACTGGCGATCGTACGTCGCGGTGACGAGCGCGGACGAAAAAGTCGAGAAGGCGCGGGAACTGGAGGGAGAGATCCTGAACGAGCCGTTCGACGTCATGGGAGTCGGCCGGATGGCCATGATCCAGGATCCGACCGGCGCCTCGTTCGCGCTCTGGCAGGGCAAGTCCCACCCCGGTGTGGGACGTATCGGCGAGCCGGGTGCCCATTGCTGGAACGAGCTCCTGACGCGTGACGTTGACCGGGCGGCCGAGTTCTACTCCAGGCTGTTCGGATGGGGCGTGCGTGTTCAGGAGTTCGGAGGAACCCCCTATACGATGTTCACTCTGGGTGACCAGCCGATCGCCGGAGCGCTGGCGATGCCCGAGTCGGCAGAGGCGCCTCCGAGCTGGCTCGTCTACTGGGGAGTCAGCGATTGCGACGACCGGGTGAAGGCCGCTCGGGCCGACGGCGCGGTGGTGCATGTGGAGCCGACCGACGTTCCAGGCGTCGGTCGCTTCGCGGTGCTCTCTGACCCGCGGGGCGCAGTGTTCGCCCTGGTCCAACAGGTCAGCTGGGCGTGAATCCGGTGGTGCCTTTACCCACGCGTCATGATCCATCGAAGGAGGGAACAATGATCAAGGGAGTGAAGCTGGTGACCGTGCCGGTCCGCAATCAAGATGAAGCGGTCAAGTTTTACACCGAGAAGCTCGGGTTCGAGAAGACGACCGATGCCCCGTTCATGCCCAACGCGCGCTGGATCGAGGTGAACCCCCCTGAAGGCGGAGCGCGCCTCGTTCTCTTCCCGCCGATGGAGGGCCAAGAGGATCGCATAGGCAGTTCCAGCCGATCGTGTTTACCGCCGACGACGTGGAGAAGACTTACCGGGAACTGACCGCGCGAGGCGTCGAGTTCACGCAACCACCCAAGAAGGAGGATTGGGGCGTGAGCTCGGTCTTCAAAGATCAGGACGGCAACATGTTCGCGCTGACGTCTGACGTGGAGGTAGGCATCGTCGAGTAGAGAACGCCGCGAGGGGTCGAGTCGAACTCGACCCCTCTGCGACGATCACGTTTTCCCGTGTGTTGGGTTATCGGTTGTGGGAAGCTCTAGAAGGCGCCCGACGACAAGGCCAGCGCCGCGACTTCATCGATCGAGACGAGTGCATTGAACAGCGATACGCTCGTCCAAAGGACCAGTGCCGTGAAGGCGGACTGGACAGCTGTTACGACGAAGAGTTCCTCGTAATTCCGTAGCAATGCGAACATGCGGTCCATGTAAATCTCCAATTCTGTTGAATCGTTCTGTTGTATCGCCAACCGATCTCTACGGTGGCGTTTGGCTTCTTAGACACCCTGATCAACGGAAACGTTCGAAATAGGTTTCAACGCCCCTGGGGCCACCGGGGCGTCGCAACCGCAACACAACCGCAACAATTCGGCTAAAACAGACGTAGTCGCGGCGAACTGCCACAACAGCCTGCCGGAAAGGCCGGGGGCGCGTAGCGCACACCGTTCGGCTCGGCTATGGTAAGTCCCCATGGCGCGCCGACTTCCGCGGCGCTACACGATCCTGCGCGTGGTCCGGCTTCCGGTCCGGGTCTTCGCGCGCCGCCTCAAATCGCTCTTCGCCGACAACGAGAACGCCCTTTTCTTCGTTGGCGTATGCCTGGTGGGACTCCTGGGCGGGCTCGCGGGTGCAGGTTTCCGGTGGCTCCTCGTCCTCGCCACTCGCGCCTTCTGGGGAGGCGGCGACCAGATCGTGCTCGCCGCGCTCGCCGCCCCCGGGTACGTGCGGATCATCGTGCCCATCGGAGGCGGCGCGCTGGCGGCGTTGTTCGCGCTTCTCCTCTCACGGCGCCGCGCCCCACGGGGCGGCTTCCCCGAGATCATGGAGCTCGTTGCGCTGGGCGGACGCATGATCCGTCTCTCCCCAGCGCTCCGCCGCTCAGCGTCCTCACTCATGACGCTCGCCTCCGGCGGGGCGGTCGGGCGCGAAGGACCGATGGGTCAGATCGCTGCCGCCATCGGATCGCGGGTAGGGCGTTCTTTGCACTTCCCCGAAGAACGGATCCGGATCCTCGTGGCTGCCGGCATTGCCGCTGGCTTCGCCGCCGCCTACAACACGCCGATCGCAGCGACGGTGTTCGTCCTCGAGATCATCATCGGCTCGTTCAACGTCGTATTCCTGGGCCCCGCGGTCGTGGCGGCCGCAATCAGCACGATCGTCACCCGCGTGTTCGCCGGTGCCGGTCCGATTTATCCCGGCGTAACACACGGGATGGTCTCGGCCTGGGAGATCGCCCCGTTCTTGGTTCTCGGGTTCCTCGCCGGCCTGGGGGCGATCCTGTTTCAGTGGTCGATGGAGAGGATGTATGGGGTCTGGGACCATGCCCGGATGCCACCCCTTCTCCGTACGCCTCTTGGTGGCCTGTGCGTGGGGATCCTCGCCGTTGCCTGGCCGTGGGTTCTGGGAAATGGTTACGAGACGATCAACATGGTCCTCGCTGGACAGATCGCGGTCACGCTCCTCGCCATCCTCTTCTTCGCCAAGATTCTGGCGACCACGATCACGCTCGCCTCGGGAGGCTCGGGCGGCGTCTTCACGCCGACGATGTTCCTCGGGGCGATGTTGGGCGGCGTCTTCGGCACGCTCGTCCATTTGGGTTTTCCGGAACAAACGGGTCCCGCTGGAGCCTATGCTCTCGCGGGTATGGGGGGACTCGTGGCGGGTACGACGCACGCGCCCTTCCTCGCGATCCTCATGATCTTCGAGCTCACTCAGGACTACGAGATCGTGCTGCCGGTCATGCTGACATCAGTTGCGGCGTACTCCACCGCGCGGGCGATTCGTCACACGTCGATCTACGACGAAGAGCTGCGCCGTCGTGGAATGCGGTGGGAAGGAACTCCGCAGGAACGACTCATGCGGCAATTGAAGGTCAGGGACATCATGCTCACCGACGTGTCGCTCTATCCCGAAGATCTTCCGGTCGATCAGGTCGTGGAGATCTTTCAGGGATCTCGCGCCCTTCAGATCTATGTCGGCGACGCCGAGGGACAGCTCCTGGGGATCATCGAGTTGCACGAGGTGAAGCGGATCCTGGGGGAAGAGGAGTACGCGCCGCTGTTGCTCGCGGCCGATCTGGTGACCGATATTCCCGTCGTCACCCCCGAGGATTCGCTGGTCGAGGTGAACGAAAAGCTCTGGCTTCGAGACCTGGGACAACTACCGGTCGTCGACGACGACAAAATAACGCGCTGCTGGCCAAGGTGCGCGCGTTCGAGGGAGCCGGCTTCGACTACCTCGAGCTTCCTGCCGACACCCGGATGGCGAAGGTCAGGGTGCCTTCAGACTTCGTCGGCAAGGCGCTACGAGAGGCACGACTTCGCGAAAGGGACGGAATCAACGTCCTGGCGATCGAGCGGATCGACGCGGCCGGAATCCGACGCCGTATCGCGCCGCGGGCCGACACCGTGCTCCAGCGTGGGGACGTCCTGGTCGTGATGGGAGAGGAGCGGGCAGTGGATCGGCTTCGACGGTGATCTGTCCGGTATGTATTCGCGCTTCATTGGATAGAATTGGTGGGTTTCTAACTCAGGAGACGCATCCATGAAGTGTTCTGCCAGCCTCGCCTTGTTATGCATGGCGGTTGCGAGCGTCGGCATCGGAGAGGCGAGCGCGCAGCTCGCGCCGACCGAGGTCGCGCTCCGCTTCTTCGAGGAAGGTCCGGGGACGGTCACACCGATCGCACGACGGATGTACGCGACCCACTTCGATGCTACCCGAACCCGCTACGTCGGCGTCGAGGTCCGGCTCGACCACGCCGCGCCCGGCGTCGTGGCCAACTACCCGGTTTCGTGCCAGTACGTCAACCCAGATGGCAGCGCGATGGGATCGATAGAGATCCAGTTCCAGGTCCAGCCGGACTGGACCAGCTCGATCAACGCGCACAGCTATGGGTGGGACGATCCCGGGAAATGGGCCCCGGGGACCTATCGCGTCGTGTGTTCGGGTGGCGGCCGCCCGCTGGCCGAAGCGACCTTCCAGATGACGACGAACCCACCGGACGTCGCCCGAATCGACGTTCGTGTTGCAGGGGTTCGACTCTTCCCGTCAGGCGCCGAGTTGACGCCTATCGCGAACCGCACGTATACGACCGTCTTTCCCGCAGCCCAGACCGCACGGGTCGGAGTCGAGCTCAATTTCACCCACGGACCGCTGGGCCGCGCGATCGAAGTCCCGTGGGAGTGCTACTACTTCATGCCCGACGGTCAGACGATGGGGCCGATAGCCGGCACTTATGCGCCTCAGCCAGATTGGAATGGCGGCTACTCGGCCGAGTCGTGGGGCTGGGATCAGCCCGGGCAGTGGTCCAGGGGGCAGTACACGGCAGCCTGCCTGATCGACGGCCATCCGGTCGCGGTCGAACGCTTCGAGGTCAACTAGCGCGCATCCAGCGCGCGATCTGGCGCCACGAAGGGCGGCTGCCTGTCGCCAGGATCGTCACGCGGAAGACGGCCCCCGCGAGCCACAAGATCGCGACCACCCCTGAGGCGAGAAGCGCCATCGCGAGCGCCGTGTGAGACCACGGGACCGGGGAGATGAGCCATCGGACCGGGAAGATGAGCGGCGAGGTGAAGGGGATCAGTGATCCGGCCACCGCCAACGTGCCGTCGGGGTTCTGGATTACGGCGAAGACGGCGAAGAAGGCGATCATGAGGGGAAGCAGCGCCGGGTACTGGAGCTGGTTCGCTTCCTGGGACGACGTGGCGATCGCCCCGAGCGCGGCATAAAGGGCGGCGTAGAGGAGGTACCCGCCCAGGAAGAAGAAGAGGTAGACGAGGGCGAACGCGGCCGAGACGGGCGGCAGGTCGAGCGGCCGGACGCCGAGCCACGCAGCGACATCGGGGGCCCACGCGATAGCCGCCCCGGCGAAGACGACCCAGACCGATACCTGGAGCAGGCCTGCCGCGGCGATCCCCAGGACCTTCCCCTGCATGAGCTGGCGCGGGCGTAGCGAGCTCAGGAGGATCTCGACCACCCGCTGGTCCTTCTCCTCCTGAACGCCGCGCAGCACGGCGATCCCATAGAGCAGGACCACCATGTACGTGGCGAAGCTCAGGAAGTAGGCGAGCCCGAAGATCGAGTCCGGCGTCCCACCTGTTACCTCTTCCTCGGCGATGGCGCGGATCTCGAAGGCGACCGGCGCTAGCGCGTCCGAGACGACCTCGGGATCGACGCCGGCGTCGATCAGCCGTCGCACCTGGATCGCGTTCTCGACGGCGATGCGGATACGCTCGATCTCACCGAAGGCAGTCACGGTCCGCCCCTCGTAGCGAACCATCTCTCCTGCCTCGAGGTCGTGAGGCAAGACGACGTAGCCGTCGATCGAGTCGGCGGCGACGAGACGACGGAGACGCGCACGCGCGGCTTCGGACTCCACCGGACCCGCGTGAACCACCTCGACCTTAAGGCCTCCGTCGACGCCCGAGGCGGATGCCGGGCCGAGGCGGCTGGCCACCTCCTCGCCCAGCGGAGAGCCGGGGTCCGACACGACCGCGATTTCGCGGATCCCCCCGCTTCCCGAAGAAAACAGGATCGGCAGCGCCAGAATGACGAGGAGAACGAGGGGACCGAATAGCGTTCCGAAGACGAACGCTTTCGTGCGAACGAAGGCGGCGAACTCTCGCTTGGCGACCGCCCAGGTCTTACGCAAAGCGCTCCTCCGTGGGACCGACCCGGCCACCGGCGCGCTGGAGGAAGATCTCCCGCAACGTCGCTCCCCCGTGCTCCTGCTTGATTCGATCGATCGGACCATCGAGGACGGCACGACCGCCGGCGAGGATGCAGACGTGATCGCAGAGCCATTCGGCGTGTTCGATCAAATGAGTGGAAAGGAGGATCGTCCTCCCCACTCGCTGGAGCTCGCCGACGATCGAGCGCAGGACCTCCTGGTTGATCGGATCGAGACCGCCGAACGGCTCGTCGAGGATGACGAGCTCGGGATCGTGGACGACGGCGGCGAGGAACTGGAGCTTCTGCTGCATCCCCTTGGAGAGCTCCTGGACGCGCGCTTCGGCGCGATCGGCGAGCCCGACCCGATTGAGCCAGTCATCGATCCGGGGACCCGCCCGAGATGCGGACATCCCCTTGAGCTCGGCGAGGAAGAGAAGTAGTGGCCGGACCCGCATTCGCCGGTAGAGACCGCGCTCCTCCGGGAGGTACCCGACGCGGTCGAGGATCGCCGGACTCCGCTGGTCTCCCAGAAGACGAATCTCCCCGCGGTCGGGCTCGAGGATCCCGAGAATGAGCCGAACCGTCGTCGTCTTGCCCGAGCCGTTGGGTCCGAGGAGCCCGTAGGTCACCCCGCGTGGCACCTCGAGATCGAGGCCGTCGAGGGCGACCGTGCGATCGAACGTCTTTCGGACGCCGTGGATCTCGATGGCTGGGACGGATGTGTCGGCCATTCGTCGGTCGGTAAAGTGTGGGCGGGCCGACGGTTCTAGGCGCGGGCCGTGGCGGCGGACCCCGCGGCGGGTGGGGCTGCGACGGGCGCGCGCGCCGCGGGGGCGATCTCATATCCCGCGTTCGTCGCTCGAAGCGCCTCGTCGAGCGCCGCGGCCACGCCCCCGACCGGGGGCTCGAGGAACCAGTTGACTTGTGGTCGCGGCACGTGGCCGCCATGGACGGCATCGAGATAGGGGGGACGCGGAGGCACGATCCCGCGCTCCTGCAGGAGCCGCGCCAGATCGACGTCCTCGATGTGGAGGGAGACGAGCCCTTGGCCGGGAAGGTCGAACAGTGCGCCAGCCTCAGCGCCGTCCGCGCGACGCACGATGTGGCTGGGCGAAGGCGGCATATCCGATGCAAGCTAGCGCGACACGCGTCGGAATCAAGCGATACCGCGCTCAGCGGTTGTAGGCGTTGGCGACGTACTGCGACAGCATGCGTTGGGCGCTGAAGAACGACCCGTTGAGCGCAATGGCCGAGCGCATTATCGCCGCGAACTCTGGTGGCCGCTGGTAGAAGAGCGGGGCGATGGTGGACTCCAACGCCTCGTAGAGCGAGGCCGCCTCTCTCTCCGGTTCGCTCTCCTCCTCCGAGCTGTCACCGATGGACCAGCCCGTCACGCCTTCCACGTGCCCTTCGATCCACCAGCCGTCCAGCACGCTCAGGCTGGGTACCCCGTTCAGCGCCGCCTTCATGCCGCTGGTGCCCGAGGCCTCGAGCGGCTTCTGCGGCGTGTTGAGCCAGACGTCCACCCCGGCGCAGAGCAGCCGCGCCAGCGACATCCCGTAGTCCTCGAGGTAAACCACCGGCAGCGCCTCTCCGAGAGCTGCGGCTGCGGCGAAGATCTGGCGGATGGCGGCCTTGCCCCCTTCGTCGCGTGGGTGGGCTTTGCCGGCATAGATGATTTGCAGCGGGCCTGCCTGACCCGCGATGCGCCGCAGCCGCTCGAGGTCGGTGAACAGCAGACCCGCCCGCTTGTAAGGCGTCACGCGGCGGGCGAAGCCGAGCGTGAGCGCCGTCGGGTCCAGGCGCCTCCCGGTTCGCCGGTAGACTTCATCGAACAGCGCGGCCTTCGCCGCGGCGTGCGCGGCTCGGATCTCCTCCAGTGGAATGCCCACGGCGTAGCGCAGGTACAGATTGTCGTGTCGCCACTCGGGGATGTGCTGATCGTACAGGCGCTGAAGCGGCACCGATGCCCAAGTGGCCGCGTGGACGCCGTTCGTGATCGCGTTGATCGGATGGCCGGGGAACATGCGGCGCGAAACCTCGCCGTGGCGCATCGCGACCCCGTTGACATAGCGGGAGAACACCAGCGCGACACGAGTCATGTTCAGGGCGCCCTGGTCGAGGCACCCGGCCGCGTCGAGTGCCACGACCCGCTCATCCCCCAGCACCTGCCGGGCCAGGTCGAGCGGGTACTGGTCATGGCCGGCTGGGATCGGGGTATGGGTCGTAAAGACGCACTGCCGCCGTACTGCCTTGATGTCGGCCGCAGTCACGGCTTCGCTGCCATGCCCTCGCACCTGCTCCTCCACCAGTGCCAGGGCGAGAAGGGCGGCGTGGCCCTCGTTCATGTGATAGACCTGCACGTCCTCGTGTCCCAGGGCGCGGAGCATCGCCACCCCGCCTAATCCCAGCACGGCCTCCTGGGCCAGTCGGTAGCGCTCATCCCCTCCATAGAGGTGATCGGTAAGCGTCCGGTCCCAAGGGCTGTTCTCCTCCATGGCGGTGTCCAGCAGGAACACAGGCACCGGACGCCCGGATATGCCGCCCACCAGGTAACGCCAGGAACGCACGTGGACCGGCCGTCCCTCGATACCGACGTCTACGCGGGGCGCGAGCGGCTGGAGGAAGTCCTCCGAGGGCCACGGCGCCGGGCCCTCCGACTGTCCGCCGTGCGCGTCCAATCGCTGGCGGAGGTAGCCCTGGCGGTAGAGCAGCGTCACAGCGGCCATCGGGAGCCCCAGGTCGGCGGCGGCACGCAGGGTGTCGCCGGCCAGCACTCCCAGCCCGCCGCTGTACGTGGGTATGTCCGGGTCCACACCGATCTCCATGGAGAAATAGGCGACGGTGAGCGGCTGGGCGATGATTTCCGATACTGTCATGGGTCCTCGGCAGAGCAGTTCATAGGGAAAGAAGAGTATCTAAACAAACCCGGGATGGCTCTAAGGGGCTGCGAGATCTCGCACCGGCTCGAGCCGCCATGATGGGCGATCAGGCCAGGAGGGACAAATGGACGAGGGAGAGGTGCGGTCGGAGTACCGGAGAGGGCTCAGGTTCGCGCCGTAGGGGGCTTCCGGGAGCGGGGACGCAAGGGGCTCGCTACATTCCGCTTCGATGAAGCGCTTGTTCGTCGTCGCCATCCTGGTTGCCGTGATCGCGCTGTTTGGCTGGGCGCTCACGCGCGAGCCGACGCTGGCCTCCCCGCTCGTCGGGCGCCCGGCGCCGAACTTCACGATTCCACTCTACCTCGCCGACTCAACGCTAGTGTTGGCCGAGCTCCGCGGCCGACCCGTCATCCTCAACTTCTGGGCATCGTGGTGTTTGTCGTGCCGAGACGAGGCTCGTGTCCTGGAGGCGGGGTGGCAGGATCACGGTCCCGAGGTCGCGTTCGTGGGCGTCGCGGTAGACGACGAGCAGAGCGCCGCGCGGGCGTTCATCCAGCGGTACGGTAAGACTTACCATCTGGGTCCCGACGTCGACGGATCGATCGCCCTCGATTATGGACTCCACGGCGTTCCCGAAACCTTCTTTATCGGGGCCGATGGTCGTATCCTGGCACGGCATATCGGACCGATGTCCGATATGGATCTCGAGCGGCGGATCGCGGAGCTCCGCGCCGGCGAGATCGGGGGCGCGACCGGCGACCCGGCGGCCACCATTCCCTTCGATCGGGGCACGATCCGACTCGATGGGAGAAGCGACGGCGATCCATGACGATGCGATGGCTCCTCGCCGCGATTTTCGCGATCCTCGCCACCATCTCGGAGCCGAGGGGAGCCGCCTCGGGCCAGGAGCCCGCCGCGGGGACCAACACCGCTCACGCAGGCGCCCCCGAGCCACGGGCGGCCGTCGAAGAGCCTCTCGCGCCCGTGCGCCTGACCGCCGCCCAGGAAACCCGCGCCCGCGCGCTCGAGGGAGAGCTCCGCTGTCCCGTCTGCCGCAGCCAATCCATTCGCCAGTCGCGATCGTTCATGGCCGATGACATGCGACGGAAGGTGCGCGCGATGATCGCCGAAGGACGTTCGGATGACGAGATCCGCGACTATTTCATCGATCGCTATGGCACCTGGGTTCTCTTGACCCCCCCACGGCGCGGGTTTACCCTCGCCGCGTACGCCTTCCCCGCCATCGTCGTCCTGATCGGGGCCGTCGGGCTGGCGGTCGCTGCGCGCCGCTGGAAACGCGCTGGACGCCGGGCCCCGCCCGTGCCTCTGCCGCCATCGCGACATTTGGCGATCTTGGAACGAGAGCTGGAGGAAACCGAGCGATGAAGCGTCGAGGAATCGGAAGGCTGGCAATTGGCATCGTACTGGTGGGGATCGCACTCGCCTGGCTCGTCTTCGCCGGAACGCGGCAGAACCTCATCTACTACTACGAGGTTGACGAGCTTCTCGCGGCCTCCGATCGATACGACGGCAAGATCCGAATCTCGGGCGACGTCGCCGCCGGCACGATCGAGCGCGACCAGACGTCGCACACGCTGCGCTTCGCGATCACCGACGTCGACGCCCCTACCGGCGCGCCGCGCGTTCCAGTCGTCTACCAAGGGCCGGTGCCCGACATCTTCCGCCCCGGCATCCAGGTCGTGGTCGAAGGAAGCCTCGACCAGGGCGGCACTTTCCACGCTGAGACCCTGCTCGCCAAATGCCCGTCCAAGTATCAGGCGGCGGGCGACCTGGGGAATCCCGCCCCCACGCCGCGCAGCTGACTCTCGCGTGGCCGCCCCGCCGCGGCTCGAGGTACAGGGGCTGACGCGCGCCTACGGCGCGCGCCTCGCACTCGACGACAT
>JBHEOA010000168.1:0-5604 GCA_046261835.1 Gemmatimonadota bacterium
GACGGCTTCATCAACGCGGTCGGCACGCCCCACGAGGAGACCTGGGATGAGCGGATCTGTGACGTGGAGGTGCGGATCGACGGTCGGCTGGCCACGGTTTGGGCCAACTACGCCTTTTATCTCCGCGATCGACTCAGTCACTGCGGAGTCGACGCCTTCCAGCTCTTCCATGACGTCGACGGCTGGAAGATCTTCGAGATAGCCGATACTCGTCGGAGCGAAGGGTGCGAGCCGCCTCCCACCGGGTGAGTCTGAAACGGCGCGGCGCCGTAGGCGCTGCTATCGTTGTCAGCCGCGCCGTCGAAGAGTCATCGGGAGGAGGTAGCGATGAAGTACCGGAAGCTCGGCCGCTCGGGGATCGAGGTTTCCGCGGTCGGCCTGGGCTCGTGGCTCACGTTTGGCGGGTCGGTCGAGGAGAAAGTCGCCCGCGAGTGCATCGCCCGCGCCTACGACCTGGGCGTCACCTTCTTCGACACCGCTAACGTCTACGGCCGCGGCCGTGCCGAGATCGTCCTGGGACGCGCGCTCGCGCCTTATCCCCGCGACTCGTTCATTCTCGCGACCAAGGTGTACTTCCCGATGGGACCCGGGCGCCGGGACCGTGGGCTCTCGCGCGAGCACGTGCTCGAGCAATGTCATCAATCGCTCGAGCGGCTGGGCATAGCGACCATCGACCTCTATCAGTGCCACCGCTACGACGTCGAGACGCCGCTGGAAGAGACTTGCGAGGTGATGAAGGACCTGATCGACGGGGGGAAGATCCGCCATTGGGGGGTCTCCGAATGGACGTCCGCGCAGATCCGGGCGGCGGCCGACATTTGTCGCGACGCCGGCTGGCCCGCCCCCGTCAGCGACCAGCCCGAGTACAACGCGCTCCAGCGGCGGATCGAGGAAGACGTCCTGGCGACGACCGCAGAGCTCGGCATGGGGAACGTGGTCTGGTCGCCGATGGCACAGGGGGTTCTGACCGGCAAATACCGTTCGGTTGACGACATCCCTGCGGGCAGCCGGGGCGCCGGCGAGGTGGCGAGCTTCATGGGGCGGTATCTAGACGAAGATGTTCTCGAGGCGGTGCAGGGGTTCGTCGAGGCTGCCGATCGGGCAGGGGTGACTCCAGCCCAGCTGGCGATCGCATGGTGCTTGCGGAGGCCCGAGGTCTCGAGCGCGATCGCGGGAGCGACGAAGCCGCGCCACGTCGAGGAGAACGTGGCGGCCGCCGATCTCGAGCTCAACCGCGAGGTTTTCGACCAGGTCGACCGCGCGCTCGGGTGGGTCGAGGTGGAGGGCGTGTGACACGACCCCTCGCGGTGGTCCTCGTCGTCCTCGCACTGAGTGGGGCGCCTCATCCCATGGCGGGCCAGCTCGCTCCGGAGGAGGAGCGGATGGTGGCATGGATCGCCGGGCACGAGGAGCAAGCGATCGCGCTCGTCCAGCGCGTCGTCGACATCAACAGCGGAACGATGAACCACGAGGGCGTTCGCCAGGTGGGCGACGTCTTCCGCGCCGAGCTCGATGCGCTCGGCTTCACGACCCGGTGGATCCAGATGCCCGACAGCGTAAACCGTGCGGGACACCTCTTCGCCGAGCGCGCGGGCCGACCGGGATCAAAACGCCTCCTTCTGATCGGTCACATCGACACGGTGTTCGAGGCCGACCATCCGTTCCAACGGTTCGAGCGCGAGGGGGATCGCGCGAGGGGGCCGGGAGCGGTCGACATGAAGAGCGGCGACGTGGCGATCGTCTACGCGCTCAAGGCGCTCGATGCCGAAGGATTGCTCGACGAGGCCTCGTTCACGGTGGCGTTGATCGGCGACGAAGAGTGGGTGGGTCTCCCGCTCGCGATCAGCCGCGGCGACCTGATCGAGGCCGGCAAGCAAGCCGATGCCGCTTTGGGATTCGAGAGTGGCGATCCCGGAATGGCCGTCGTCGCGCGCCGCGGCTCGAGCAACTGGACCCTGCGCGTGACGGGACGCCAGAGCCATTCATCGGGGATCTTCGGCGAGCGTGTCGGAAGTGGGGCGGTCTTCGAGACAGCAAGGATCCTCTGGCGCTTCCACGAGGATGTGCGCGGTCCGCGAACGCTCACGTTCAATCCCGGGATCGTGCTGGGCGGGACCGAGCTGACTTTCGACGACTCGCAGAAACGCGGCAACGCGTTCGGAAAGAACAACGTCGTGGCGCAGACGGCGCTGGTCGATGGCGACCTTCGCTTCCTGACCGAGGAGGAGAAGGAGCGGGCGCGAGCCGAGATGCGCGCGATCGTGGCTCAGAATCTATCGGGGACGTCGGCCGAGATCGCCTTCGAGGACAAGTACCCGGCGATGCCTCCGACCGAGGGGAACGCGCGGCTCCTTGCGCTCTTCGATGACGTGAGCGAGGACCTCGGCTTCGGCAACGTGCAGCCCTATGATCCCGCATCGCGCGGGGCGGCCGACGTGTCGTTCGTTGCGCCGTACGTCGACGGAATCGACGGGCTCGGGCCTTCGGGCGATGGCGCCCACAGTCCCGGTGAAACGCTCGACCTGCAATCGGTCGCGTCCGCGACCCAGCGCGCCGCGATCTTCCTCCACCGCCTCGCGCGATCCGACTAGCACCGTTGCCCGCCGGTCGCGGGTCGGCGTACCATAGCCCGGTGATCCCGCGCATCGCTGTCGCTACCGCTCTTCTCATCGGCGCCATCAGTCCGCTGCACGGCCAGGCTCTGCCCGGGACGCCGATCGACCTCTCCCATTCCTTCGACGAGACGACCGTCTACTGGCCGACCGCGGACCCGTTCGCCTTGCGGGTGGTCGCCGAGGGGAGGACCGAGGAGGGGTTCTGGTACGCGGCCAACGCTTTCTGCGCCGCCGAGCACGGCGGGACCCATCTCGACGCGCCGATCCACTTCTCAGAAGGGAAGCGGAGCGCGGCGGAGATCCCGCTCGAGGATCTCATGGGACAGGCCATCGTGGTCGACGTGAGTGAAAAGGCGGCATCGGACCGCGACTACTTGGTGAGCGTGGCCGACATCGAGGCATTCGAGGCGACTCACGGCCGGCTCGCCGACCGGTCGATCGTGCTCCTCAGGACGGGATGGGGGGCGCGGTGGGGCGATCTCGCGGCGTACCTCGGCACGGCGGCGCGTGGGCCCCACGCGGTCAGGGACCTCCACTTTCCGGGCCTCGATCCCGACGCCGCCCGATGGCTGGTGACCGAGCGAAGGGTCCGAGCGGTGGGAATCGACACGGCCTCGATCGACTACGGGCAATCATCCGACTATCGGGCTCATCAGGCGCTCGCTGGGGCGAACGTGCCGATCTTCGAGAACCTGGCCAGCCTCGACCAGCTTCCGCCGACCGGCGCCTGGGTGATCGCGCTGCCGATGAAGATCACACGCGGCACCGGCGGCCCGCTGCGGGCCGTGGCCTTTCTGCCCTCCGAGTAGCGTGGCGGATTTCATCGAGCGGAGGATCGGCGACCTGGTCGTGAGGATCGACCGCCTCCTGTGCGTGGGGTTCGGTGACTGCATCACCGAAGCACCCGATGCGTTCGAGCTCGCCGACGACGGTGTCGCTCGCTTCGGCGCCGGTGCAGAGAGCGTCGATCGCGAACGGCTGATCCGGGCGTGTGAGGCGTGTCCGGTCGACGCGCTGAGTGTGATCACGCCGGATGGCACGGTGGTGGCGGGATGAGCGTTCGTCCGACGAAGGCGGCCGGAGTGGCGGCCCTGCTCCTGGGGATCCTTCTCCTCCTGTACAGCGTCTTCGGAACCGAGCGCCGCGAGCAGGAGGCCGACCTGGGCCCGCTCGAGATCGAGGTCGTCGAGCGCGAGAAGCCCGACCTCTCCCCGTGGGTGGGCGTCGCGGTCGCGGCGATCGGCGCCATCCTGATCCTCGTCCCCACGCGTCGCTGATGCGCAGGATCCGCACGTACCACGAGGTCGCCGACATGGGCGGCGAGGACGTGATCGCGCAGGTCGAGGCGCAAGCGCAGCGCCTCGCAGATCGCCTGGCCGAGGTCGGACGCGTGGTGGCGATCGCGAGCGGCAAGGGTGGGGTGGGGAAGAGCGCGGTCGCGGCCAACGTGGCGGCGGCGCTCGCGGCCGAGGGTCGCCGCGTCGGCGCGGCCGACGCCGATCTGAATGGCCCGACGCTAGCGCGGATGCTGGGCGCCGTCCGCCGCCCGCTTTCGGTCAGCGCGGAAGGTGTCGAGCCGGCCCGGGGCGCGGCCGGGGTCAAGGTGATGTCGATGGCGCTCCTGCTGGACGCGGACGACGCACCGGTCCGGTGGCGCGAGCCCCCGATCGGCGGCTTCATTTGGCAGAGCACGCTCGAGACCGGGGCGCTGCGTGAGTTCCTCGCCGACGTCGCGTGGGGCCCGCTCGACGTCCTGGTCGTCGACCTGCCGCCGGGGACCGACAAGCTCGCCCGGCTGCTGTCGCTCCTTCCGCGGCTGGACGCGCTCGCCCTGGTCACGACGCCGTCGGAAGCGGCGCGGTACGTCGTCGCCAAGTCGGCTCGCGCGGCGCGGGAGGCGGGGGTCGCCAACGTAGGGCTCGTCGCCAACATGACCGCGTACCTCTGCCCGGCGTGTGGTGCCGAGGAAGCCCTGTGGAAAGCGGACGGCGCGCGCGCTCTCGCCGAGGCGGCGGAACTCCCGGTCTGGGCGGAGGTGCCGTTCGATCCCGCCCTCGCCGCGGCCACCGACGCGGGCCGGCCGATCGTCCTCGATCGCATCGACAGTCCCGCCGCGCAGGCCCTTCGCGCGCTCGCGACGAGACTCGCCGGTGATTCCCTGGCCGATGATCGCCCGGCCGGTGATCCGCTCGCGGGCGCTCCTCATGGCGGCGATCCGGGGATCGCGAATCGATGAAGCTTCTCTGCGTGGGCTGTGATGCCGTCATGGCGTTCGCCGAGCGGGAACTCCCGGGCGACGGCACCATGGCGGCCGTCTTCACATGCCCGACCTGCGGAAGCGAAACCGCACTCCTCACCAATCCCATGGAGACGCGTCTCGTGAGCGGACTCGGGATCGAGATCGGCGGGCGAACCGTGCCTGCCCAGCCGATGGAGCTCGTCCGCTCGTCACTCGCGACGGGTGGAGCGCCGGTCTCCGCGCCGCCCACGCCGGGAACGATTCCCTGGAGCGAAGCGGCGCGGCAGCGGCTCGACGTCGTGCCCGCGTTCGTGCGCGGCATGGTCAAGCGGATCTACGGGGAGTACGCAGTGGAGCGCGGGATCACCGAGATCACGCCCGCCGTAATGGATCAGGCCCGCCGCGATCTCGGCCTCGAGGGGATGTAGCTCTGCGCGTGAGGCTCCCGCGACCCACGCCGCACGACCCCGCCCGGACGACGAAATTCCGTCAGGCGGCGATCGTCTACCTCCATTACGGCGTTCTGTACCTCGTCGGGGCTTGGATGCTCCTCGAGCGCGGCTTCTTTCCAGCCACCCGCGGCCCGGCGTGGGGATGGTTCGTCGCAGGCGTCGCGATCGCCGTGCTGGTCGTGTGGGGCCTGTGGTGGTGGCAAAATCCATGGTTCGCGCGGGCGATCTGGTGTCTCGTTGCGCTCAGGCTGCCTACACTCGTCGAGGGTACGTTCTTCGGCGGGAGCATCGCGGAGCT
>JBHEOA010000169.1:0-4522 GCA_046261835.1 Gemmatimonadota bacterium
CCGCGACCGCCAATGCAGCGGAGTTCCTCGCCGCTCAGGATCAACGTGGGGTGATTGCGGTGGGTCAGAACGCCGATCTGGTCTTGCTCGACGCGAATCCGCTCGAGAACATTGCCAATAGCCGCCGCATCGCCGGCGTGAATATGCGAGGCCAATGGCTGTCCCGGTCAGACATCGCGGGAATGCTGGACGAGCTGACCGCGGCGGGTAACTAAGGCGGACTAGCACGACCCGTTAGCGGCTGTGCGTCTACATGCACGAGTGATCCATGCTTTTCGCGCTCCTCTCGCTCCCCCAATCTTGATCGGCGCATGCAGCGCGCCGGACCTTTAGAACGGTCCGTTAGACCTCGGTAAAGCAGTTGAACCCGAATGTTGGAGTCGCGACAATCGTTGGGGGTCCGTTTCCCAGGAAGACACAGGAGGCATGGAGTGAATCGGCGACTGCGAGGGATCATCGGCGCGCTCAGTTTCGCGCTGGTACTTCTGGGGTGTTCTCCTGATCCAGCCCCGCCCGCTGCTGAAGTCGAGACGCAGCCGACTCCACCGCTAGAGCCCGTCGTGAATCATTCGCCCTCCGACGCGCAGCCAGGGGAGAGGATCGAGCACGGCGAGTTGATTCTTGACGTGGATGAGGCGAGGAAGCAGCTGCACGCCCAGCATCATCCTCACGAGGTGCTGGAAACACGAAGAGTGCCGGGACCGTTCCAGCCACCGCGCTCATCGGAAAGTGGCACCTCGGGTGGAAGAGCGAATTCAGTCCGACCGCCCACGGGTTCGAGTACTTCTTCGGGTTCAAGAGCGGGACCGTGGACTATTACCAGCACACCGCAGGCGCTGGCGCTCCTCTGAAAGCCGACTTGTTCGAGAACGATCGACCGGTAGAGGTCCCGGGCTACATGACGGACCTGATTACCGAGCGGTCCGTTCGATTCATAGAACAGAACGCCCAGCGGCCGTTTTTCATCGATGTCGCGTACAACGCCGCACACTGGCCGTACCAGCCCCCCGATCAGCCATCCACCGCACGGGACAACGCCAGACACCTCGGGCCGTTCGACGACTCGACGAGCACCCGCGCCGACTACGTGGCGATGCTCGAGCGCGCCGATCAAGGCGTCGGCCGGATCCTCGAGACCCTCGACGAGCTCGGCTTGCGAGAGAACACGATCGTGATCTTCACCAACGACAACGGCGGTGAGGGGTTGTCGCGCAATACGCCTCTGTTTCACCACAAGGGAACGGTGTGGGAAGGCGGAATACGGGTGCCGGCGATCATCCGCTGGCCGGGTCGGATTCCGGCGGGCAGTGTTTCAGGCCAGGTTGGAATCACGATGGACTTGACGGCCTCTATTCTCGCAGCTACCGGGACACCGGTTCCTCCCGAGGCGGGCCTTGAAGGGATCGACCTGCTGCCTGTACTCGAAGGACGCGTGGCGGAGATCGAGCGGACGCTCTTCTGGCGCGTTGGGGGCGCGGCTCCCCAGCGAGCTGCACGGTCGGGCGACTGGAAGCTGGTGTTGGACGGCGGAAGGGCGATGCTGTTCAATCTGCGAGCGGACGTCGGGGAGCGTAACAACCTGACCGGGCAGCGGTCCGATGTTGCTCGTCGCCTCCGACCGCTGCTCGCCGCATGGGAAGAGGACGTCAACGCCGAGGCGAAGCGCGCGACGTCAACACCCTCAATCGGGAGCCATCGATGAGATCGCCGAGGGTAAGCCGCAGGTCATTAACTGCTTAAAGGAGTCAAAATGGAGAATCTCCAGCTTCAAGAAAGTACCAATTACGGAGACCGGAATGCTCATCCGCAAGCCCGCCACCGATGTGTTCGAGGCCTTTGTCAACCCGGACATCACGACGAAATTCTGGTTTACCAAGAGCAGCGGAAGGCTCGAGGCTGTCTCGAACCAAGTGACCGCGAAAGCCATCGAACCGAACAAGCGCATTGTCATCGAATGGCCGGGATACAAAGGTCGCACCACCGTGGAATGGAGGTTCGAGCCCCGCCCGAAAGGATGGCACGACGTTCGTCGGTATCACGGAGGCCGGCTTCACCGGCGATGGGGACGAACTTGTGAAGCAGGTGACCGACTCGACTCAAGGGTTCACTCTGGTGCTCGCCGGCCTCAAAGCGCTCCTCGAGCACGACGTCAGACTGAACCTCGTGGCGGATCGTTTTCCCGAGGGGATCGAAGAGCACTAACCCGACAAGCTGCTCCCGTGGTTTCGCGACACTTTGTGACTCCATATGGCCCCCTCCGGACTCGGGGCCGTCTCCAGCCCGGGATGATCCAGGGACCCGCAGAGGTTTCCGGCTACTGCCGGAAGGGCAGTTGGTCGGCGGCGTGGCCGGGTTCAGGACAGGTTAGATGGCACAAAACGGAACACACAAAACGCTACAGCGCGGCATCGGAATTCGCGGTGGTTGGGTGGCTTCGCGCAGGGGCGCCGTGGCGACTCCGCCCCTGGTTTGGCGCGGCCCGATCCTTGCTCCGGGTGGAACACAATGGACGGCTCGACGCCCACACCCCGGCACTGGAGCGGCGCCCCCCTGACGCGCCCCCGCTGTCCCCAACACGGCACCGCCGAGAAGGCGCGCGTAGTCGAGCGCCAGGGTCTGCGGTTCATCCAGTTCGCCTGCCCGGTCGAGGGCTGCGCGCACAGCTGGATCGTCAAGAAAATCCGCCTCTAAGTCAGCACGTCGTTCCTCTCTCGTTCCGCGCGGTTGGCCACGCAATTGGAGTGAGTCTCTCGCTCCGCTATATTCGATACGCCCCACGATTCGATGTGTCCCCTGGCTAGGGAGCTCCATGTCTGGTCACAGCAAGTGGTCGACGATCAAGCGCAAAAAGGCAGCCGTCGACGCCAAGCGCGGAAATATCTTCACCAAGCTGATTCGCGAGATCACCGTGGCGGCGCGCGAGGGCGGGGGCGACCCGAACGCCAACACCCGTCTGCGCACCGCGGTCGACAACGCCCGCGTGCAGAACATGCCCGCCGACAACATCGACAAGGCGATCCAGCGCGGGACAGGCGAGCTCCCCGGCGTCCAGTACGAACGCGTGACCTACGAGGCGTACGGCCCCGGCGGGGTGGCGATCTTCATCGAGTGCCTGACCGACAACAAGAATCGGGCGGTCGCGGCGGTGCGCCACACCCTCGCCAAGCACGGCGGCAACCTCGGCAGTGACGGCTCGGTTGCGTGGATGTTCGATCCGAAGGGGAGGATCCTGGTCGACGCCAACGAGTACGACGAGGAAAAGGTGCTCGAGGCGGCGATCGAGGCCGGGGCCGACGACGTGATACCCGAGGAGGGGTTCTTCCGGGTGATGACCCCATTCACCGCGTTCCAGGCCGTCCAGGAGGGTCTCCACCAGGCTGGCATCGAGATCGAGGAGGCCGAGCTCACCATGATCCCCAAGACATCCGTGCCGGTCGAAGGCGAAGCCGCGGCGAAACTGCTCCGGCTCATCGATGCCCTGGAGGAGGAGGACGACGTCCAAAAGGTCGCCGCCAACTTCGACATCCCCGAGGAGATCCTCGCCCAAGCGAGCTGATCCCGGCGCCCTCCGCGTCCTCGGTGTCGACCCCGGGAGCGCGGTGACGGGCTACGGCGTCGTAGAGCGGCGACACGGCGCCGTGCGTTGCATCGACTGCGGAACGATTCACGCGGGAACGGGCGCGCTTCCCGACCGGCTGCTCGCCGTCCATGACGGATTGATCGAAATCATCGAAGCGCATCGCCCCACGGCCGTCGCGATCGAGAACGCCTTCCTCGGCAAGAACGTCCGGACCCTCGCTGTGATCAGCCAAACCCGCGGCGCCCTCGTGATAGCTGCGCGACGCGCTCGCGTTCCCGTCTTCGAGTACACTCCGCGTCAGGTCAAGCTGGCGGTGGTGGGAACCGGTCGGGCTTCGAAGGCCCAGATCGCGTACATGGTGGGTGTGCTCCTGGCGTTGCCGACCACCGGCTTCGCGCGCGATGCGACCGACTCGCTGGCGGTCGCTCTCTGCCACCTCCAGCGGGACGGGACCCGCGCCATGCCTCTGAAGGAGATCCCGGCGACCGGACAGGGCCGCTTCGCATGATCGGTTCTCTCCGGGGGCGACTCGCCGTCAAGGCGATCGACGAGGCGATCGTCGACGTCGGCGGCGTCGGCTACCGCGTCGCGATCCCGCTCTCGACCTACGAAGCGCTCCCCGCCGAGGGGGAGGAGGCGCTCCTGTGGACCCACCTCCACGTGCGCGAGGATGAGCTCGCCCTCTATGCCTTCGCCACCGACCGTGAGCGACGCCTCTTCGAGACCTTGATCGGCGTGAGCGGGATCGGGCCGCGCCTCGCGCTTCACGTCCTCTCGCGCCTGACGCCCGAGCGGTTCGCGGCGGCGATCCAGCGCGGCGATCTCGCGACCTTGACCGGGATCAGCGGCGTCGGCCGAAAGACCGCCGAGCGGATGGTGGTGGAGCTGCGCGACAAGATCCTGGACCTCGCCGAGCCCGAGGAAGCGGGGGCTGTCGCTCCC
>JBHEOA010000170.1:0-5569 GCA_046261835.1 Gemmatimonadota bacterium
GTCGCCGATCCGGGAGCCACCGCCGACTCTCCTTCGCCGAAGCCACCTTTGAGGACCGACAGAATCGAGCGGTTCATTCCCCGGCTCATGACGATCGAGAGAATGGCACCCGACGCGCCGACGAGGGCGCCGGTGATGATGAGAAGGTCGTTCCCCAAAACGAATCCGGTCGCGGCCGCGGCCCATCCGGACGCCGAGTTCAACACCGAGACGATGACCGGCATGTCGGCGCCGCCGATCGCCAGGATGACCAGGCCGCCGAGCGCGCCGGCCAAACCCGCTGCGAGGTACAGCGGGGGCGCGGAATCGACGATCACGAACCACGCGCCGAGCCCGACGACCGCGGCGACGAGCGCCAGCTCGAGTGCATGACGACCTGTGAAGAGGAGCGGCTTGCCGGTGATGAGCCCGCGGAGCTTCCCGAACGCAATGACCGAGCCCGTGAAGGTGACGGCGCCGATCACGACTCCGAGGAAGATCTCGACCAGCTGAACCGTGCCCGGGTGGGTTCCGTGGTGATAGGTCGACAGCCCGACCAGGGTCGCGGCCAGTCCCACGAACGAATGGAGCAGCGCGACCATCTCGGGCAGCGCGGTCATCGGGATCCGCGAAGCGAGGCCCGCGCCGAGGAGCCCGCCGAGACCTCCCGCGATCAGGATCGGCGTGTACTCCCTGAGCCCCGGCCAGGCCAGGGTCGCGCCCACGGCCAGCGCCATCCCGACGACCCCGTAGAGGTTTCCGCGTTTCGCCGTGGCCGGAGCCGACAATCCCTTGAGCGACAGAACGAAGCAAACGGCGGCGATGAGGTAGGCGAGTTCGATCATCGACGCCGGAACAGCTTCAGCATGCGGTGCGTGACGAGGAAGCCGCCGGCCACGTTGATCGCAGCGAGGAAGACCGCGGCCAGACCGAGCCAGCCGCCGAGGTCGAGGACGCCGCTTCCCGCGACCACGATCGCGCCCACCAGGATGATGCCGCTGATGGCGTTGGTGACGGACATGAGCGGGGTGTGGAGGGCTGGCGTCACCTGCCAGATGACCTGCCACCCCACGAAGCACGCCAGAACGAAAACCGTCAGATGGACGAGGAATCCTTCCACTAGGTCCCGGCTGCGGTCTGAGCCACAGGCGGCAAGGGCTCTCCGCGCGCGCGTCGATCGCGGCCTTCGTGGATCAGGGTCGTCGCATCCACGATCTCGTCTTGCATGTCGAGCGCGATGCCACGATCCCCCCACACGTGGAGCAGGAGGTGGAGCACGTTTCGGGCGTAGAGCTGGCTTCCGTGGACGGGGACCCGGGCGGCGTAGTCGGACCAGCCGATGATCGTCACCCCGGTCGCCTCGACCACCTCGTTCCGTCGCGTGAGCGCGCAGTTGCCTCCCTGCTCGACCGCGAGGTCGACGACGATCGAGCCGGGGCGCATCGCACGAACCATCGCGTCCGTCAAGAGGACCGGCGCCTTCTGGCCGGCGACGAGCGCGGCGGCGATCACGATGTCGACCTCCTTCAGATGGCGCTCCAGGAGCTCCCGCTCCTTACGGACGAACTCCTCCGACTGAGCGGCCGCGTAGCCGCCGGCGGTCTCCTCGGCCGTCAGCTCCAGGTCGAGAAAGCGGGCGCCGAGCGACTGGACCTGCTCGCGAACCGCCGGGCGCGGGTCGAACGCTCGCACCACCGCCCCCAGCCGTCGCGCGGTCACGATCGCCGAGAGACCGGCGACGCCGGCTCCGATGACGAGCACCTGAGCCGGCGCGATCGTCCCCGCCGCCGTCATCAGCAGCGGGAAGTAGCGGCCGTAGGCGTTGGCCGCCTCGATCACCGCCTTGTAGCCGGCCAGGTTCGCCATCGAGCTGAGCGCGTCCATCTTCTGGGCGCGCGCGATCCTGGGCACGGCCTCGATGCCCAGCGCCGTGACCCGGCGCTCGCGGAGCGCGTCGAACGATTCGGGGTTCGCAGCCGGCCACAGGAGCGAGATCACGACCGTGCCGGGAATGAGGGACGCCGCCTCGGCCGGGCTCGGGGGCTGCACCTTGAGCAGCACCTCGGCGTTCCAGGCCTCGTCGGTCGAGGCAACGCGCGCTCCAGCATCATGGTACGCGGAGTCGGATATCGACGCGCCGGAGCCCGCGCCCGACTCGACCACGACCTCCCCCCCGCGGGCCGCCATCTTGGCGACGGTCTCCGGCGTAGCGGCCACTCGCCGCTCGCCGGGTCGGGTCTCCTTCGGTATCCCGATGCGCATCCGATCGCCCCGCTTCGGGTTGCGGCGCCTGGCGATGAAAAAAACGGGCTCCAAGATAGGAAGACGCTGCCGACCTTGCCCAGGCGCGCAGCGAGTCTAACGTTGAGCGCGATGCCGTCGCCTCGCGTCGCCGCGATCCACATCGCCCCCGATGCCGGCACGCTTCCGCAGAGCGTCGTTTCCGTGCGCGCCGTGGCCGGCAAGGGACTCGAAGGCGACCGCTACTATCAGCGCATCGGCACCTTCTCCAAGAAGGACCGGCCCGCGCGCGAGGTCACCCTGATCGAGGCCGAGGCGCTAGAGGCGCTAGCGCAAGACTACGGGCTCGAGCTCCCACCGGGGGCGACGCGCCGCAACATCACCACCGAGGGTGTGGCGCTCAACCACCTGGTTGGCCGCACCTTCCAGGTCGGTGAGGCGACGCTGCGCGGAATCCAACTCTGCGAGCCGTGCAGTCACATGGAGCGCCTCACCGGCCGGGAGGGCGTCAAGCGCGGGCTCGTCCATCGCGGAGGGCTCAACGCCGAGGTCATGACCGACGGCACGATCCGAGTCGGTGATCGGATCATGGTCGACTGACTCCCGAGATCGTCCTCCTCCTCGCGATCGTCGGCGCTGCGCTCGTGCTGTTCAGCTTCGAGTGGATCCCCGCGGACGTCGTTGCGCTGGGGATCATGCTGTCGATCGTTCTGACCGGGATGCTGCCACCGGAGAAGGCATTCGCCGGATTCGGCAGCGACACCGTCCTCATGATCCTGGGACTCCTGATCATGACGGCGGCGCTCCTTCGGACCGGTGTGGTCGACCGTGCCGGGCGCGCGATCCTGCAACGGGCCGGCAGCGATCCATTCCGCCTCCTGGTGCTGGTGACGATCTCGGTCGCCCTCCTCTCGGCGTTCATCAGCAACACCGCCGCGGCCGCTTTCTTCCTCCCCATCGTCATGGGAGTAGGACTCAAGGCGGGGCTGAGTCCCTCTCAGTTCCTGCTTCCGATGGCGTTCGCCTCGATCGTCACGAGCTCGGTTACGCTCATCAGCACGTCGACGAACGTCGTGGTCAGCGGGATCATGACGGACTACGACATGGCGCCGATCGGCATGTTCGAGCTGGCACCGGTAGGGATCCCGATCTCGATCGTCGGCCTCGCTTACCTCCTGACGATCGGTCGTCGATTGATCCCCGAGCGCGCACTGACCGAGGATCTCACCGAGCAATTCGGGCTGGGGCCGTACCTGAGCGAGGTCATCGTTCTTCCCAGGTCGAAGCTCGCAGGGAAGACGCTCGACGAGTCGGGGCTGGGGCGCGATCTCAACCTGACCGTTCTAAGGATCTTGCGCGGCGACAAGCCGCTCGAGCCGCGGGCCGAGAGCCGCCTGGAGGCGGGGGACGTCCTGATCGTTGAGGGGGAACAGGAGGAGATCCTCAAGGTCAAGGACACGGCCGGGCTCGACATCAAGCCGGACGTCAAGCTCGCGGATCCTCAGCTGCGGAGCGAAGACCTCGTGCTCGTCGAGGCGATGGTCCTGCCGGGGTCGCCGCTGATCGGCCGCCGGCTCGGCACCTACCGTTTCCGAGAGCGGCACGGCCTCCAGGTCCTCGCGATTCACCGCCACCAGGAGAACCTGCGCGACAAGCTGAGTCGCGTGCGCCTACGCCTTGGCGACGCACTCCTCGTCCAGGGTCATCCCGCTCGGATCGCGGCGCTCGAAGAGAGCGGCGTGCTGCGGATCGTTCGCCCCCTCGATGAGGAGCGCCCGCGGACTCGGCGCGCCTGGGTAGCCGTCATCATCTTCGCGGTGGCGATCGCGGCCGCGACGACTGAGCTACTGTCCCTGTCGGTCGCCTTTCTCTCTGGCGCGCTCCTCGTCTTCGTGACCCGCTGCATCACGCCCGAGGAGGCGTACCGCGAGATCGAATGGAAGGTGCTGATCCTGATCGGGAGCATGCTGGCCCTCGGGGTTGTCATGGAGGAGACGGGGACGGCCGAATTCCTGGCAGGAAGGATCGTCGAGTTGACTGGGGAAACGGACCCGGTTTGGCTCCTGACAGGTTTCTTCGTGCTCACGGTGGCGCTGACCCAGCCGATGTCGAACCAGGCCGCGGCGATCGTGGTCCTGCCGCTGGCGATCAAGACCGCGGTCCAGGCCGACCTCAACCCGCGCACGTTCGCGATGATGATCGCGATCGCGGCGAGCACGTCGTACTTGACGCCCCTCGAGCCGGCGTGCCTGATGGTGTACGGCCCGGGCCGCTACCGGTTCTTCGATTTTCTCAAGGTGGGGGCGCTCCTGACCGTATTCATCTACGTGATCGCCATCGTGCTCGTTCCGCTGGTCTGGCCGCTGTCGGAAGGCCCCTAGAGGGCGTTACCAAGAACTTTGACGGATGGAGGTGGCTCGTGGCGACAAAGAAGCGGAAGAAAGCAGGCAAGAAGACGCCCGCCAGGAAGAAGGCGCCGCGCAAGAGAGCCCCAGCTAAGAAGGCGGCGCGAAAGAAGACCCCCACCAAGAGGAGGGGCCCGGTCCGAAAGAAAGCCCCGGCGCGGAAGAAGGCCCCGGCGCGGAAGAAGGCCCCGAGCAAGAAGGCCCCCGCCAAAAAGAAGGCGAAGCCTGCTCCGCCGGCGCAGCCGCCCCGGCCAGAACAGCCCCCCGTTCCCGCGCCGGGGGAGTCCGCGGCTCCCGCGCGTCCGGGGGGTGGGCCGCCTCCCATGCCGCCCGAGCAGAGACGGTTCGAGCAGTACAAGAACCCGCGCCATCCACCGCGCGCCGAGGTGAACGTCAAGCCCCAGCGACCTACACCGGGGAGATTCCACCCCGGACGTGGCGACCTCGGCGGTAGGGGCTGAGGCTACCGGCCCACGAGCGGGGCAGCAGCTAGGGGTTATCGCCTCACGAGCTAGGGGTTATCGCCCCACGAGCCGGGCGTCGAGCTCGATGTCGACGCCCGTCAGCGCCTTGGAGACGGGGCAGTTCTTCTTCGCCTGCTCGGCCTGCTCGCGGAACATCTTCTCATCGATCCCCGGCACTTCGCCTTCGGTGCGCAGGGTGATCGTGGAGATACTCGGGCCCTCTTCGCCGGCCCGGAGCTCGACCTCCGCGGTCGTCGCGACGCGCGTCGGCTTGTATCCCGCGCGCTCGAGACCCGCCGAGAGCGCCATCGAGAAGCATGCAGCGTGGGCGGCGCCGATCAGCTCCTCGGGGTTGGTACCTTGCCCCTCTTCGAAACGCGAGCCGAACGAATACGACCCCTGCCACGCGCGCTCGCCGACGGTGAGTGAGCCCTTGCCGTCCTTGAGGCCACCCTTCCACTCCGCGCTTCCCTTACGTTT
>JBHEOA010000171.1:0-31779 GCA_046261835.1 Gemmatimonadota bacterium
GCGTGCCGCCAGCGCCCCTCGGCCTCGAGGATCGTGAACCCGTCGGGAAATCGAGGGGCGATCTCTTCTTCGACGAAGAGCTCCCACGCCTGGTTCGAGACATCTCCGTCCTCGGGAATCGAGGCTCCGAAATACAGCTCCTCGCGGATCCAATTCTGCGAGGTCGCGGGCGCGCTCCGTCCCGAGGCGCCAGCGCAACTCTGCGCCACGATCGATCCGACCAGAACGATCGCCGCAACTCCAAGCCGCGATCGCCGTGCCGAAGCAGATGCGATGCCGAGCCTCGGGCGCGATCGACATCCCAAAGCTGCTGCAGTAGGCGCGCGGCCAGTCAACGATCGACGTTCCGTGGCAGAACGACGGGGTACTTGAGGCCGCCGCCCGTCACGGTGCAGACCACGCGCTCCGCCGGGTCGATGGCCCCGCTCTCTTTCACGATCGAGAGCGCCGCGACCGTGGCACCGGCTTCCGGGCTCGCCAGGATTCCCTCTTCGCGCGCCAGCCGCCGGGCTCCTTCCAGGAGCGCGTCGTCGGTCACCGCGACCGCTGTCCCTGCGGAGGCGCGCACGATCTGGAGGATCAAGTGGTCCCCGAGAGGGCTCGGAACCCTGAGCCCGCTCGCCACCGTCGTCGGCTCGGCGACCAGCGCGGCGCGATCGCCGCCCGCCGCGAATGCCTCGACGATCGGCGCGCACCCCTCGGCCTGCACCACGATCATGCGGGGCCGATCTCGCCCCACCCATCCCAGGGCCTCCATCTCGTCGAACGCCTTCCACATCCCCACCAGGCCCGTGCCGCCGCCGGTCGGGTAGACGATCGCGTCGGGCAAGGACCATCCCAGAGCCTCCGCGATCTCGTAACCCATCGTCTTCTTGCCTTCGATCCGGTAGGGCTCGCGCAGGGTCGAGAGGTCGAACCACAGCTCGGGCACGCCTCGCTGGCGAACCCACGCGCCGGCATCCGCGATCGAGCCCGGGACGAGCTCCACGCGGGCGCCGTACGCGCGCGTCTCGGCGACGATCGGCGTGGGGGTCGATTCGGGCATCGCAACCGTGCAGTCCAGCCCCGCCCGAGCGCAGTACGCAGCGGCCGCGGCGCCGGCATTGCCTGCGCTCGGGATCGCGACACGCTCTGCGCCAAGAACCCGCGCGCGATGAACGGCGACCGCGAGACCGCGGGCCTTGAAGGAGCCGGTCGGGTTGGTCGACTCGTCCTTGAAGAGGAGGCGATCGAGCCCGAGCGAAGGACCGATCGCCCGCGAGCTCAGAAGCGGAGTGCCGCCCTCTCCCAGCGTCAGGGGCTCCTCGTCTTCGGCGATCGGCAGGACCTCGCGCCAGCGCCACATGTCGCGTCGCCGGCCGGCGAGACCCTCGATCCTCCACGTTCGAGCCAGCTCCGACAGATCGTAACGAGCGAGGAGCGGTCCGCCGCACGGGCAGAGGTTTCGGAGGTGCCCGGCGTCGTGACGAGTGTCGCAGCGGCTGCACTCGAGATGGCTGATCATCTAGGGCGTAGAGATCTCCGCTCCTCGCGCGAGCGTCGCGATCGCCAGGGCGGCGATCCCCTCCTCCCGGCCCACGAATCCCATGCCCTCGAGCGTCGTCGCCTTGACGCTCACCCGCTCGGCGTCGATCGCGAGCTCTGTGGCGATCGAGGCCTCGATCGACTGGACGTGGGGCGTGATCCGAGGCGTCTCCGCGAGCACGGTGGCGTCGACGTTCTCGATTCGCCAGCCCGCGCTCCGCACGCGGGATGCCGCCTCGCGCACGAAAACACGGCTGTCGGCGCCCTTCCACTTCGGATCATCGGGAGGGAAGTGTCGGCCGATGTCGCCCAGGGCAGCGGCCCCCAGGAGCGCGTCGGTGATCGCATGGAGGAGGACGTCGGCATCGGACCACCCCGCTAGCCCTCGGTCGTGGGGAATCTCGATGCCGCCCAGGACCAAACGGCGCCCCACGGCGAACGGATGGGCGTCGAAGCCGATTCCCGTGCGGACCTCGTGAGGTCCACCGGAGGCGATCAGGGCTCCTCCCAACGAACCCAGCCGGCTGCGACCGTGAGCTCGGCCCAAGCCCAGTCCTCGGGATCGGTGAGCTTGCGGTTCAGAGGTTCGCCGGGAATCCAGTGGACCGGCGCGCCGAGCCGCTCACAAAGCGCGGAGCAATCGGTCGCGTCCGCGGAGCCTGCCGCCTCGAACGCCGCCTCGAGGATGGCGCGGGGGAACCCCTGAGGCGTTTGGGCCATGACGTAGCGTGATCGGTCCCGGGTCGTGACGACGCGCTCGCCTTCGGTCTCCTTGAGCGTGTCGGCGATGGGAAGGGCGGGGATGACGGCGCCACCGGCCGCGCGAGTCGCCACCTGCTCGACGAGCCCCCGCGAGGCGAAGGGTCGCACGCCATCATGCACCAGGACAGTGTCGGTGACTCCCGAGAGCGTAGCGAGAGCGGTCAGTCCGGCACGAACGGAATCCTGCCGCCGCTCGCCCCCCGCAACGACGTGGACCCGATCCGCGGCTGGACCGAGGTGCCGGCGAGCCAGCGCCTCGGCTTCGCCCGCCGCTTCCTGTGACACGACCAATACCAGCGGGCCAGCCAGCGCTTCGACGAGGGGCCTCATGGCCCAGCACAGCGTCGGTCGTCCGTCGAGCAGGCGGACCTGCTTGGCCTCGCCTCCCATGCGTCGCCCCACCCCGGCGGCGACGACGATCGCCGCCGCGGGAATCAAGACGCCGTGACGACCGGGCCGCTCAGGGGCGGCCTGCGCCTTCCGTCTCGAGCTCCACCCCTGACTCCCCCTCCCGCTCGTCATCGTCGCGACGCTTGGCGAAGATGAGGGTTCCGGCGCGTGTCTGGTGGATCCCAGTGACGGCGACCCGAACGGTGCGCCCGATATCGCCGCGCGCGTTCTCGACCACGACCATGTTGCCGTTCTCGAGATAGCCGACCGCCTGATCCTTCTCCTTGCCGGGCTTGACGAGTCGCAGCACCAGCTCGTCGCCCGACAGGATTTCCGGCTCGAGCAGGGTGGCGATCTCGTTCAGATTGACGACCGGTATCCCTCTGCGCTTGGCTTCCTTGATCATCTCGGGGTTCTGCGTGACGATTCGGCTGTCGTGCTGGACGGCATAATCGAGGACTCCCTCGATCTCCCCGTGGAGCAGATCCAGCTCGCGTATGTAGACCGCCCGCATCCGGTTCTGCTGGAGACGGCGCAGGCTGTCGAGGCCGCGCTCGCCGCGGAACCTTTCGATCGGCACGTGAGAGGCAACCAGCTGATTGAGCTGATCGACCACGAAACGGGGGACGATGATCTCACCGGCCAGAACCGGCGTCTCGGCGAGCTTTACGATCCGGCCGTCGATGAGCGATTTCTCGCCGATCAAGAACCGGGCCTTGCTGCCGCCGTTCTGTTCGGGCTGACGAAACAGCGTTAGGTCATAGGTGATCGATCGGCCGGTTGCCGCCCCGAGATAGCCGAATACGAGAAACAGGAGCATGAGGCCGAACGTCGACACGTACGTGCCGCTGGATAGGAATGCCGCGGTACCGGGAACCATCATGAGAACGGCGACGATCAGCGACGCCAGGAGCAGTCCCAATACGAACCCGATCCCGCCGGTCAAGACCTGACGCGGATCGCCCTGATGGATCCGGGCCTCGAGCAGCAATGTCATCAGGAGAACGAGGGCGCCGCCGCCGACTACGGCGTACGTCACCCATTCCGGCTCGTAGAGCACGGCAAGAGCGCCGGCCCAAACGAGCAGGAGCGCGATAGCCAGACGCAGGTAAATCATATGCCTCCTTCGCAGGCAGTAGTATGCGCCGCCATGGGTATCGAATGATGATACGCGGCGCCGTGGTGCATCGTATGAACTTCATGGACGGGGTCTTCATGGACGGGCCTTCATCGCCGTGCCTCTTCCAGGGCGAGGGTCACGGCCTCGCCGACCGATCGGGCTGTTTCGATCTCGATTCCATCCTCCCGGCGGGTAGGCGCCTCGCCGTTCCTGGCGATGACCGCGCGCCGGAACCCGAGCCGCGCTGCTTCCCTGAGTCGCGCGTCCGCGAGCCGTACGGGCCGGATCTCACCCGTCAGGCCCACCTCGCCGAAGACGACCGTCCCGGCTCGCACCGGGCGTTCCGCATGGCTCGACGCCAGCGCGACCAGGACGCCCAGGTCGACAGCCGGCTCGCGCAGCGTGAGGCCTCCCACCACGTTGACGAAGATGTCGCGCGGCCCCAGCGCCACGCCGGCCTTTCGCTCCAGGACGGCGAGCAAGAGGGCCAGCCGACGCGCGTCGAAGCCCCCGGCCACGCGTTGTGGCGTGCCGTAGGGGCTCGGAGCGACGAGCGCCTGGATCTCGATGACGAGGGGACGCGTTCCCTCGATGCTCGCCACGTGAGCCGAGCCCGGTGTGGGGTGTGCGCGGCGCTCGGGATCGAGAAAGAAGATCGACGGATTGTCGACCGGCCGAAGGCCGCCGTCGCTCATGGTGAATACGGCGATCTCCTGGGTGGATCCGAAGCGGTTCTTGAGCGCGCGCAGGACTCGCCAGTCGTGGTGCGTGTCCCCCTCGAACTGAAGAACCGCGTCGACGGCGTGCTCGAGCGTCTTTGGCCCGGCGATCCCGCCGCCTTTCGTCACGTGGCCAACCAGGAAGGCCGCAGCGCCGGTCGTCTTGCACCACCGCTGGAAAGCGCCTGCCGCCGCCCTGACCTGAGACACCGACCCCGGGGCGCTCGAAAGCGCCGGTTCGTAAGCGGTCTGGACCGAGTCGAGAACGACCACATCCGGGCGCGCTCTCTCGCACGCCGCGATCAGCGCGTCCAGCGCCGTCCCTGGCGCGAGAAGAAGCGGTGTGTCGCCCGCGATTCCCAGCCGCTCCGCGCGGAGCTTGATCTGAGCCGGCGATTCCTCGCCCGCGAGGTAGAGGACCGGGCGGCCGGCCGCCGCGATACGAGCCGCCGCCTGGAGCAGGAGAGTCGACTTCCCCACTCCCGGCTCGCCCCCGACCAGGTAGAGCCCTCCCGGCACGATGCCGCCTCCGAGGAGACGGTCGAGGTCACCGAGGCCGGTCAGAATGCGTGCGCCCTCGCTCGTCGGCACTTCAGCCAGGGTTCGAATGGGGGCTGCCGCGGCGGATGCGCGGGGGGCAGCGGGCTCGACGATCTCTTCCACCAGCGTGTTCCACTCGCCGCACTCGGCGCAGCGACCCGACCAGCGTGGCGCGGATGCGCCGCACGACGCACAGACGAACTGCGTGCGCGTTCGACGCGCGCTCACGGCTGATGCCAGCGGTCGAGGTCCATGAACCGCATGAACTCCTCCTGGAACACGAGCTCGATCGACCCCGTCGGACCGTTGCGATTTTTCCCGATGATGATCTCGGTCACGATCGCTGAAGGACGCGGCCCCTCGGACGGGATCTTGGCTGGGTCGCGGTAGAGGAAGAGTACGAGGTCGGCGTCCTGCTCGATCGCCCCGCTCTCACGCAGGTCGGAGAGCTTCGGGCGCTGGTCGCTCCGCTGCTCGGGGGCGCGTGACAGCTGGCTGAGCGCGATCACCGGCACGTTGAGCTCCTTGGAAAGCGCCTTGAGCGAACGGCTGATCTCGCTGATCTCCTGCTGGCGGTTCTCGGACCTTGCGCCACCCTGCATGAGCTGAAGGTAGTCGACCACGACGAGGCCGATGTCGCGCTGCTGTTTGAGGCGTCGTGCCTTGGCCCGCATCTCGAGGGGTGAAAGAAGCGCCGTGTCGTCGATGTAGATCGCCGCCCGTCGCAATCGATCGCAGGCGTCGGCGACTCGCTTCCACTCCTCGCTCGTCGCCCTTCCCGTGCGCAGCGTCTTGAGCGAAACCATCGCTTCCATCGAGATCAACCTCTGGACGAGCTGCTCGGTCGACATCTCCAGCGAGAAGAGCGCGACCGGCAGCTCGTGGAGGATGGCCGCGTTGGCGGCGACCGACAGGGATATCGACGTCTTCCCGAGGCTGGGGCGGGCGGCCACGATGATCAGGTCGCCGAGCTGGAACCCGGCGGTCAGATCGTCGAGGTCGGCGAACCCCGAGGGGGCGCCGGTGATCGCCTCGCCCCGGCCCGCCAGCGACTCGAGCTGCAGGACCGCGCCCTGCAGCAGTTGGTTGATCGGCACGAAGGCGCGCTTGTATCGGCGCTCCGAGATCCGGAAGATCCGAGCCTCGGCCTTGTCCAGGAGCTCTTCGGCATCCTCCGCTGACTGATAGGCATCGCCGACGATCTCGGTCCCCGTCGTGATCAGCCGACGCTTGACCGAGGCGTCGAGGACCAGCCGCGCGTGGTACCCGAGGTTGGCGGCCGTGGGCACGATCTCGACGATCCGCGCCAGATAATCGGCACCGCCCGCTTCGTCGAGGGCGTCGTGCCGCCGGAGCTCTTCGCGCACCGACATCGCGTCCGGCGCGTGACCCTGGTCGCGCAGCATCGCGATAGCGTGAAAGATCCGGCGGTGGGCCGGATGGTAGAAGTCGTCCTCGGTCAGGATCTCCATCGCCCGGTCCGCGGCAGTCTCCTCGAGCATCATGCCGCCCAGGACCGAGATCTCGGCCTCGTCGGAGTGGGGCGGTACCCGATCGGTGGCAATACGTCGCTCGAGCCCCACCGCCGTTGTGGCGCGCTCGTTCATGGAGTCCCTCCGGCGGTTTCGCTCACCGCCTCGTCATAGATGCGGCGCAGGAGCTGAACGTCCTCCCAGGTCGGACGCTTGAGATTTGGGTTCCTGAGAAGCGCCGCCGGGTGGTAGGTGGCCACGAGCGGAACCCCCTGATAGCGGAATACCCGCCCACGGAGCGCCGACATCGGCGCTTCGGTGCGAAGCAAAGTACGCGCCGCGTGGCGACCGAGCGCGAGGATCGCCGCCGGGCCGATCAGCTCGATCTGGCGAACGAGATACGGCTCACACGCGGCGACCTGATGCGGTTGAGGGTCGGCATTGCGGGGTGGACGGCACTTGAGAACGTTGGTGATGAAGACCTGATCGCGGGCGAAACCGATCGCCGCCAGGATCTTGGTCAGGAGCTGACCCGCCGGACCGACGAACGCCTCCCCCTGCTGATCCTCGTGAAAGCCCGGCGCCTCACCCACCACGAGTAGCCGAGTGTAGGGTGTGCCGCTGCCCCAGACGACGGTGGTGCGCCCCTGGCACAGCTCGCACTTGCGGCACACCAGCGCCGCGGCGCGGACCTCCTCCCACGCTTCGATGTCGAACCCCACCGTGCCGGCCAGCGACGAAAGTTCGACACCCGTCTCATCCATCGACGTTTCGACGACTTCGCGCGGAAGGAGGAGCACGAACCTTTCGCCCAGAAGCCTTGCGCGCTCCAGGCGCGCCACGATCTCGCCCTCAGCCCGCATTCCGATCGCGTCATGGGCTTCGGGCGCTACGCGCGCGGGGCTCATCGAGGGCTCGTAGCGGCGGCGCGCTCGCGTTCGAGGACGAGATCGAGAAGTCGCACCGCGAGCTCTTCCTTCGACATGAGAGGGAACGCGTGCCGCTCGCCTCCCGGCGCGAGCACGACGACGCGGTTGGTGTCGTGCTCGAATCCGGCACTCTCCTCGAGCGGATTGTTGACGACCAGGAAGTCACAGCCTTTGCGGACCAGCTTCTCGGCCGCGCGCCGCTCGCTATCCTCGGTCTCGACCGCGAATCCCACGATGGTCGTGCCGGACTCCCGTTCGATCACGGCCCGCGCCAGAATGTCCTCGGTCGGCTCGAGCCGGAGAACTCCGTCCCATTCCCCCTTCTTGAGCTTCGACCCGGCGCGCTCGACGGGCTGCCAATCGCCGACCGCCGCAGCCATCCAGAGCTGGGCGGCACCGGGAAGGGCGGCGAGAACCGCGGCCCCCATCTCTTCGGGGGTACGCACCGCTATCGTCTCCACGAAAGGCGGGGGCGCGACCGCCGCAGGGCCATGGATCAGGACGACGTCCGCCCCCTCGCGCCACGCAGCCCCTGCGATCGCGAAGCCCATCTTGCCGCTCGACCGGTTGGTGATCGTACGGACGGGATCGAGATCCGACTGCGTTGGGCCCGCCGTCACCACCACCCGCCTCCCCGTGAGACGGCCGCCCCCGTTGACGAGGCGGTCGAGCGCGGCCACAATCGCCGCGTTCCCTGGCCAGCGGCCGAAGCCGAACTCCCCGCACGCCAGCGGCCCCTCGTCGGGCGTCACGATCCAGTAGCCGCGCTCCTGGAGGGTCCGCCGGTTGGCGACGACAGCCGGGTTCTCCCACATCGTCGCGTTCATTGATGGAATGAAGAGAACTGGGGTACGTCGAGGGTCGACAGCCAGCAGCGTCGTCGACAGAAGATCGTCTCCGATGCCGCCGGCGGCTTTGCCGAGGATGTCGGCGGTGGCCGGCGCCACCACCACGGCATCGACGCCACGCGCGAAGTCTAGATGCGGGAAACGGGCGTACGATCCCACTTCTTCACCGAGCGGCCAGTCCGACCAGAGCGAGGTTCCCACCCGTTCGCCCGAGAGGGCCTCGAAGAGGCCGGGTCGGACGAACTCGGCTGCGCTCGCGGTCAGGATCGGACGCACACGAGCACCCGAGCGCGCCAGATCGCGCATGAGATCGACCGCCTTGTAACAGGCGATCCCCGAGGTCACGCCGAGGGTAACGACGCGCCCGGCGAAAGGCTCTCGGCGGGCTACTCGACCTTCTTTTCGACGACCGTGTACTCGATCTCGCTCGCCACCAGATCCTCCAGAGCGCGCGTCGTGTACTTCTTCCGCCACTCCTTGCCTCCCTCCTTCGGGAGCTCGTTGAGCTTTCGCGCGTAGGCGGCGGCGACCATCACCGCTTCGTATTTGTTGTGGGCCGGCGTCGCGGTCGCGACTTCACCGGGAGTGAACACCTTCATGTCGAATCGACCTCCCTTCCAGATAGGTTCGTCTCTGTGGAAAATGAACATCCAACCAAGCAGCGAGGTTCTGCTTTCTTTCGCGCCGATGCTCCTCGGCGTGGATGATGCGCGCGAACACCTCGACCGTCTTTTCGAGTTCGCGATTGACGATCACGTACTCGTAGTTCTCAACATTCTCCAGCTCGCGCAACGATTCCGCCAGGCGCGTCTCGATCGCCTGAGCCGACTCGGTGCCGCGACCGCGGAGGCGCGCCTCCATCGCCGCGTGCGACGGCGGCAAGAGAAAGATCGAAACCGCCTCGGGGTAGGCTTTCACAAGGGCCGCGCCGCCCTGGACGTCGACGTCCAAGAGGACGTGGTATCCCTCCTTCAGCGCGGTCTCGATCTCGGCCCGTGGCGTGCCGTAAAGGTGGCCGTGGACCACGGCCCATTCGCCCAACTCGTCTGCCGCGCGTGCCTGCTCGAAGGCCTCCTCGCTCACGAATCGATAATCGGCGCCGTCGACCTCGCCCTTACGTCGCCGCCGGGTGGTCATCGAAACGGCAAAGCGGAGGTATTGCATCCGCCTGAAGATCTCTTTGGCCACCGTCGTCTTGCCCGCTCCGCTCGGCGCTGATAGCACGATTGGAAACGGTCGCGTGGTGAGACCGACGTCGGCGTCGCGTTCCGTCACCATCACTCCACGTTCTCGGCTTGCTCGCGCATCTTTTCGAGCTCCGACTTGATCTCGATCGCGATTCGCTGCATCTGCGGGTCATTGGCCTTGGATCCCATCGTATTGGCCTCCCGGTGAAGCTCCTGGAGCAGGAAGGTCAGCTTGCGACCCACTCCTCCACCGCTCGCCTCCAACTCGGACCGAAAGTGTTCGAGATGGGCGCGCATGCGCGTCAGCTCCTCGCTGACATCCACGCGATCAGCGTGCAGCACGACTTCCTGAGCAACGCGCTGCTCGAGCGCTGGATCATCGATCGGCATGAGTTCGGCCAGCTTGACTCTCAGTCGCTCGCGCTCGCGCGACTCGCGCGCCGGCGCCAGCTCGGCCAACTCCCCACGACACCGCTCTAGGGCGTCGAGTCGCTCGCGCAGGTCGGTTTCGAGTGCGCGCCCTTCCGTCGTACGACTCGTCACCACCGAGTCGAGAGCGATCTCTAGAGCCGCTCCCGCTCCCGCCAGAAACTCGTCGTCGGCGAGCCTGATCGGCGCGGGCTCCCACTCCAGCACACCCGGAAGCGTGAGAAGGGCGTCGGCGCCCAACCGCCCGGTGACGCCGGGGAGGGCGTCGAGGCTCTCGGCCAGCTCGAGGAATCGGTCGAGAACCTCGCGATTGAGACGGGGACCGCGTCCGTGACCTCCCTCGATTGGTTCGACATCGAGCTTGACGCTCAAGTGACCGCGCTCGCAACGCGCCGCACACCGCGCCGTCAACGCGCTCTCCAGGTGGCCGAACTCCCGCGGCAGACGGAGGCTCGTATTCAGGAAGCGATGATTGACGGACTTGATCTCGACGAGGAACCGGTAGCCGTCGAACTGGGATTCGCCCCGGCCGAACCCCGTCATGCTCCGGATCATGGCTTCACCCGCGTGGAGCCCAAGTTAGAAACGGCGCGCCGGGCGAGCAACGTGGCCTCACACGCGTTGCTCCCACTTCCCCGGCAGCAGCCGGGCTGCCGCTGCAAAGCCGGCGCGGACCATACGCATCAGATCCGCGTCTCCGTCCCAGTGCTCGAGGACGACCTCCTCGTCGACGCGATTGAGGAGTCCGTGGAGCGCGAGCAGCACCACGACCACGTCGTCCAACTGCCCCAGACCCGGGACGAAGTCGGGCACGATGTCGATCGGTGAGACGAGATAGACCAGCACTCCGCCCACGATCCACTTGCTGCGCCGCGGGACGCGCGGATCCGTCATGAGACGCTTGAGCAGGACCACGAACCGTGGCAGGAACAACGCGACCTCGTGCAGGATGTCGCGCGCGCGCGACGGCGTCAGGGGCTCCTTGTCGGGGAGCTCAGGAAGCTCACGCGCAGGCATCGCGCACCGATCTCCGGGCCGCCCCGCGCAGCGCGTTGATCCGCGCCGCGGCGAACCCAGCCCCGAAGCCATTGTCGATGTTCACCGTCACGATCCCCGGCGCGCAGCTGGACAGCATCGCCAGGAGCGCCGCCAACCCCTCGAACGATGCGCCATACCCCACGCTGGTCGGAAGCGCCACGATCGGCACGTCGACGAGCCCGCCGACGACCGAGGCCAGCGCTCCCTCCATGCCGGCGACGACGATCACTACGCCGGCTTGGTCCAGCTCCGCGCGCCGATCGAGCAGCCGATGAAGGCCGGCAACTCCGACGTCGACCAGATGCTCGATCGGCTGACCGAACATGCGGACGGTCTCGATCGCTTCTTCGGCGACCGGCAGGTCGCTGGTGCCTGCGGTGACCACGACCACGGGCGGGAGCGGGCTCGGTGGGGGCGCCCCTGCGCTGACGGTGCGCCCGAGAGGATTGTAGCGCGCTGATGGCACCACCGCCTCGATCGCCGCTGCGTGCTCGGGTGTGGCGCGGGTCGCCAGCAGACGCCCCGCGCGACGCCAGATGCTGTCGGCGATCGCCGCGGCGTGCTCCGGGGTCTTGCCCGCGCAGTACACAACCTCGGGGAAACCGCACCGAAGGGCTCGATGGTGGTCGATGGTGGCGAAGGGAAGCCGCTCCTGAGGCCAGGTCGCGAGGCGGCGGATCGCCTCCTCGACATCGATCTCGCGGTTTCGGACGGCGGCCAGCGTGGTGCGCAACAGAGCATCCATGAATAGCTTCGAGTTTATCGCCCGCGCGCGCTGAGTTCCACACGATCGAGCTCGCCGGTCCCAGAGGAAGAGGCGCCCTTGGAGTGGAAGAAGTCTCCCGCGACGCTGCGGCTCGCTGCGGGCGGCGTCCACGTGTGGCGGGCCTCGCTCTCTCTAGATGTCGATGAACTCGCCCACGCCTGGGAGCTCCTTGCCCCGGCCGAGCGACGGCGAGCCGAGAGAATGCCCTTTCCACTCCACCGGGCCCGCTTCGTCGCCGGTCGCGCGGCTCTGCGAATTCTCCTCGGCCGCTACCTTGAAATCGCGCCCGGTGAAGTTCCCCTGATCGCCGAGCCTGGCGGCCGACCGGCGGTCGACCCCACGGTGGCGGTTCCCCTCCGTTTCAGCGTGGCGCACTCGGATCGGCTGGCTCTCTTTGCTTTCGCCGATCGGCCGGTCGGCGTCGACGTCGAACGTCTCCGGCGCGAGGTCGCCTTCGAGCGCCTGGCAGAGCGTTTCTTCGCTCCCGCGGAAGCCGCGGCCCTGGCGGCGCTGCCGCAGTCCGTCGTCCCGGCGGCCTTCTTCGCATGCTGGACGCGCAAGGAAGCGGTCTTCAAGGCGTGGGGTGGCGCGAGCGGGCTGGTACCCGCCCTCAAGCGCTTCGCGGTCTCTGTGAGCCCTCGCGAGCAGCGGCTAGCGATCACGTTCTTCGACGACGAGCCGCGCAGAACACCATGGTCCCTGGCCGCCCTCCACCCCGCTCCCGGCTACGCCGCGGCGCTCGCGGTGGCGGGGCCGGCGTCTCCAACCTGCTTCGTCTTCGACTGGTCCGGGTAGCATCCCACCCGAGCCTGGCGGCGCTCGTCGCGGCCTTGGGCTGGATCGCTCTCGGCGCGGCTCCGATCCCGGCGCAGGAGCGAGTTCCTTCGGAGCCAATCCCCTGGCCCACGGAGCCGGTGGTCTCCGACACCATGATCGCCGGTCCGATCGAGGGTCCGGCGGAGATCATCGTCGAGGAGTCACGCCGTTGGCTGTTCGAGCCCGACGGTTTCTGGGGATTCACGATCGAACATTATAATCGGACCGACGGCCTGACGCCGGGTTGGGGCTTCGCGCTCGAGCCCACCGATCCCACGCGAACGCCCGGATTCACGTTCCGCGTCGCGGCTCCGACAACCCACCAGCGGCTCTATTGGCGGCTGGCGACGGAATTTCGATTGCCACTGCCCGGCGCTCTGGTCGTTCGCGCCGAGCACTTCCAGCGCGCGACGACATTCGACGACTGGAAGATCACGACGCGCGAGAACGACGTCTCTTCGTTCGTCGCCGCCAGCGATCTCCTGGATTGGTGGCGGGAGAGGGGATCCTTCATCGCTCTCGACGCGGAGACTTCCGGCGGCCGGTTGGGCGGGACCTTCGGCTACCTCCGCACGAAACAATGGAGCCAGCGCAACCGCGCACCCTTCTCGCTCTTTGGAGGAGACGACGACTGGCGCGACAACCCGGCGATCGAGGAGGGTGAGCTTCGCAGCTTGCTCCTCGAGGGGTGGCTCGACACGCGCGACGTCCAGAGCCCTCTGCTCCCCGGTCCGGGGTGGATCGTGCGCTGGACGTGGGAAGGAGCCGGCAGGGCCCTCGGAGGCGACATCGAATTCTCTCGCGGCTCGATCGACGTTCGGCGCTACATCCGCCTCGGCCGTGACGCCTGGTGGGATTCACGTATCGTCTGGAAAGGGCCTTTCGGCGATGAGGGCCTGCCGACCCAGCGCAAGGTCCAGCTTGGCGGCCCGGGCTCCCTGCGCGGGTTCCGCGCCGCGACCTTCCAGGGGGACGCCGGGATCCAGGCGCAGAGCGAGTTGCGTTTGCCCCTTCCCGTGACCGACGAGATCGCCGTCGTCTTCCTATCGTGGCACTGGGTGGGGTTCATCGATGTGGGGCGGGTCGCCGAAGTCGACAACTGGGGAGACTGGCACGCCGACGTAGGCACCGGGTTGTCGGGAATCAACATCTTCAGCTACATCGGTGCGTTCGTGGCCCAACGAATCACCGATCTCGGCGGTCCCGAGGATGGCCCGCGTTTCATTGTCAGGCTCAGACGTGATTTCTAGTTTGGCCGGTCATCGCCGAACCCACGTCGCATCGCCGACCATCCAGGGGGGTTCATGAAGCTCGTCGAGTTCTTTGCCAAGGACGAGATCTCGCTCGAGCTGAGCGCGATGGACAAGGACGCCGCCTTGCGCGAGATGGTGACCCTCCTCGACCTCGAGCCCGAAGCCGAGGAGATCCTCTACAAGCTTCTGAAGAAACGGGAGAACCTGGGGTCCACCGGAATCGGCAAGGGCGTCGCGATCCCGCATTGTCGATCGCTTGTGGTCGACCGTCTCAGGATCGTCTACGGCCGTAAGATCAGCGGCTTGAACTTCGAGGCGGTCGACGGCAAAGCGGTCCACCATTTCTTCCTCATCGTCGCACCACCCATCGAGGTTTCCCACCTGTATCTCCCGGTCCTCGGTAAGATTGCCCAATTCTGCAAGAATCCGAAAAATCTCCAGCAGCTCGAACAGATCGAGACGGCCGACGAGTTCTTCGACGTTCTGAATCGGGCCGAGGTCTGAGGATTTGAACACCACGATCGAGCGGTTGATCGCGCTGCAGGACTTGCTCCAACTCAAGCGCGACCTCGAGGATCACAGCTACGAGGAGCTGGGGTTCGAGACCACCGGCGCCGGGGCCATCGACGCCGAGATCGAGAGCCTTCGGAACGAGATCGACCCCGCCCTCCTGCGCCGCTACGACACGATCGCGAGCAAGTACGAGCGACCCCTCGTGCCCGCGCGAAAGGGCATCTGTTACGGCTGTTTCGTCCGTTTCCCTACCGCCAAGCTCTCCCGGGCGTCGGACGAATCAGAGACGTGCGAGAATTGCGGCCGACTGCTGTACTCTGTTGCTTGAACGGAACGCTGCGCGACCGGGTCCCGAGCACTGAGCACGGAACCCTAGTCCCGTTCGGCAGCCAGGCCGGGAGATTCCGCCGGCGCTGACTCTCGCACACGCAAGCGCATCAACAGAGGCCGGCGATCTCCCACCTCGAGCCGGTACCAGTAAACGCCGGCGGGCACGGGTCGCCTGTGGGCGTCGTTTCCGTCCCATGCGACTCGGTGGCGCCCTTTAGGCTTCGTCTCGTCCAAGAGCAGCGCCACCTCCTGAGCCAGCAGGTTGTAGACGGCGAGACGGACGTGGGATTCGTCGGGGAGGGTGTAGGTGAAGATCGTGGGGCTGACGCCGGGAGTGAACGGGTTGGGGAAGTTCTGCTCGAGCGTGACCCCGTCCTCACGCACTGGCTGAGATTGCGCGGCGACCTGTGCCGCCGGAGCGACGGCCAACAGGAGCGCGACCAGGATCCCCCGGCCGACCGCTGACCGCCTACGGCGCCGAGACGATCCAGGCATCGCCGTACCCGCGGTTCCCGATCTCGACGCGCGCGCGGTCAGCCGCGCCGCGATCGGCGAAACGACCGACGTAGACGCGAAACACGCCCGCATCCTCGATGTGCCAGCGTGGCCAATCGGGAAAGTCGCGCTCGAGTTGTCGAAGGCGTACGAGGGCTCCTGTCTCCGCGTCAAACGCTCCTACCTGAAGGGTCCAAGCCGCTTCCGTGGGGCGGGGGCTCGGGGGCTCTTCGACAATCCCTTCCCCCGGAGGATTATACAGGGGCGGCGAGGGGAGGGTTCCGAGAAGCTCCTCCGTGGTCGGATCATCGGGACCGAATTCGACCGGGGGGGCCTCGCCCTCGGGCGAGGGGAGCGGCATCTCCGAGGAGGCAGCGCGCACCGAGTCGGGGTGAACGAACGGCTCGTAGATCCCGGCGGCCAGCGCGTCCGCCTGATTCTCGAACTCGCGTTCAGCAGCTTCCAGAGCAGCGACGAACTCGGGGTCGTCGGTGCGATCGGTCGAGGGAGGGGGCTCACGCCGCGCAGGCGCCGATGCGCAAGCCAGCGCGACCACCCCTACGGTCGCCAATGCCATCCTCATGCCAGAACCCTGCGGTTGCCTTCGCGGCGGGTGATGCCCCTACGATCGAAGTACTCGAGGAGCGGAATCAGGTATTTCCGGCTCACGCCGAAGAGATCCTTGAAGGCGGAGGTCTCGGCGGATCCGGCGGCCGCCAGCCGGTCCACGAGCGAGCGCTCGGCGCGGGCCAGCGCAGACGCGTCAGCGTACCAGTCGCTCGCCAGCTTGACGATCTCCCCCTCACGCTCCAGATACCCTAGGAGCTCTCGGAGTCGACGCGCCTCGACGTCGAGCCGCGCCGCCAGCTCGGGGGTATCCGGCGGCTCGATCCCACTCTCCGCGTACGCCGTCCTTAGACGCTCGATCAGCTGCTCGTCTTCAACCCCGAGCTCGACCCGGTGATCGGCCAATGCGAGGACCGTCCCCTCTCGCCTCACGCCACCCACGCCGTCGCGACCCGCGACCACGGCCTCGACCAACGCTGGATCGGGAGCGACTCCTCGCACGCGTCCACCCAGGCGCTGGCGCGCGGCTTCCAGAGGCAAGCCCGGCTTGAGCGGCTCGGCGGCGTGATGGGCGGAAAGGATCTCCAGGAGTCGATCGGAGAGCTCGATCCGCGCCGCGCGCGCGAACCAGCGCGAGCCGTGGCGCTCGATCTGGTCCGCCGATTCCATCATCGCCTCGGCCAGAGCTGTTTCCCCGAGCCCCACCACCAGCGGCAGCGCGCGCTCCTCGATTCCCTCCGCTCCGGCCGCCTCGAGCGCAACTTGCAGCCGTGCGCCGCCTCGCGCAGCGGACAGCGCGGCCAGACTTCGCCCTCGTTCGGCGCGGAGCGCTCCCCGCACGCGTGGCGGGTCGAGCGCCAGGATCTCCCCGCCACCGACCGTGGCGACCGGGCTGTAGGCCCGCAAGACGATCCGATCGCCCACAGCGGGGACGATCGGACCCTCGAGGTCGAGGAGGGCCAGCGCCTCACCGCCCGGGTCGATCGAGCGGCCGTCGTAGGGTCGAAGGCGAGCCATGACCTCGCTCGTTCCATGGTGCACACGCACACGTGCGCCGGAGAGCAGGCGCCTGGACGCCGACCGTGCGAGCCACACCCGTGCATCGACCCGTGCCACGGCGCGCCAGGGCGGGTCCTCCCCCACGACGGTGGAACCGCGGCCGATCCGATCCGCGTCGAGGCCTGCCAGCGCGATCGCCGCCCGCCGACCTGCCTCGGCTTGGCCAACCGCTCGTCCATGGACCTGGATCGACCGGACGCGCGCCCGCTCCCCGGCGGGAAAGACCACGGCGGTTTCACCCTCCGCCATCGATCCGCTCCACACCGTCCCCGTCACGACCGTGCCGGCGCCCGCCAGCCCGAATGAGCGATCGACGGGAAGCCGGAACGGCAGATCGCTCGACCGCCGTGGGGTCTCCGCGAGGAGGTCCGCCAGGCCTGAGCGCAGCTGGTCCATCCCCTCCCCCGTGCGGGACGAGACGACGACCACGCGCGATCCGGCGAGCGGCGTCGCCGAAAGCTCCTCCCGGATCGTTTCGACCACCAAGTCGATCCATTCCCGCTCGACGAGATCGGCCTTGGTGATCGCGACGACGCCACGCGTCACGCCGAGCGCCTCGAGCACCAGCAAGTGCTCGCGGGTCTGGGGCATCATTCCCTCGTCCGCTGCGACTACCAACAGGACGGCGTCGATGCCGGTCGCGCCGGCGACCATGTTCTTGACGAAAGCCTCGTGGCCCGGCACGTCGACGATGCTGACCGGTGGGGTGTCAGGACCGAGATCGAGCGGCGCGAACCCGAGGTCGATCGAGATGCCGCGCTCCTTCTCCTCGGGCAGACGATCGGTCCAGACCCCGGTAAGGGCTTCGACCAGGGCCGTTTTGCCGTGGTCGATGTGGCCGGCGGTCCCGACGACCCGCGGCGCGAACGACGTCACCTGGCACCCCTGACGTCAGCCGCCGAGGAGCCGAGATCGGCGTGATAGGCGACGAAACGTCGGATCAGCCGGCGTACTTCCCGCTCCACCCCGGGATCGTCCTCGAGCGCAGCGACCAGTGAATAATCGGAGTGGTGGTAGAGCTGGAGAATGGCATACGCCGCCGGCGCCAGGGTCTCGCTTCCCGGACGGTGTGCCGCGCAGGCCCCACAGAGCACCCCTCCCTCCTCGACCGAGAAGGCGAGTCGCCCCCCGTCGGGAAGCTCCCGACCGCACCCCGCACAGGCATCGATCGCCGGCCCCAGGCCGAGCATCCCGGCCACCGCGGCGCGGTGGTAGGCCTCCCAGCGCCCGACGTCGCTCTCGCTGCTCGTCTCGAGCCGCATGAGGGCTGTAGTCGCCAGCGCATAGAGCGTGTCCGCCGGCGCACCCTCGGGCAACAGGGCACGCAGAAAGCGAAACCATGCCCCCGCCGCTTCGAGCCGCTCGAGCGAGCCGGCCACGCCGGGGTGATCGACGAGCAACTCGACGTCCACAAGCGTCTGGATCTCACGCCCCGGCTTGTCGTAGTAGGTGACGCCGAGACGACGGAAGGGACCCAGCGCCGCGCCGAGCCGGCTCTTCGGGCGCCGCGCACCCTTGGCGATCACGGGAACGACGCCGCGGTCGCGCGTGAGGAGCCGGCAGATCAGGCTCGTCTCGCCGAAGCGGAACGACTTGAAGACGAAGGCCTCGGTCTTGATGATCGCCATCAGAGCCAGCGCGTCAGGAAATAGGAGGCCGAGCCGAGGATCAGGAGGAACGAGATGAGGTCGGTCATCGTCGTCAAGAAGACCGACGACGAGACCGCGGGGTCGAGTCCCAGCCGATCGAGCAAGAGCGGGAAAGCCGCGCCCCAGAAGACTCCAAGCGAGATCGACGCCCACATGGAGCCCCCTACCACCAGCCCCACCACCGAGCTCTGTTGCCACGCACCCGCCGCCATGCCGAGGATCAGCGCGATCAGCCCTCCAATCACGAGCCCCGCCAGGAGCTCACGCGGCAAGGACCGCGCGGATGCCCCACCTCGCGCCAGCGCGAGGCGCCGGACCGCCACCGTCGTCGCCTGGATGGCGGAGTTGCCGGCCATCGCCGCAACCACCGGCATGAAGACGGCGACGAACGCGAGGCGCTGGATCGTCTCTTCGAACTGCGCGACGACGAGGGCGCCGAGCCCCGACGTACCGAGGGTGATGAGCAGCCACGGAGCCCTGGATCGGACGATCTCCAGCGCCGAAGCGTAGGGCTCTTCCTCCTCCTCGCCCACGCCGGACAATCGAAAGATGTCCTCCGTCGTCTCCGCCTCGATGATGTCGATCACGTCGTCGACGGTGATCCGGCCGAGCAGATGTCCGAACTCGTCGCACACCGGGATCGAAACGAGGTTGTACTTGGCGATGAGGCGCGATACCGCTTCCTGATCCACGGTGGGCCCCACCTGCACGACGTCCGTGTTCATGATGTCGATGATAGGCGACTGGCCGTCGGCGAGGATCAGCTCTCGCAGCGACAGCGTTCCCAGCAACCGCGTTTCCTCGTCGACCACGTAAACGGTATGAAAGTCCTGTACCTCGCGTCCCCGCTGACGCACCATCAGGATCGCTTCGTCGCACGTGGTATGTGCCGGCACGGAGACGAGCTCGGTCGTCATGATGCCGCCGGCCGATTCGGCGTCGTACTTCATCAGCGCGGCGATATCCCGCGATTCTTCGGGCTCGAGCGCCTCGAGGATTTCGCGCGCATCCTCGTGCGAGATCTCGCCCAGGATGTCGGCCGCGTCGTCGGCTTCGAGCGACTCGAAAAGAGTGCCGACCTCGTGCGGCGCGACGCTCTCGAGGAGGTCGGACCACGCTTCTGGCGCCACCTCGCTCAAGGTCTCGGCGCGCAGATCGGCCGGAATACGGCGGAACAGCTCGACCTTGCGATCGTCATCGAGCTGGTCGATCAGCTCGGCGAGATCCGCAGGATGGAGGTCGGCGATCAGCGCGTCGACGGCGGCGCCGTCTTCGCGCTCCAGCGCTTCGCGTAGGGCATCGATCCGCCGACGGGAGTCGTCGCTCACGGTACCGCCTCTGCGCTCGCGGCCGGCGGCACGAACGCCCCCGCCGAGATCACCATCTTGATCCCGTCTTCTACGCTCATATCGAGCCGCACGACCTCCGCATCGGGCACCAAGACGAACCAGCCGGTCGCCGGGTTGGGCGACGTGGGAACGAAAACGTTGACGATCCGTTTCCCGGTGCGGGCATCGATCTCGCTCGGGGTCTCAGCGGTGATGAACCCCAGCGACCACAGGCCCACTCGGGGATATTCAACCAGCACGACCTCGCGGAAAACCCGCGCCTCGCCGCCGATCAGTACCTCCAGGATCTGCTGGAGGGCGAGGTACAGCCGCGAGACCAGCGGGATTCGAGCGACCGCCCGCTGCCCCACCCGGATGAGCCAGCCGCCGATCAGAGACCGCGCGGCGATGCCGGTCGCCAGGATCACCGTGATCAGCGCCACGATGCCGAGCCCGGGTATCTCGCGTCCGAGGATTGATCGGACGGCCTGGCCGAGGATCGCATCCAGTCGGATGAAGATCGCCCGCAGGATCAGAACCGTCAGCCCGACCGGCGTGATGACGAGGAGGCCCGTCACGAACCACGTTCGCAGGCGGAGAAAGACCCGCGTTCCGGGACCGGGAGGCGGACCCGGGGGTGGGAGGGCGTGCGCTGACATCACTTTACCCGGCCGTGCGGTTCCCTCGCGCGGGCCCCGCGGCTCGGCGTCGCAGGCGCACGCGGCGGACGCGTTCCTGTGTGGCGTCCAGGACCTCGACCGCGCATGCGCGTAGGCGGAGCTCCTCGCCGGCTTGTGGGACTCGGCCGAGCTCAGCGGTGAGCAATTCCTCGACCGTGTCTGCGCCTTCGGTAGGCAAGTCCATGTCGTGCTTGGCGTTAATCTCCGCGATCGGAGTCCGAGCGTCAACGACGAGACCGCGCTCCCGGCCCTCGGCGAGGGCGTCGTGCTCGTCGCGGATCTCGCCCACCAGCTCTTCGACCAGATCGTCCATCGTGACCATGCCGACCGCGCGCTTTGCTTCGGCAACGATCGCCAGGTGGCAGCGGTAGCGCTTCATTTCGACCAGGACCTCGTCACAAGGAGTCTCTGGCCCGGTGATCACGACGTGTCGCGGGTGCGGGCGCTCTTCGGGATCGAGCTTGTAGATATCGAATACGTGGACCATGCCGACGATGCGCCGCGAATCGCGCCGGCCGTGGAGCGGGATTCGTGAATAGCCGGAAGTTCGGATCAGCGACGAGATCTCGCGCGCACGTGATCCCGCCGAAGCGATGACCATGTCCTCGAAGGGTTTCATCACCTCTCTCACGGTCGTTCGGCCGAACTCGAAGACCCCCGCGATGATCTCACGTTCAGACGACTCGACCACGCCCGCACGCTCGCTCTCGTCGAGGAGGGCTTCCAAGACGCGGCGCCCCGCGACCGCGCTCGGCTCGGGGCGCCCGCCCACCACGCGAAGCAACGCCGCCATGGCATCGGCAGCGATAACCAGCGGTCGGAAGACCCAGGAAGCGAGCCGAAGGACTATGGAAACGGCGGGAAAGAGCTGATGCGCGCGGGCGCGTGCCATCGTGCCGACGAGCGCGTCGAGGAGGTAGATCGGCGGAGTCAGGAGGAGCGCGGCCGTGGTCGCGGTCTGGAACGGGCCTGCATCGAATGCCGCTGTCGTGAGCCGAGCCGCGGAGAGCGCCGCCGCTGTCACGGCCAGCGCACGGCCGACCAAGATCGGAGCGATCAGGCGGTAGGGCCGCTCGACGACGTCGGTGGCCCGAACCCAGGGCACACCCTCTATCGTCCGTCGCACCCACCCTCGCAGGCGAATTCGGCTCGTCGAAAGGAGCGCCAGCTCGGCGATCCCGAAGAACGCGATCGCGAGGATCGATGCGCTCAGCCCCACCCACGCGAGCGTCACTCTTCCTCCTCACGCGACGGCTCGCTCCACGCCTTGAGGACGGTCACGCGCTTTCCCGCGACAGCCTCCACCCGAAAGTTCCAGCCGCCGAGACGCACCGTTTCGCCGCCTTCGGGCATGCGGCCGACCTCGCGGGCCACCAGCCCTCCCAACGTCTCCACCCCGCCTTCCCCTTCGAGCGTCGCCCCGGTCAACTCATTGAAGTCGTCGGCGTCTAGCCGACCATCAACCTGGAGCGTCCCGTCCGCGAGCGGGACGACGAGCGGCCGCTCGCGGTCGTACTCGTCCTGGATCTCTCCCACCAGCTCCTCGAGAATGTCCTCCAGAGTCACGATCCCCGCGGTACCGCCGTACTCGTCGATCACGACCGCCATGTGGATCCGCTGGCGCTGAAACTCACGCAAGAGGTCGTCGATCTTCTTCGCCTCGGGAATGAACGTCGCTTCTCGGAGGAGCGAATTGAGCGAAGCCGGCGGAGAAACGTGGCCATGAGCGATCGAAAGGAGGTCCTTGGCATAAAGGATACCGACGACCGCGTCGAGGCTCTCGCGATAGACCGGGACCCGCGAGTGCTCGGCGCTACGCACTCGCGAGATGGCATCCGCGATCGGGATCTCCACCTCGAGAGCGGCGATGTCGGTGCGCGGCGTCATCACCTCGCGCGCCGTGGTTTCCCCGAAGGCGAAGATCGACGTGATCATCTGCCGCTCCTCGGCCTCGAGGGCGGCGCGGGCGCTCGTCTCGTCGACGATGGATTGCATCTCGCGCGACGTGAAGGGCTCCGTATCCACCGGGGGAGATCCAGCGAACCGCCCGGCCATGCGGGCCAGGACCCCGACCGGAGCGACGATCGGCGTCACGATGGCGCGCCAGATCGAGAGGAGTGGTGTCGTCCTCCCCGCCCAGGCGCGGGGCGCCTCGGTGACGATCGCCCGGGGAACCTGTTCTCCGATCGCGTGCACGACGAACGCCGCTGCGACGAGAATCGGGAGCCATCCCCACCAGGGCAGGGGCTCGACGGGTCTCGTCCCGAACCGCGTCGCGGCCGCTGCCCATGCGAGGGCGCCGAACCACACGACCGACAGCAGGTGACCGAACGCCGCCGCGTTCGACAGGCGCTCGTCGCGGTGGGTTGCGGCCCCCCCTCCGGATGTCCGCTCGTCGGTCGACGTTCCCCGCGCCAGCAGTGAACCCTCGCAGGCGGCGAAGAAAGCGGCCGCGGCGAGACTCACCACAAGGCCCAGAGCGATCGCGACTCCGGAGCTCACGCGAGGTCGCGGGATGCCGCGTAGAGGCGCTCGACCCAGGCCTCTTGCCGCGCGCGCATAGCCCGGTCGCGAGCCTCCGAATCATGATCGTAGCCCGCGAGATGGAGCGCGCCGTGGGCAAAGAGGCGGATCACCTCTCGACCCGGCGGTTCGCCACGTTCGGCGGACTGTTGTCGCGCGCGATCGACCGAGACGTAGATGTCACCGTGGATGCCGCCGCTCACCGCCGGGTCGTAAGGAAACGCCAGCACGTCGGTAGAGCCGGTCCGCCCGCGGAATCGCTCGTTGAGCGAGGCCAGCTCGACGTCGTCGGTCAGCACGCAGTGGACCGCCCCCTCATCGGGAACCCCCTCGTCGCGCATGAGCCCCGCCAGCACCTCGTCAGGAAACGTGGGCATGTCGTCCGGAAGTGGAGCGGTCTCGTGAAAGCGGATCTCGAGCGCCATCACGCACCGCCTTACGCGTACTTGGCGGTGACGGTCCGTCCCACGATTAAGGTAAGCCCGTCGCGGAAGGAGCCGTTGGCGGAGAATCGGCTTCTTCGGTCACCGGAATCGGCTCATGAAGCGATACGGTGGGATAGTCGAGACGATGATGGTGCATTCCGCTCAAAACCGCGACGAAGCTCTCTTCCACGTGCGCCAGGTCTTGGAACGTGAGGTCGGCCTCGTCGAGCTGCCGCTCAGCGAGCTTCATCTCGATGATCCTCCGGACCATCTCGCGGTACTTCTCGGGGATGGGCTCGGGAACCAGCCGACTGGCCGCTTCCACCGAATCCGCGAGCATGACGATGGCGGTCTCCTTCGATCGCGGCAGCGGTCCGGGATAGCGAAAGTCGCTCGATTCCTGCTTGCCGATCCCGCTCCGACCCGCCTTGTGCCAGAAGTAGCTTAGTCGCGTCGTGCCGTGATGCTCACGGATGAAATCGATCACCCGATCGGGAAGGTTCGCCGCCCGCGCCATGTCGACACCCTCGGGGACGTGCCGCGAGACGATGCGTGCACTGGCGCGTGGATCGAGATGGTCGTGCGGATTGATGCCCCGCCGCTGGTTTTCGACGAAGTACTCGGGGCGGTTCGCCTTGCCGATGTCGTGGTAGTACGACCCCACGCGAGCGAGGAGCGAGTTCGCGCCAGTTGCCTCCGCCCCCACCTCGGCGAGGTGTCCCACGATGATCGAGTGATGATACGTGCCGGGTGCGTCGAGTAGAAGCTGCTTGAGCAACGGCCGGTTGAGGTCGGCGAGCTCGAGCAGTGTGAGGTCGGTGGTCCGTCCCGAGACCCATTCGAGGATGGGCATGAGCCCCATCGCGACGAACACCGCGATCGCGGCGCTCAAGAACCCCCACGCTGCGGCTGAGCCGAAGTCGCCCCATCCCCACAGCCGCATGAGGGCGATCGCCGCGATCGCGAAGAGGTGTCCCACCGCGATGAAGAGGAGCGTTTCGTAGAAGTGCGTGCGACGCCGCACGCGCCGAACGCTCCAGGCCCCGCACAGACCGCCCAAAAGCCCGGTCCAAAGCAAGGGCAGGCCGAGGCCACCCTGTCCGGCCAGATAGGCGCAGAGGAACACGGTTACCACCGCCGCAAGCCGAGTATCCCAAAGGACGGCCACCAGGACCGATGCGAGCGCGACCGGCGCAACGAACGAGGGGACGGACTCGACCCGGTCGGTAAACGCCGCGAGCCCGGTGACGAGGGTCCAGACGATCGTCAACACGACGAGGGAGCGCATATCGTCGAAGACGTCACGGCGGTAGAGGAAGAAGTAGAAACCGAGGAGCCCGAGGATCGCGGCGTTGATCGCCAGCGCTCCTAGCCCAGCGCGCGCGTTCTCGGCTGAGAGCCCGCCACGGCGCTGCGACATTTCGGTCTTGAGCGCCGCGAGCTTCTGCTCCTGCTCCGCGGTGACGCGTGTGTGCGCCCCGACGATCAGCTCGCCGCGAAGCACCTCGGCTCTGGTCGGGCTCACCCGGCGGCGCGCCTCGTCCCGGCGGATCGCGGTGAGCGAAGGGCGTGACTCGAGATTCGGAACGAGGAGTCCGGGTAGGAGCTGAAGAGCGATACGCGCGACGTCGGCCTCGAGCCGCTCCGCGTGCCGGGCCAGCTCGGGAATCTCCCCACCCGGTCGCAGCACGGACACGCGCTCGATCGGCACAACGGTTTCGTCGCCGTCGCTCTCGAGGATCGACACCTGCGATCCGCGCAGCTCTGTCATCACCTCGGCCGGTAAGAACCAGCGCTCGCTGAAGAGCGCGGGCACCGCTTCACGCACGAATGATCGCAGGGCCTGTCTCGTCGCGGGCTCGGCCAGATCCCGAAGCTCTGCCGGGCGAAGCCCCAGACCCACTCCATCCACGCGACCGAGAGACTCGAGCGCGACGCCGTCGGGATTCTCCTCCACTGCTTCCTCGAAGCGATCGAGGTAGGCCTCCACTCGGGCGATCGACATCTGGGTGGCGCTGGGGATCGGCGCGAAGACAGGCGGAACCGTGAGGCCAGCCAGCCCCTGGCGACGGTTCAGCTCGTCCTCGGACCACTCGACCCGGAAATCGAACGGCGCGATCACGTCCTCGGGGGCCACCATTCCGACGCGCACCGGCGGCACCTCGTCACCTCCCTGCGGCGGGAAGAGGAGGAGAGTGAGGATCGCGACCAGCGCCGCGAGCGCGAAGCGCAGGACCAGATCGTGGGGCGACGTCGGATCGCCCGTCGGGCGAAGCGCGCTCGCGACGCCCGAGAGTCGACGGGAAACGACCGCCGCCTTTTCGCTCATGCTTGGGTGCCGGTTGGCGCGCCGTCCGGCGGGGTCGTTCCCGCGTAGGCGTCGAGGATCTTCTTGACCAGCGCATGGCGGATCACGTCGCGTCCCGTCAGATAGACGAAGGCGAGCCCGTCGATCCCCTTGAGGATGCGCTCGATCTCGAGGAGCCCCGACTCGCTCGGCCGGACGAGATCGATCTGGGTCTTGTCACCGGTGATGACCGCACGCGAGTTCGCACCCAGGCGAGTCAGGAACATCTTCATCTGGCCGTGCGTCGTGTTCTGCGCCTCGTCGAGGATGACGAAGGCGTCCGAGAGCGTGCGGCCCCGCATGTAGGCGAGCGGCGCGATCTCGATGACGCGCGTCTCGAGGAAGCGGCGCACCTTGTCCGGCGCCAGCATGTCCTCGAGCGCATCATAGAGGGGGCGCAGATAGGGGTCGACCTTTTCCTGGAGGTCGCCCGGGAGGAACCCGAGCTGCTCGCCCGCCTCGACCGCTGGACGCGCGAGCACGATCCGCCGGACGATCTTGCGGTACAGCGCGTCGACCGCCATCGCGACGGCGAGGTAGGTCTTCCCCGTTCCGGCGGGTCCGATCCCTACCACGATGTCGTGGTCGGCGATCGCCCTGAGGTATTGCTCCTGCCCCCGTGACTTCGGTTTGATGATCTTCTGCGTCCCGCGGACCAGGACCTTCCCGGCCTCGAGGCGTTGGAGCGAGGCGTCGCCCTCCTGAGAGAGCTGTTCATAGAAACGATCGATGTCCGAGGCGTCGAAGCCGGAGCCGGTCTGGATCAGCTCGATCAGGTGCTCGACGAGCTCGGCGGTGCGCTGGACCGCTGCCATGTCGCCCTGGATCCTGAGCTCGCCGCCTCGCACGACGAGACGCGTGTCGCTGAGCCCCTCGATGACCTTGAGGTTCTGGTCGTTGGCGCCGAACAAGGTGAGCTGGTCGACGCCGCCCAGGGAGATCGAGCGGGTCGAGGCCGACGTTTCGGTGGGGTTCATTCGGCGGGAAGAGTTTAGGGAGGCCGACGCAGAGCCGTCAACCCAACGGGGCGGGTGCGAATGAGGAGCTTGCCTCACAGCGTGCTCGAAACCGAGCGCGCACATCGAGGGGGGACCACGGACGAAGGGCTACCGGGGTCCCCCCTAGCTTAGAAACCCTGGAACAAGGTCGCATCGATCCGGACGAAGGCTACGGAGATCCCGTCGGCGGGATCAAGCGAATGTGGAGGTCTGCGAGCTCGCCGGGCTCGACCGGCGAGGGTGCACCTTCGAGAAGCGCCGAGGCGCTCGTCGTCTTGGGGAAGGCGATGACGTCCCTGAGGCTCGTCCCGCCCGCGAAGAGCATCGCCGTGCGATCGAAACCGATCGCAAATCCGCCATGCGGCGGCGCGCCGTACTCGAACGCCGACAAGAGGAATCCGAACTTCCTCCCCGCTTCCTCGCGCGAGATCCCGAGCAGCTCGAAGACCTTCTCCTGGACCGCGCGCTCGTGGATCCGGATCGATCCCGAGCCGAGCTCGTAGCCGTTCAGGACGAAGTCGTAGGCTTTCGCTTTGATCGCCAGCGGCTCGCTGCCTTCCAGGGCGGGAAGCCCACCGACCGGGGCCGTGAACGGGTGATGACTGGGCGCGATGCCCTTTTCGGGGTCCGCCTCGAACAGAGGGAAATCGACGACCCAGAGCGGTCGCCACGCGTTCTTCTCGATCCAACCGCGCTCGCGCGCCAGCTGGAGTCTGAGAACCCCCATCGCGACCTGTGCCGGGCGCGGTCGATCAGCGACCGCGAGGACCAGGTCCCCCGGCCACGCGCCCACATCGTCGCCCACCGTCGCCCATCGCTCGGGGTCCATGAACTTGTCGACCGACGAGCTCCAGCCATCGCCGCCACGACGCGCCCATACGAGCCCCTTGGCGCCGGCTTGCTTTGCCGCCGCGGTCCACTTGTCGAGCTGGCCGCGGCTCGCGTCCGCCCCGGCCGGTACGCGGAGCGCCACGATCGCACCGGCGTCGGAGACGACCGAGTCGAAGACGCGGAAGCCCGTCTCGCGAAACCGCTCCGTCACGTCCACCAGCTCGTACGGGATCCTCAGGTCCGGCTTGTCGATCCCGTAGCGCGCGAGCGCTTCGTCGTAGGAAAGGCGTGGGATCTCACCGAGCTCGACTCCGAGGCAGGACTCGAACAGGTGACGAAACAAAGCGTCGATGACGGCGAGCACGTCGGGCTGATCGACGAACGCCATCTCGACGTCGATCTGTGTGAACTCGGGCTGACGGTCGGCGCGCAGATCTTCGTCGCGGAAGCAACGCGCGATCTGGAAGTAACGATCGAACCCGGCGACCATGAGGAGCTGCTTGTACAGCTGAGGCGACTGCGGCAGCGCGTAGAACTCCCCGGGGTGGATCCGCGAGGGAACCAGGTAGTCCCGCGCGCCTTCGGGAGTCTTTCGCGTTAGCATCGGGGTCTCGATCTCCCAGAAACCGTGCCCGTCGAAGTATCGGCGCGTCTCGATGGCCAGCTTGTGGCGCATGCCGAAGGCCGCAGCGACTCCCGGCCTCCGCAGCTCGAGGAAGCGATGACGGAGCCGGAGATCCTCGGCCACCTCGCCTCCCTCCTTCTCGACGTCCACCGGGAAGGGCGGCGTGGCAGACTCGGCGAGAAGCGTGCACCCGGTGACATCGACTTCGATCTCACCCGTCGCGAGCTCGGGATTGAGTGAGCCTTGCGGTCGCTTGCGCACGATACCTTGGACCCTCACGACATCCTCGGCGCGGAGCTTCTCGGCGATCGCGAAGTCTTCCCGCGCGAGGCGCTCCGGATTCGCGACGCACTGGACGATTCCGTATCGGTCGCGGAGATCGAGGAACACGATGCCCCCGTGATCGCGGCGCCGGTGGATCCAGCCGCACAGCGCGACCGTATCTCTCGCGTGGCTGCTTCGCAGGGTTCCCGCCCCATGGGTGCGATAGGTCGTGGCAAGGGAATCGTTCACGCCGGCTCTGCTGCGAGAGAGCGCCATGCCGCCCGGACTCCGAGCGCCACGACCGCCCCGACTCCATCCGCGAGCCAGTCGACGACCTCGCCCGATCGACCCGCGACCGGCTGGGCCACTTCCACTCCCCCACCAAGAATGAGTACGGTGACGATCGACAACAGGCCGGCGAAGATCGCTCCGACGCCGCTGGCTTCGAAAGCGCGCACGAGGAGGATCGCGAGGACGGCATACGACAACGCGTGCATCGCCCAGTCCATGCGCGCCATCGAGACGTCGAAGCGACCGATCATCGAGGAAGGAATGAGCGAGGAAGCCAGGATGACCCCGATCCACACGACGACGAGCATCCACGAGAGCAACAACGAGGATCGAGTATACGTCTCCATGCGCCGCTAGAATAGCCGCTCCGCTCGCGCTCGCAGCACCTGGCGGCTCGGAATCGTCACCGTCGCGCGCTGCGGCCCTCCGATCGAGAGGGTCGAGTCGAGCACGTGCTCCTGCACATGGAGATCGAAGATCCGGTCGCCGGGGTCGTAGAGATAATGTCCATCCACGGTGCCAGACCCCGACAATGAGACCCGCGACCCTTCGATCGTACCGGAGCCCGTGACCGAGATGCGTCCCACGTAGGTGACAGGCAGCACAGGCCGAGCGGCGATGGCGCTGGTGTCAGCGATCGTGTACGTGACGATCGTCTCGATGCGGGCAGTCACGCCGCGCAAGACCTCGGTCATCGCCAGAGTATCGGTCCATCGCGCACCGGGCGTAATGAGTCCCGATGGCAAGCGCGGAAAGAATGCCGCTGCGGCCCGCTCGAGGTACTGGCTCCCCAGTCCGGGAGACACGACCCCGCCCGCCAGTGCATCGAGCACCGCGCCTCGCGGCGTTGTGGCGAGCGTGACCACAGTCCCTCGAAGCCGCTCGACCCGCGGGCTGGGAAAGGGCCCCGTCACGCGCAAGCCGAGCTCCTCGTAGCCCAGTCGCCAGAGCATCCGCGGCCGCGGAGTCAGCAGCGTCACGTGTACGATGCTGGTAGAGCTCAGGGTGTAGTGGTTCCGGCGGCCCAGGACGCTCTGAGTCACGCTCAAAGTGTTGTCCGTGCGGTAGCGGAAGAGTCGCCCCTGTTCGGGAGCGTAGACGAGCGACTGCCCTATCGCCGTCCCGGCCCACGCCAGGAGGGCGACGAGCGTTAGAGCGGACGCGCTCGCAGGTGGGACAGCACGCGCGAGGCGTACTCCATCCGGGGCGCCTGTCCGCTTTCGAGCGCGCGGATCAAGCGGCCACGACCCATGTTGTAGGCGAGCAATCCCAACGTCCAATCGTGACCGAAGTGCTCCACTTCGCTCTTGAGATGGAGGAGGCCCAGCCGCAGGTTCGTCTCCGGCCGCATCAACGCGTCGGGCGTCACGCCCCGTTGATACACGCGAGCGGTCTCGAGCTTGATCTGCATGAGCCCGCGCTCGCCTTCTCGCCCCACCGCGCGGGGGTTGAAGCGACTCTCGGACGCGATGAGCCCGAACACGATCCCCGGATCGATCTCGTTGGCCTGTGCTTCCCGCCAAATCGTGCGCGCCAAGCACGGCGAGATGCCGTAGCGACGCGCGTACCAGTTCGCCGGTGAGTCCGGTGCTTCACACGCTCGAGCTGGAGCCGTGCCCGTGCGCACCACAACCCGCGCGTCATCGCGATCGTCAGGTCGAAGCGCCGCTGGTGCCGCCATCGCCGTCGCGACGACGATCGCGGTGAGAACCCAACCTAATCGATTGCTTGTCATCCAACCTCGCGGTCGAGGACCTCAGATACGAAAAACGAGATCGGAGCCCGTCCGATCTCGCCCTTCGCTGGTACCCCGAGGAGGCAATGGAGTTGCAGTGTTCCGCCGATCTTTTCGGCCTTGTCCTCGCCTTGACACGTTTCGAAATGGGCTTCTAGATTCAATCTACAGTGAGGGCTGAAAGGCCCGCAGGCGGGAATAGCTCAGTTGGTAGAGCGCGACCTTGCCAAGGTCGAAGTCGCGGGTTCGAGTCCCGTTTCCCGCTCCAATCTATTCGCGTCAGGCCCTTCCCGTTGGGGGAGGGCCTTCGCGTTCCCGTTCGACATGCGGGGCGCCGTCGCCAAGTGGTAAGGCAGGGGTCTGCAAAACCCCGATTCGGCGGTTCGAATCCGCCCGGCGCCTCCATTCGCTGATCAATGACGGCGTGTCGCTGTCATGATGGTCTGATCGGCGAGAAGCTCATTGGCCGACGGCTGCTTCCCTAGTCGTGGTGGCCACTCCGTTCGGAGTGACACCTCGCGTTTTGCCACTCCGTAGCCTCGTTTTCGCTCTTTTCCTTCCTTCTGGTGGCCCGGGCGGCCCTGTGAGGCTGAGTCGCGTGTGACCACGAATTGGGCCCCGCCAAGGCACGATCGTCGACCCCGGCCTCCCTTCGGTGAAAGTGTCGCTCCGCGGGCGCCCCAGGCCGGTTCCACAATCGGCTCCGGCGGCGGCGAACTGCGGGCTCCCTTCGTGAGGGGATCCACCTTCCGCTTCTTCCTTCGGTACGATCGCTGCTCCTCTTGCGCTGCAAGATGCGCTTCCCCCGCTCCGCGTCGATGCTCCTGGTCCTCACGCTCGCCGCTTCCCTGAGCGCATGCGGCGCGAGCCCGTACAATCCCGAGCAGCCCACGGACGAGCACGTCGTCTCCGTAGCCGTGCTCCCGGCTGTAGCCGACCTGTCTCCCTCTCAATCCATTCGATTCGTGGCCGACATTCGCGACGCGATGGGACATCCGGTCACGACCTCGATCACGTGGAGAGCGAGCGGGGGGATCATCGACGCACACGGGACCTACGTCGCCGGATCGACTCCCGGCACATACGAGGTGCAGGTCGTTCGCGCGGGCGCGGTGACCGGCACGTCGCGAGTCCGAATCCAGGACGCGCCTTCGACGCCTCCCGCGGCGCCCGAGCAACCCGTATCTCCCCCCGCCAGTGAGCGCGGTTCGGCGGTGGAGGTGGCACCGGGTGAGGATCTCGAGGCGCTGGTGGAGCGGCACCCGGCGGGGACGACGTTCGTGCTCAAGGCCGGCCGCCACCCGGGTCACAGCGTGCGCCCCAAGG
>JBHEOA010000172.1:0-11164 GCA_046261835.1 Gemmatimonadota bacterium
CTGCGCGTCGTCGGGATCACGGCAGAGTCTGAGCGCCGTACGATAAAGAGAGTCGAGGTTGGCGCTCAGGAGATCCTCGAACGCCCGCTCTCCCCGCAGCGCTGCGCCGTCGACGGAGCCCACGGCCGGCCTACCCCTCACCTTTGAGACACCGACCGCTCACGATTTCTTCCTTTCAGCCACGCCGGGGGGGAAGAACGAAGCGAATCCTCGTGTCTCAGATGGAGGGATGAGGGTGACTGACTTCCGCGGGATCGTTTCCGGGGTCCTGGCTCCGTTCGGCGCCGTCGCGGCGATCGAAGCCGCGTCGCCCCTCGCCACACTGGCCCAATCCAAGAACGGCTTCGATCTCTCCAATGCATCGGTGCCCGTCGACCAGATCGTCTCGGGCGGGCCGCCCCGGGATGGGATCCCGGCGCTGACCGATCCGCGGTTCGAGACGGTCACGCAGGCCGCGGCATGGATGCGGCCGGACGATCGCCTGCTGGCGCTGGAGATAGGTCGTCAGGCGAAGGCATACCCCCTGCGGATCCTCAATTGGCACGAGGTCGTGAACGACCAAGTCGGCCGCCGGCCGGTCCTCGTCACCTACTGCCCCCTGTGCGGGACGGGGATGGCCTTCGACCCGGTGGTGCGGGGGAAGCGGATGCTCTTCGGCGTCTCGGGGCTCCTCTACAACTCGGACGTCTTGATGTACGATCGCGAGACCGAGAGCCTGTGGTCCCAGATCGCTCGGCGAGCCACCTCGGGTTCCCTCCGCGGGACGAGCCTGGAGCTCCTGCCCCTGGTTCACACGACCTGGGATCGGTGGCGCCGGGAGCACCCGCGCGGGCTCGTTCTGTCCCGCGAGACGGGCCACGACCGGGACTACGACCGAGACCCGTACCTGCAGTACGCAGCCGAGCCGGGCGTGATGTTCCCACTCGGTCATCGCGATTCGCGGCTCCCGGAGAAGGCGCTGGTGCTGGCCAGCTGCGTCCAGGCGGTGAAGACCAGCAGCCACCCGATCGCCAGCGCGATGCCGAGGAGGATCTCGGCGGTCCCCGCCAGGCGAACCACGAAGTCGTTCACGTCCAGTCCGTAGAAGTGGGAGAAGATCCCGATGGACCCTTCGGTCGCGAGCCACTTGTCGGCCCCCCATGCGACCAGGAATAAGCCCATTCCGACCCTGAGGATCGGCAGCGTCCAGCGAGACAGGGTTGCATCCGGTGCTGGGACCATCACGCCTCCTTGTTCGACGCGCGATGCGATCGCGCTAGACTGGGACTTCGGAGGTGACGCTTCGTGGCTCACATCGAATACGGCGAGCCAGGACCCCTGGCCAACATCCTCAGGATCTCGACGATCCATCCCGAGGCCCTCCAGGCGCACCTTACCCTTTATCGCACGCTGGTCAAGGGTCCCTCGCCGCTTTCGCGCCAGCGGCGGGAGATGATCGCGGTCGCGGTCAGCGCCATCAACGGCTGTCACTATTGAGTGCGCCATCACGGGGCGGCGCTCCGTGAGCTCACCGGCGACGCAGGATGGGCCCGTGCGTTCGAATCCGATTGGCGGCAGACTCTTCCGAGCCTCGACCCTGCCGACCGTGCGCTCCTCACCTATGTCGAGAAGCTCACTCGCTCGCCGTTCAGGGTGGCTGCCGAGGACGTCCAGGCGCTCCGGGCCCACGGCTTCGACGACCGCATGATCCACGACGCCGCGGCGGTCGCGGCCTACTTCGCCTTCGTCAACCGCCTGGCCGACGGCTTGGGAGTCGAGCTCGAGCCGTATTGGCAGAAGGAGAGCGGGCGCTGACTACGAGAAAGTCGCCGTCATGGCGCCCGCGTCGAAAGACCCTCCAGCCATCCGCCGGTAAACCCCGCGCGGAGCAGCCCTGTGACGACATACGGGCATTGACGCATCAATCGCCACGGCAGCCCCGAGCGAAAATTCTCGATCATCAGGATGATCGGTCCCTGATCGAGCCCATAGTAGCCCTTGGAAATCCAGCCGCGCGGGTTCTTCCCGTCACCCGCGAAGGTCGGGTTGAAGCTGCACTTGAAGCCGTAGTGGCTTGTCATCTCGGGGTAGGCGTCGTCGAAGTGTTGGAGTGCGGGCAGAACAATCTCCGGAGCGAACGGCAGCGAGGCGATCGCCGCCCACGGCGCAATGGTGCCGTCGTCGAGCCCGAACGGGATGCCGCGTGCCCGATAGTCGTAGAAACGGCGTTCGATGCCATCGATTCTGTGGACCGCCGGTCCCGGCCCGTCGCTCGCCGTGATGCCCCAACTGTTTTCGCCGTAGCCTATGAACTTTCTCGGATTGCGAATCGCATATTGTTGCTGCACGTAGGTCGCGCGCCGGCTGTTCTCGAAGTAGTCGATCCTCCTCTTGCGCATGTACTCGTCCTGGATGCCGCGAAAGTCGATCCACACGTGCGAGAGCTGGTGGATGAAGAGGGGCCCGGCGTAGAGGAACTCGATTCCGTAGAGCTTCTTCCAGCGATAGGACTCGGTCCACGCACGGTAGCTGCCCGCGGGCAGCGGGTGGGTCGGCGATCCCAGGCCGAGCACATAGAGCAGCAGCGCTTCGCCATACCCACTCCAACGGTGAGGGAGGAAGCCGCTCTCTGGCTTCCAGCCGTGCGAGACCCTCAAGGCCCGGTTCTGCGCCCACCGCCAGTCGACCCGACCGTACAGCACCGAGACGATCGTGCGGATCTCCCTCTCCTCCGCCGACTCCCCATCGAAGTAGGCGGCCGCGAGCAACGCCCCCGCGAGCAGGAAGGTCGTATCGATGGTCGATAGCTCGGACTTCCATGCGCGACGACCGGTTTTCATGTCGAGGAAGTGGTAGTAGAAGCCTCTATACCCGGTGGCGTCCGGGTCCTCACACTGAGGGCTGTCACGGAAGAAACGGAGCGTCGTGAGCGTGCGCTCGATCGCTTCGGTGCGCAAGATGAAGCCCCGCTCCACCCCGATCGCATATGATGCGAGCGCGAGCCCGACGGCGGTGATGCTGCAATGGGAACCCTTCCTCGTGTTGTCGGGCACGAGGCCATTCGCGGGATTGGTCTCGTTCAGGAAATACCCGAACGTGGCCCGTTGGAGCTCCTCCAGCGCCTTGTCGCTCATCGCAGGCTGGCGATGTCGCCCCTCCATCGCTATCGCCTCGACCGGAGGTACCGCTCGAAAAGACCTCGAACGCGGGTCGTGAGGCGCGTGCGGCTCCAGGCGTCGCCGAGGCGCTTCCATGTTTCGGCCTGCGTTGGATACGGGTGGATCGTCTTGCCCACCGTCGCGAGCGAGAGGCCGGCCGTTATGGCGAGGGACATCTCCCCGATCATCTCGCCCGCATGACTCGCCACAAGCGTGGCTCCGAGAATGCGCCCGCTTTTCTTCTCCGCGTGGATACGGGCGAACCCATCCTCGTCGCCGTCCAGGACCGCACGGTCGATCTCCTCGAGGGGCAGGGTCAGCGTGGTGACGTCGGGCCCGCGCTCCAGGGCCTCCTTTTCGTCCAGACCGACGTGAGCCACCTCGGGGTCCGTGTAGGTGCACCACGGGATGACCAGGGCGCTCGCTTTCTTTCGCCCGAAGAAAAGGGCGTTCTGGAGAACGACGCGCGCCATCGCATCGGCGGCGTGCGTGAACTTGTAACGGGAGCAGACGTCGCCGGCGGCGTAGACGCGATGGTTCGCCGTCCGCAGCCGGTCGTCCACCTTGACTCCGGTCCTCTCGAACTGCACGCCGGCCGCTTCGAGCCCGAGGCCCTCGAGGTCGGGCGCGCGACCGACCGCGACCAGGATCTCGTTACCGACCACTTCTCCGCCGGGGGACTGCCCCTCATGGAGGACGACCTTGCCTTCGCTCCGCCGTTCGATCCGAAGAATCTTGGCGCCGAGGACCATTTGAATGCCTTCACGCTCGAACTGCCTCGACAGGACGGCGGCGACATCCGCGTCCTCGCGCCGGAGAAGTCGCGGACCATGGCTGACGAGGGTTACCTCGCTTCCGAAGCGACGGAACGCCTGCGCCATCTCGCAGCCGACGGGGCCCGCCCCTATGACGATGAGCTTGGGGGGGAGCTTCGTGAGCGAAAAGACCGTCTCGTTGGTGAGAAACCCGACCTCGGTCAGCCCAGGTACGGGAAGAATCGCGGGACGAGTGCCGGTGGCGATGACCGCCCGTGAGAACGCCAGGCGTTGTCCGTCGACCTCGACGGCGTCGGGTGCAACGAACTTCGCTTCTCCGATGAACACGTCGACGCCCAGAGCAGCGAGGCGTTGGGCAGAGTCATGGTGCGAGATCTCCGCCCGCAGCCGCCGCATCCGTTCCATCGCGGCGGTGAAGTCCACGTCGACGGGGCCCCTCGTCCGAACGCCGAAAGCGCCGGCGTTCCGAGCCGCCTGGAGCGCACGGGCCGAGCGGAGGATCGCTTTGGAAGGGACGCAGCCGAAGTTGAGGCAGTCGCCGCCCATCAGGCGCCTCTCGACGATGGCGACTTTCGCACCCAAGCCGGCCGCACCGGCGGCGGAGACGAGCCCGGCGGTCCCCGCGCCGAGCACGACCAGGTTGTATCGGCCGGCCGGCGTCGGGTTCACCCACCCGGGCGGGTGGACATTCTCCAGGAGCGCTCGGTTGTGTTCGTCGTCAGGAAGGAGGAGCCCATTCAGGGTGCACCTTCTCTCGGGCTCGCTGGCGACCGCGGGCGACGTGCGCGCCAGCGCTCGGTTCAGGGCGTTGCGCGCGATCCGCGTGATGAGCACCGTGACGAGCACCGTTGCCGCGAGCCCCACCCCGTACAGGACCCGGCTCCAGATTCCGGCCGATGGCCTGTTCGCGCTCAGGAGCTCGATGGCGCTCGTGACCAGAGAGCCCAGGTAGACGTAGAGGAAAGTCCCCGGCAGCATGCCCAGCCAGGAAGCCGTGACATAGCCCCGCAGTCGCACGCGCGTCACGCCCAGGGCATAGTTCAGGACGTTGAACGGGAAGATGGGCGACAGCCTGAGGAGGAGCACGACCTTGAACCCGCTCTCGCCGATCGCCGCATCGATGGCGGCGAAGCGAGGATGGCGCTCCATCCGGCGTGATATGGGGCCGCGACCGATGGACCGACCGACTCCGAAGGCGAGCGTCGAGGCCAGCACGCTGACGGGCGAAACCAGAAGCATGCCCCACAGCGGTCCATACGCGAAGCCGGCCCCGGCGGTCAGGATGGAGCCGGGCAGGAAGAAGAGCGTCGCGGCGATGTATACGAGCGCGTAGACGAGGGCACCCATGGCGCCCGCTGCGCGAATCCATTCGACGAGGAGCAGCGCCCAGCGGCTCGTCGGGAGGAAGAGCAGGACAGCCAGCACAGCCCCCGCGACGACGATTCCGACGCCGAATCGGGCTCCCTTGGTCACGACGCTCCCCCCTGGACCCACCCGGCAATCGCGTAGACGGCCATGCCGAGCGCAGCGGCCGCCGGGAGCGTGATGACCCAGGCAAGGAGGATATCCCGCAGGGTCTTCCGATTCAGCGTGCCTCGCCGGGCTCCCGCGCTGAAGATCCCACCGGACGAGACGTGCGTCGTCGACATGGGGAGCCCGTACACTGCACCTGCGGTAACGAGTCCCGCCGTGACGAGGTTCGCGACGAAGCCCTCGTGGTGGTCCATCGGCGTCACCTTCTTGGCGAGCACGTGGCCGCTACCGCGACCACCAGCGCCGGCTCGACGTCCGCACATACGCAGTCGGCGCGCTCACCGGCCCCCGATGCACGGCGCCGGGTCGCTCGCAGGAGCACCCCTGTGATGAGCAGCGACCCGAAGGGGCTTACGAGAAGGGGAAGAAAGACCTTGCCCCCGAGCGCGCCCCACTTCACTGCGTCCGCGCCGTACGCCAGTGCCGCCACACCCACGACCGAGCCGACGATCGCGTGGGTCGTCGACACGGGGAGCCCGGTCCGAGTGGCAAAGAGGACCCATCCTGCCGCTCCGACGAGCACGGCAACGGCGCCCACAAAGGTGGGCGTCGTCCCGGGAGTCCGGAGGCCATTGCCGAAGGTCGCGAGCATGGCGCTGGCGAAGAGCGCTCCGAGGAGCCCGCCGACCCCCGTCCACGCCGTTCCCCAGGCGATGGCGCGCCGGTAGTCGGTGACGCCGCTTCCCACGAGAGTCGCGATGGCCTTGGAGACGTCGTTCGCGCCGTTGGCGAAGGCCAATGCGGCCCCGACCGCCAAGACGATCGGGATAGCGAAGGTTGCGGGCGTCATGACTGGAGCGCGCCCCCGCAGCTCGAGCCGCTCCCCGCCGTGCAGCCGAAACAGTGGCTTCCCGTAGCGATCCGGCCGCCCACGAGTTCGTCCAGGGAGGTGACGTCCCAGATGGTTCGCGCGCCGGTCCGTCGCGCGCTGCCGAGCTCGATCTCCAGCATCTGATTGAAGTCGCAGTCGTAGAGCCGACCGTCCCAGCCCACGCTCAAGAGCGAGCGGCACATGAGCTCCGGCACCGTGTCTGGATTGAAGTGGTTCACGAGCAGGCTCATGTAGGCCTCAGACTGGCCGGTCCGCTCGAGCAGGTGCGCGAACCGCTTGATCGGCATGTTCGTGATGGTGAAGAGCTGGTGGAACTCGATGCCGAAGAGGCGACCGAGCTCCTCCCTGTACTTGGCCTCGAGCCGTCCCTGCGGGGGCGGCAGCGAGGCGCCGATCGGGTTGTAGACGAGATCCAGCTCGAGCGCCGAGCCGGGGCGGCCGTAGCCAAGCCCGTTCAGCCTTCTCAACGCCTCGATGCTCTTGCCGAAGACCCCACGGCCGCGCTGCTTCTCGACGTTCTCGGCCTGGTAGCAAGGGAGGCTCGCCACGACGTGCACCTCGTGCGCGGCCAGGAACTCTGCCAGGTCCTGCATTCCCGGCTCGAAGAGGATCGTCAGGTTGCAGCGATCGATCACCTCGCGCCCGCGCTCTCGCGCCTCGGCCACCAGCCAGCGGAAGCTGGGGTTGAGCTCGGGTGCGCCGCCCGTGAGGTCGACGACCTCCACCCCCGGGTTCATGGCGATCAGCTCGACCACGCGCTCCGCGACCTCATGCCGCATGATTTCCCTCCGCTTCGGCCCGGCTTCCACGTGACAGTGGTGGCAGGCCATGTTGCAGAGCCTTCCGACGTTGATCTGGAGGCACTTCACGCGCGTCCGCACGAGCGGGAATCGGCGATGCTTACGCAGGACCTCTTGGAACTCGGGTCCGTCGGGCCCGGTCGTCGGGAGGACCGCCAAGTGCCGCGCAGAGGATGCGCTCATCAGCAGCACCCTCCACCCTTCCCGTTGCTTCGCGAACCGGTCGCGCACGGCGCATCGGTGGTCATGCGGTACTCGGCGCCCTTGGTTTCGCGAGGGTCCCGCCTCAGGGCACCCTTGCTGCACGGGAAGGGTGGAGCCTCCTCGAGCGGCACGAGCACGCGCGGCGGGATCAGCTCGACATGGGGGCGGTATGGCTCCCCGGCGAAGATGCGGAACGTCTTCTCACACACGGCAGTGCGGACCCCGCGGCGGAGCACGTGGCCGTCGTCGTCCACCGCCTCCCGGAACGGTCCCCGATAGACGACTGCGTGCTTCTGATCGATGCACGGGCCTTCCTTGCCCTTGTAGGCGACTACGGTGACACTGCGGAACTCGATCCCCTCGATCGTACGCCAGGGATCCTCGCCTCGTTCCGCGAGTGTGATCCCGTAGAAGCCGGCCTCCTCGAAGGCCTCGAGGAAGCGGTCCTCGCGCAACGAACCGGAAATGCAGCCGCTCCAGAGCTCCGGGTCGCGCTGGAGATGCGCCGGTACGTCCTCGTCGCTCACGATGTCGGAGATGACGGCTCGACCGCCGCGGCGGAGGACACGGAAGATCTCGGCGAAGAGCTGACGCTTGGCGTCGGGCTGAACAAGGTTCAGGACGCAGTTCGAGACCACGACGTCGACCGAGTCGCTCGCCACGAGTGGCTTTTCCTGATGAATGCGCGCGACTTCGGCCTCGAGGCGGACCAGGTCGTCGGCCGACCCCACGGGATCCGCGCGGAGCGATCGATCGAGCTCCTCCAGATCGAGAGCAAGGTCCTGGATGCGACCCTTCTTGAAGCTGACGTTGCCGTAGCCGATGCGGCGAGCGACCTCTGGCGCGCTTCGACGTGCCAGCGCCAGCATGTCGTCGTTCATGTCGATCCCGATGACGCGGCCCGTGCGGCCGACGACCTGACTCGCGATGAAGCAGATCTTCCCGGACCCCGATCCGAGGTCGAGAACGGTCTCACCCGGCCGGATGCGCTTGCTCGGGTCGCCGCAGCCGTAATCACGCTCCAGAACCTCCTCCGGAATGGACGCGAGCAGCTCGGGGTCGTATGTCGAAGGGCAGCACAGGCTCGCCTCGGGAGCTTTTGCCGCGCCCGAGTAGCGGGTCTTGACCGCGGTTTCCACGTCAAGGGGTCTGCTGCGTCGGTCGAACATCGCTACCTCCATGGATGAACGAGTTTTCGAGCGCCCTCGCGCGCCCGGCCTATGAACCGCCCCCGGAGCGCCACACCTGCGTATCCGGATGAAATGCGCTCCACGCGAACCAGTACGCGATCGTCGCCGGGATCCGTCGTCCCTTCAGGTCTGTCGCGAAGGCGGTCCACGAGTCGCGGAACCAGTAGACGAAGACATCCTCGGACCCTACCGGCGCTCGAGCGGGCCGCGGACGCTCTTCGAGCGCGGAGAGGGGGAAGGCGATCGCCGCGCCTTCCTTCTCGATCCCCAATACGAGCTCTTTCTCGGGCAAGCGCGGATCTCGGTGGGAAACCGGAAACATGGCGCGTGGGTCGGACGCGTAGATCAGATAGGGATCGCGGTCGTAGTCCCGCTGATGGCCCGTCTGGCGAGAAAGGACGAGCCCGCTCGGGTGCTCGCTACGCCAACGCTCCCAGATGGTGTGCTCGAGGGGCAGAAGCTCGAGCGTCGAACCTCGCAGGGGACCCGTGACGGCTCGCCGGGCGATCTGCGACCACAGGCTCTCGGTTCCGCGGTCGTACATCAGCACGTCGGAGTTGTAGAGAAGACCCGAAACCCCGAAGGTCCGACGCTTCCCGCGAACGACGGGATCGAACGCCATGCCCGTTCCGCACAGGGGGCAGTACGTGACGAGAACCGGGCGATCGGCGATCCGGTCGTTCACCACTTCGTGCCAGACGAGAACCCGCAATGGGTACGACTTCGCCTCGCCATCGACCTCCAGCGCGAGTAGCCGATCGTCGGGGCGCATCCAGCGTGCCGCCTGCTGCACAGACTCGAAGCGCGGGTCGGTCAACGCCGGGATGCCATCCCGCGGCGGTCCGCCCGCGAGGATCTCCTCGACGGGGATGGACGCGTTGGAGAGGTCGAAACCGTTGTTCGTCTGGGCGTGAACGGGTGAAGGCCCTGTCGATTCGAGGACGATTCCGATCAAGAAGCCCGCGAGCATAAGACGACAAAGAGCACGCGCCATATGGTCTTAGGACACCGGAAAGGCGTCGTTCATTCCGACCCGCGCCGCGATGATCAATCCACGGGGTACGTTGACGGGAAGAAATCGTTGGGGGGCGGTGTCTTAGGGAATGTGAAGGGTAGAGGCCGGTGAACTCCATCGATGGAGCCATGCCGCTGGGCGACGGCGCGTTCGAGGATCTGCTGAGCGCGAATCTTGACTCCCTCTATCGTACCTCTGTGCGGCTTTGCGGCGATCCTGATGATGCACAGGATATGTTGCACGACGCGGTCCTGCGGGCATTCCAGCATCGACATCAGCTCCGCGACCCGGAGGCAGGGCGCTCGTGGCTCTTCAAGATCCTCGTGCGGACGCATTTGAACCGCGTGCGTAGCAAAAGGCGCAGGCCCGAGAGCATCGAGAGCGATCTCAATGAGGGAGAGTTCGAGAGCGCGCTGGCCGATTGGTCGTCGGAGAAGGCGGGCGGAGACTGGCTCGATCGACTCGCGGAGAGGGAGCGCGTCGCTCTCGCCGTGCAAGAAGTCGATCCACGGCTACGCGTGGTTCTCCTATTGTCCGACGTCGAAGAATTCTCGCAGCGGGAGGTTGCGGCGATGCTCGAGATCCCCGGGGGAACGGTAGCCTCGCGGCTGTTTCGCGCGCGGCGCGCTCTTCGCGAGATCCTCTCGCGTGAGGTCACGACAGCCGTGTCCAGGAAGGTTCTATGAGCAAGTCGTGCGGCCGTGCCCGAAGGCTTCTCTGGCCCGATAAGGGACCAAGGGCCGTCGACGAGGAGACCGTCGCTGCCCGCCGGCATGCGGAGAGTTGCGCGGACTGCCGGGCGTTCTTCGAGGAGATGAGCGCCTTTCGCGATGCGGTCCGCGGCTCCCTGGGAGTGGAAGCGGCGCCGATGGAGATCCGCGAAGCGGTGTACGCCCGCTTGGCCGAGGCCCGGCTCGAGCAGCGCGGCCGCCGCTGGAGAGCCGGGTTCGCCGCCGCGGCGGTTCTGGCTCTGGTCCTCGTCGGGGCGGTCCTTGTTCTCCGGCCACGCGCGCCCACAGCCCCGCTCGTCTCCCTGGTAGCTGCCGAGCACGCCAATGCGCTGGGAGGCGATCGACTGTCCTCTTCGGACCGTGGCGAAGTCGAGGGCTGGCTCGCGGCGCGCGTGGGGTTTGCCGTCCACGTGCCCGAACTCAGCGAGGCGCGCCTGACCGGCGCTCGCATCTGCCTCACGCCGGGCGGTCGAGGCGCGATGGTCGAATACGCGGTCGGCAACCGGACCCTGTCGTACTTCATTCTGCCGTCCCAGCCCAACGCACTCGCGATAGGCCCCGGCCTCACGCGCGCTGCTGAGAACGGCTATCGAATCGTGCTCTGGCGGGACGCCGGGGTCGTGCATGTCATGGTCGGCGCGCTCAGCCATGAACAGCTCGATCGCCTGGCGCACGAGTGCATCGAGCAGGCGCTGCGCCTCGCGCACGCCACGCTCGGACTCTTCACGTCATCCTGAAGGAGGGATCAGCGATGCGCAGGATTATCCCCGGGGCTGTTGCCGGCATTCTCGCCGGATTCCGTTCGGCATCATGATGCAGATGATGACGGCGCCGACCCCCGAAGGGATGCGGATGCCGATGATGGCGATGGTGGCCATGGTCGTTCGGTCCGAAAGCCTCGCCGTCGGTTGGGTCTATCATCTCTTCAACAGCGCCGTGATCGGGG
>JBHEOA010000173.1:0-21711 GCA_046261835.1 Gemmatimonadota bacterium
GCCGGTTCTCCTGGCGATGGCGAGCGAGGGCGGCGCGCGATCGCTCGGACTCGACGCAGGACGAATCGAGCCCGGGGCGTGGGCGGATTTCGTTGCGATCGACACCGATCATCCCGCGCTCGCTGGTTGGAGCGATGCCACCCTAGCCGCGGTGCTCGCCCTCTCGGCCCCGGCCTCTGTCGTTTGCGACGCGTGGGTTGGGGGAGAGCGGCGGCTCCAGGATCGCCACCATCCACTCGCGGCCGAGGCGGCGCAAGAGTTCCGCGCCGTGGCGGCGCGAATCGGGGACCACTAAAATCGCGGCCCTTCCATGACGGATTCGACACCTCGTCTCCGCCCGCCCTCGCCGGCGGCGGCGCACCCGCCCGCCCGAACGGCGCCGGAGACCGCCGCGCGTCTCCGCGAGAGAATCGAGAGCCGCACCGCCCTGGTCGGCGTGATCGGCCTGGGCTACGTGGGGCTTCCGCTTTCGCTTTCGTTCGTCGACCGCGGCTTCCGCGTCCTCGGCTTCGACATCGACCCCGGCAAGGTCGAGAGCTTGACGGCGCGGCGCTCGTACATCACGCACGTCGATTCGGGGCGGATCGGCTCCGCCATGGAGTCGGGACGACTGGACGTGACTGTGGATTTCGATCGTCTCGACGAACCGGACGCGATCCTGATCTGCGTGCCGACCCCGCTCGACTCTCACCGCGAGCCCGACATGAGCTATGTCGAATCGACCGCTCGAGCACTCGCGCGGCGCCTGCGGCGTGGCCAACTGGTCGTCCTCGAGTCGACCACCTATCCCGGAACGACGGAGGAGCTCCTGAAACCGATCCTCGAGGCCGGCGGGCTCGCGTGTGGCACCGACTTCTTCCTCGCTTTCTCACCCGAGCGCGAGGATCCGGGCAACCCCGACTACACCACCACGTCGATCCCCAAAGTGGTGGGGGGTGTCGATCCCGTATCCGGAGATCTGGCCGAAGCGTTCTACGACCGGCTCGTGGTGCGCACGGTCCGCGTCTCGTCGGCGCGCGCGGCGGAGGCGACCAAGCTCGCGGAGAACGTCTTTCGCGCAGTCAACATCGCGCTCGTCAACGAGCTCAAGATGATCTACGCGCGCATGGGGATCGACATCTGGGAGGTCCTCGACGCAGCTGCCACCAAGCCTTTCGGCTTTGTGCGATTCAATCCAGGTCCTGGTTGGGGCGGACATTGTATTCCGGTCGACCCCTTCTACCTGACGTGGAAAGCCCGCGAGTACGGCAAGGCGACCCGCTTCATCGAGCTCGCCGGCGAGATCAACACCGCCATGCCGGAGTACGTGGTCGATCGCGTGGCGGAAGCGCTAAACGCGGCGGGGGTCGCTGTGCGCGGCAGCCGGATCCTGATCCTCGGACTGTCGTACAAGCCCAACGTCGGCGACGATCGCGAATCGCCGAGCTACCACCTGATGGATCTCCTCGAAGATCGTGGCGCCGGGGTGGCCTACTACGATCCCTACATCCCTCGCATCGGGCCCACGCGCGAGCACCGGCGCTGGGAGGGTACTGCCAGCGTTTCCTGGGACGAAGAGACGATCGAATCGTTCGACGTCGTGGTGATCTCGACCGACCACGCTGCGGTCGATTATCGCCAGCTAGCGCAATGGGCTCGGTGCATCGTCGACACCCGAAACGCGATGGCCGACGTTCCGGTCGATCCCGAGAAGGTCTGGAAAGCGTAGGCGCCGCGGGCGACCTCCTGATCACCGGCCTCGTCGAGCTGGTCGATCCCGGCGACGGCCCGGGGCCGCTCGAGGTCGTGCGCGACGCCTTCCTGTGGATCGAAGGCGGCCGCGTGCGCGCCCGCGGTCCGATGGCCGATCTGCCGGCCGACGCGACCGGTGCACCGCGACTCGATGGTCGCGGGTACGTCGCCCTTCCGGGCCTGGTCGATTCCCACACGCACGCCGTCTTCGGCGCCACCCGCGAGCACGAGTTCGAGGCCCGGCTAGCTGGCGCGACCTACCGCGAGATCGCCGTTCAGGGCGGGGGGATTCTTTACAGCGTTCGCGACCTGAGGGGGCGCGACGAGGAGGAGCTGGTCGCGATCACGCGTCCCCGGTTGGCCGCATTCGCCGAACACGGCGTGACCACGATCGAAGTCAAATCTGGTTACGGTCTGACCACCGAGGACGAGCTCAAGCAGTTACGCGTCGTTCGGCGTCTGGCCGAGGAGCCGCAGCTTCCACGACTGATCCCCACCTTCCTCGGCGCCCACGCCGTTCCTCCGGAGCTCGCACGCGATCGCGGGGCGTACGTGCGGCGGGTGATCGACGAGATGCTTCCCGCCGTGGCCTCCGAGGAGCTGGCGCGCTTCTGCGACGTGTTCTGTGACGAGGGCGCCTTTACGCTGGACGAGAGCGAATCGATCCTGGCGCGCGCCCGCGAGCTCGGCCTGGGGCTAAAGATCCACGCCGAGGAGTTCGAGCCGACGGGGGGAGCGGCGCTCGCGGCCCGGATGGGCGCAGCCAGCGCCGATCATCTCGTCGCGATCGATCGCGCGGGGATCGAGGCGCTCGCGCGCTCGACAACCGTGGCGACGCTCTTGCCGGGCACGTCCTTCTTCCTCCGCTTGGGGCGCCATGCGCCGGCCCGGGCGCTCGCTGACGCGGGCGCGAGGCTCGCGCTGGCGACCGACTTCAACCCTGGCTCCTCGATGACCCAGAACCTCCTTCTCATCGCCTCCTTCGGCTGCTGTGTCCTCGGCCTCACGATCGCTGAAGCCCTGCGGGCCGTCACGCGTGGCGGCGCGCTGGCGGTGGCGCGACCCGAGCTTGGGATGCTCGCGCCTGGCGCCGCGGGCGACGTCGCGCTGTTCGATGTTCCCGAACACCGCCATCTCGTCTACCATTACGGCGCGCATCCGACCGCCCTCGTCGTGCGGGAAGGGCGCGTAATCTGGAAAACTCCTCACGTCGAAGCGAGATTGACGGGTCGATGACTCCCTTCTGGAAGAAATCTTCGCCGACCCCTTCGCGGCATGCCGACCCGGACGCCGCCATCGCGGCGTACCTCGAGGAGCTGCATCAGGCCGAGGTGGCCGGGGCAGCGACACCCGCCGCGGCGCTCAACGGCCTCGGCGACGCCTGCCTCGACCGGGGCGATGCCATCTCGGCGATCGACTACTTCCGCCAGGCGGCCGAGGTCTACGAGCGCGAGGGAATGCACGACAACGCGATCGCTTGCTGCCGAAAGATCCGCCGCTACGCTCCCGATGACCCCGAGGTGGGGCTCATGCTGGGGCGTTACTACGCGGCCAAGGGTCTCCGCGCCGACGCTGTGACCGAACTGGGGAGCTACGCGGCCAAGCAGGAGGGATTGGGCCGCCGGCGTGAGGCGATCGAGGCGCTCCGCGAGGTGACGCGGCTCACTCCGGAGCGTCCAGCTCCGCGCGAGCGGCTGGGTCGGCTCCTTGCCGAGGAAGGCCAGCGCGAGGAGGCGCTGAGCCTCCTTCGCGAAGCGCTCGATACGTATCGAACGGGGGGAGACGAGGATGGCGCTCAGCGGGCGGAGTCGGAAATTGCGCGACTCGAGCGCGCCGCCGTTCCCCCGCCGCCCGAGGTCGTCACGCCGCCCGAGGTCGTCGCTCCACCCGAGGTCGCCGGGCTGGATGTCGCGGCCTTTCCCGAAGTCGACGCGCTGGAGGTCGCCCCGCCGGGAGTCGCCGCGCCGCTGGTGATCGATGAACGACCGGCGCCGGCCGCAGCACGACCGGTCGCAGCGCCACCTTCCGAGCTCGACATCGAGCGCACGTCGTACGAAACCGAGCTCACTCCGGCCGAGCTCGAGCGCGCCTCGGCCGAGCAGCACGCCGACGCCGGGCGCTGGAGTGATGCCGTGATCTCGTACCGGCACCTGGCGGAGCTCGGGCGGATCGCTTCGGAGGACTTCGCCACATGGGCGGAGTGCGCCCGGCAGATGGGGGAGGCGTCCAAGGTGCTCGAGGCACTCGGCACCTCCGCCCGCTGGCACCTCGACCGCCACGACGAGGCCGTGGCCCGTCGTGCCGCCAGCGAGATGCTCCTCATCGATCCCAACAACGTTCTCGCGACCGACATCTTGGAGCAGATGGGGACGTCGCTCCCCCGCGGGTAATCCCAACGTGAGCGTGAGCGCACCCGTCGCCAGCCGCGGGCTGGAGTTCCTCGAGCGCCTGAGAGAGGCGGTCCTCGTCGCCGACGGGGCGATGGGGACGATGCTCTACTCGCACGGCGTTTTCATCAATCAGTCGTTCGATGCGCTTTGCCTCACCCGGCCCGAACTCGTCCGCGACATCCACGCCGAATACGTGGCCGCCGGAGCCGACCTGCTCGAGACCAATACCTTCGGCGCCAACCGCGCCCGTCTCGCGGGCCACGGTCTCGAGGACCGCGTGCGGGTAATCAATCGGGCGGCGGTGCACCTGGCGCGCGAGGCGGCCGGCGATCGCGCTTTCGTCGGCGGCTCGATCGGACCGATCGGGATCGCCGGACAGGTGGCGGGTCACTACACCCCTGACGACATGCGCTCGATCTTCGCCGAGCAGGCCGAGGCCCTCCTGGAGGGAGGGGTGGACGTGTTCGTGGTCGAGACGATTCCCTCGCTGGTCGAAATGGAAGCCGCGCTCGCCGCGATCCGCGGCCTCGGAGCCGCCACCCCGGTCGTCGCCTTGATGACCTTCAACGAAGACAACGAGACGCAGTCCGGCGAGACTCCCGACGAGGTCGTCGGCCATCTGACGGCGGGAGGCGCGGCTGTCGTTGGCGCAAACTGCTCGGTCGGCCCCAAGTCGATGCTCGAGTGTCTGGTACGGATGGCGCGAACAGACCATCCCACGCTCGCGGCGATGCCGAACGCCGGTCTGCCGCAGTCGGTGGAGGGGCGGCTGCTCTACATGGCGTCGCCCGAGTACTTCGGGAAGTACGCCAAGCGCTTCGTCAAAGCGGGCGTACGGCTGTTGGGAGGTTGCTGCGGCACGACACCCGCTCACGTGCGCGCCATGAAGGGTGAAGTGGCAGGCTTCACGCCTCGGCGCGAACCGAAGTTCGACGTCGCGATCGACCTGATCGAGATAGAGAGCCAGCTCGCCCCAGCCGCCACCGCCGAGAAGACGCATCTTGCGCGAATCTTCGCCGCGCGGACGAAGTTCGCGACTTCGGTCGAGCTCACCCCGCCGAAGAGCGCTGAGCTGGACTCCCTGCTCGATGCGGTACGGACCCTGCACCAGGCGGGGGTCGACGCGGTCAACATTCCGGAGTACGCGCGCATTTCCCCCCGGCCGACGCCGATCGCCATCGCCCGGGCCATCCAGGACGCGATCCCGATCGAGACGATCATCCACTACTGCTGCCGCGACCGGAACCTCTACGGCATGCAGGCCGACCTTCTGAGCGCCCAGGCGCTCGACGTGCGCAACGTGCTGATCATCACCGGCGACCCTCCCAAGGCGGGAGGGTACGCCGTGCCGACCGCGGTGTTCGACGTCGACTCGATCGGGTTGACCAAAGTGGCCGCGGGACTCAATCGGGGGGTGGACGCCGCAGGCCGGGAGACCGGCGTGCCGCTCGCCCTTCACCTCGGCGTGGGGGTCAACCCGGGGGCGCTCGACCTCGATCTCGAGCTGGAGCGGTTCCGCCGGAAGGTCGAGGCGGGCGCGGAGTTCGCCATGAGCCAGCCGGTATTCGACCCGCGGCTTCTCGAGCGCTTCCTCATGGAGCTGGGGGAAGTGCCGATCCCCATCCTGGTCGGGATCCTGCCGCTGTACTCGTTCCGCAACGCCGAATTCCTCCACAACGAGGTGCCTGGCATGCACGTGCCGGAGCCGGTCCGCGAGCGGATGCGTCGGGCTGTAGGGAACGAGGCGGGGCAGCGCGAGGGCGTAGCGATCGCGCGCGAGGCGCTCGCCGGAATTCGCGAACTGAGCGGTGTGGCGGGAGCGTACCTCATGCCGCCGTTCGGTCGCTACGATCTGGCGCTCCACGTCCTGGATGGCGCTGTTTGAGGCGAGCGATTCTGATCCTGGCGCTCCTGCCGGCAGCGCTCCTCAGCGCCGGTGTCGCCCAGGCCCAAGTCTTCCCGCGAGATGAGGAGGAGACGGAGCCGCCCGAGCGGCGCGCTCCCCGCGTCGAGCCGCCAACCGAGACCGAGCTGGAGCGCGCCGAACAGGAGGAGCTAGAGCGGGCGGCCGAGATCGAAGAGGACTTGAGGCTTCTCGTCGACCGCCCCCTCGATCGAGGCGAGTACGTCCTCGGTCCCGGCGACCGGGTGGCGATCTCCACCTCGGGCGAAGCCAACCTTTCCTGGACCCTGACGGTGACTCCGGAGGGCACGCTCCTCATTCCTACGGTCGGAGTCGTTCCGGTGCACGGGCTGAGCCTCGAGGAGGCGGAGGATGTCGTCGAGCTTCGCGTGCTCCAGTATTACCGCAACATCGACCTGGCGCTCACGCTGGCCGAGGTGCAGGGGTTCAAGGTCTTCGTCGTCGGGGCGGTGGCCGAGCCAGGACCGCGGCTCGCCTCGGCGGCAACCAGAGTCAGCGAGCTCGTGCCGCCGGGACGAAACATCTTCGTCCAACGCTCGAATGGAGACACCCTTTTGGTGGACGTGATTCGATTCCGCCAGACCGGCGACCTGGCGTACAACCCCACGGTTCGGAGCGGCGACGTGATCGTCATACGGCAGGTCGATCAGGGAATTCTCGTCCAGGGCCGCGTCTTCTTTCCCGGATTGTACGAGTACCGCGAGGGGGAGACGTTGGCGGAGCTCCTGCGGGTGGCCAACGGTTATCGCGATTTTCCCGTGGACGCCCACGATGTGGTGCACGTCAATCGCTTCGTCAGCCAGGAAGGGCGCGAGCTTCTGACTTTTCGCCGCGAAGAGGCGCTGGGGCCGCGCGGACAGGCGTTCGCGCTTCAGCCCTTCGACGCCATCTTCGTCCCGCGGGTCGGCGACTTCCGCGTTCTGCCCATGGCCACGGTCGACGGCGAGGTCCGCTATCCAGGTACGTACCCGATCCGGCCCGACACGACGACGATTCGTGAACTGGTGGAGATGGCGGGCGGTTTCACGGACGAGGCCTCGCTGGCGATGGCCGAGCTCCGCCGTCAACCGGTCGGGGAGACCGAAGAGGGACTCGAGGCGCTGGAGGAGGTCCCGACCGAGTTTCTTACGGATGAGGAGCGGCGCATCCTCAGCATCCGTCGATCCGCCAACGCGACCAGCGTGGTGATCGACCTCGAGAACGTCCACGAGGACGTAGAGAGCGGGTTTGACGTCCCGCTGCGGGACGGCGACGTCCTCACCGTCCCCGAGCATCGGGCGGGAGTCACGGTTCTGGGTGCGGTGCTCAACCCTGGTATCATTCGGTTCGCACCGCGGCGGGAGGTCGATGACTATGTGCGGCTCGCCGGGGGATACACCGACAAGGCGGACAAGGGGGACGTCGTCGTCGTCAAAGGGAAGACGGAAACGATCCTCGAGCGGGACGAGATCGCCCTCGTCGAGTCGGGCGACTCGATCATCGTTCCATTCGAGGAGCCACGCGATTGGTGGGAGCTCTACATCCGGGCAAGCACAGTCGCGACTGGCGTCCTTTCGGTAATCCTCACGTACATCGCGGCCACGCGCTGATCGGCGGGGTCGACCTCCACCTCCACACCACGTTCAGCGACGGCGCGCTCGACCCCGCTGAGCTCGTGCGGCAGGCGGCTGGGGTCGGGCTCGAAGTGGTGGCCGTCACCGATCACGACTCGGTCGACGGTGTGGCGCCCGCACGGCGCGCGGCCCCGCCGGGGCTTGATGTCCTCTCGGGCGCCGAGCTCACCTGTCAAGTGGGAGGACGGGAGGCCCACATCCTCGCCTACGGCGTAGACGTCGACAGCCCATCGCTCCGCACCGCGCTCGAGTGGTTTCGCGGCCAGCGCGAGGAGCGAGCGCGTGCGATCGTCGAAAAGCTCAACGCGATGGGCGTCGCGATCACGTTCGACGAGGTCGCGGCGATCAGTGGTCCGGGAACGATCGCGCGCCCGCACGTAGCCCTGGCCCTCATCGCCAACGGCGTAGTGGCGAGCTTCCAGGAGGCGTTCCAACGATTCCTTGGACGGCACGCTCCGGCGTTCGTTCCCAAACCGGTGCTCGACCCAAGGGATGCTTTCGAGCTCGTGAGGTCCGCAAGCGGCGTCTCAGCCCTCGCCCATCCCGGCACCTTCCATCGCGACGACCTGATCCCGCTGCTGGTCGAAGTCGGTTTGGAAGCGTTGGAGGTCCGGCACACCGAGCACAGCGCGGCGCAGTGCGCGCACTACGAACAGATGGCGCGAAACCACGGCCTCCTTCCAACCGGCGGCTCTGATTTCCACGGCGTGGCGGGTCACCGCAGCCGCTTGGGGACGCCGCGCGTTCCGCGAGCCTGGGCCGATGCGCTCGTTGCCCGGGTAGAGGACGGTCGCTAAGCTTCGCCTTCCATGAGCCGCGGCGCCGCGCATCGGGGAATCGAACGCTCCGCCCCCTCACTGACTGGCATCCAGAGCCTCGTCCACGACGTCCTCGATGGCGTCATCGTGTCGATGGGGCGCATCCTCCAGGCGGAAGTTCCCTTCATCAACGAGATCAACTTCCATCTCCAGCAGATGAGGGGGAAGCTGTTTCGCCCGGCCCTGCTGGCACTGGCGAACCGCGTGGAGGAGACGCCCGACGAGCGTGAGAGCGCGCTCGGCGCGGTGGTCGAGATCATCCATCTCGCGACACTGGTCCACGACGACTCGATCGACGAGTCGGAGCTGCGCCGGGGCCTGCCCACGATCAACCACAAATGGGATCACAAGGTCTCGGTCATCATGGGCGACTACCTGTATTCTCGCGCCATGGCCGAGATCACGAGCCTCGGTGACTTGACGCTCATCGATCTCGCCGCTCGAGTGACCAACGAGATGACGATCGGAGAGATGGTCGAGATCGCGCACCATCGCCGCCTGGTTGAAGACATGCGTCAGTACTTCTTCCTGATCGAGAAGAAAACGGCGAGCCTGATCGCCGCCGCGTGCGAAATGGGAGCTGTGATCGGGGCGCCCCGGCATCGCGAGACGCTACGGACGTACGGTCACCGGCTCGGCATGGCGTTTCAGCTGATCGATGACCTGATGGACTACGGGGGGAGTGCCGACGTCATGGGGAAGCCGGCGGGGGCGGACCTTCGTGAGGGACAGGTGACGTTCCCGTTGCTGGCCGTGCTGCCCTCGCTGGAAGCGGTGGAGCGACGGCGCGTGCATGCCGTGGTGGAGGGCGACGAGACCTCCGTGGAGGCGATCGCCGCGGTGATCGGGCTGGTGCGTGAACGGGGGGGAATCCTGGCCACGAGCAAGATGGCGGCTCGCTACGCGGAGCACGCGCGGGAGGCGCTGGGGGATCTGCCGCCGACGGCGGCGAGGGATGTTCTGGACGCCGCCATCGACTACGTCCTCGCCCGCGATAGGTGACGGGCGCGGAAGATGGCGAATCTCTGCGCTGCGCTCGTCGGTCACCCTGCGGCGTACATTGAACAGTACGCCTCGGATGGCCTCGTCGCGCGCCTTGATCTTCGTCATCTTGCGCGCCCGTCTGCTTCGAGTCGTCTTTAGCTGATCGTGGTTAGCGGCATGCACCGCAAGAACTTGAAGGTCTATACCCTGGCGTTGACCGTGGGTTTGCTGGTGGGTAGTTTGTTGGGTGAGCTGGTAGCCCGTTTCCTGCCAGCCGGAGTAGCCCGGGACTTCTTCACCACTTCGGTTGCGGGGCGGTTCGGGCCCGTAACGGTGGACCTGATCGCGATCGGGCTGACGCTAGGGCCACTCAGCATCCACCTGAACGTGCTCAGCTTGGTGGGGATAGCGCTGACGGCGTACCTCTACCGCGCGTTCTTCTGAGCCGTCCGGGGAACGAAACTTCGATCAGTACCTGCTGAAGGGAGCGGGATCGCATGTTCGGACAGATCGGTTGGCAGGAGATCCTCCTCATCCTGTTCGTCCTGCTCCTGCTGTTCGGCGCCCGCCGGCTGCCCGAGCTGGGGCAGTCCCTCGGGAAGGGGATCCGCGAGTTCAAGCGCGGCGTCCACGAAATCCAAGAGGACATCGATCAAGAGGATCGCAAGACGAGCGCTTCCTCGCGGGAACGCACCAACCGCGAGCCCTCCTCCCAGAAGCAAGGGGAGTAGCGTCTTTTTCCGTCTGAGCGTCTTTGCAGGCTGGGCGTCTTTCCGGCTGGTTCAGGGCTAGAGCTAGGGGCCGCCGAACAGCTGGGCGCGGTTGTCTTCGATCTCGGCGTCTTCCTTGAGCGCCTCGAACCAAGCCGAGACCCTCTCCCCCATCTTCTCCCGCCGCATTTCCTCGAGTAGCTGGGGCTTAATCTGTTCGAAGCCGCGCTCGTCGATCCCGCGTTTCTCGAGCACGCGTAGCACGTAGAGCCCGCGCTCTGTCGCGATGGGTCCCGCGGTCTGCCCCTGAGCGAGGCCGAACGCAGCTCCGGCGACCGGAGTCTCGCTGCCGACCCCAGGAATGTTGTTCTGTCGCGTGAACCACCCTGTCGTTCGGACCTCGAGGCCGAAGCGATCGGCGGCATTCTCGAGCCCGCCGGTACGCACTGCGTCCACGATCGATGGAGCCAGCTCCCGGGTCGCCGCCAATCGCTTCTCGCGGAGGAGACGATCCTGGATCTCGTCGCGCACGCGCGTCAGGGCGACCGTTCCCGCCGGGTAGCGGGCATCGACTCGCACGACGTAGTGCGCCTCTCCCTGCTCGATCGGGCCGCTGACCGATCCGGCGGGGTTGGCGAATACGAATTCCGATACCGCGGAGGCCACGCCCAGCTCGGGCACGACCACGCCCTTCTCGAAGGTCGGCGGCCGGCCCACGGAAAGTCGACGTTGAGCGGCGGCCTGGTCGAAGGCCTCCGCGCTCTCGGACGCCGCCTGGGCGAACGCTTGGGCCTCGCCACGAATTCGCTGCAGCTCCTCAGCGCTAGGTTCGATGGCGATCAGGATCTGCCGCACTTTGGCTCGGGGCTCGCCGTCCTCCACCGATCGCTCCTCGAGCTTGATGACGTGCCAGCCGAATGGCGTGAGGAACGGATCCGAGACCTGGCCCGGCTCGACGCTCGCGAGCGCGGCGGAGAAGGCCGGATGCATGGCTGCGGGGTCGATCCACCCGAGGTCGCCGCCGAGCTCGGCGGTCACCCGGTCGACGGAGTGTCGCTCGGCGAGCGCCGCGAAGTCAGCATCGGGACGGCGAGCGACTTCGGCGAGCGAGTCGGCGAATGCCGCCACGCGGGCTGAATCCGCGGCCGTCGCGCCGGCTCGAAAGGCAACGTAGCGGATCGTCGCGCTCTCGTCGCGACGGAAAGCCTCCTTGTGCTCCTCGTAGTAGTCGCGAATCTCTTCGTCGGTGACGCTCACGCGATCGGCGGGCACGAGACGCTCCGGATCGAGGTACAGGTACGCGATCCGCGCCTGCTCGTGGGCCGCGCGGTAACGTTCGAGCAGCTCGATCTCGGTGACCGGGACGCCGGCCGCGATCTGTTCCTGAAGCTTGTTGATCGGCAGACGCAAGCGCAGCTGACTTTCGTACTCGGCCCAGGTTTCAGCGAGCGCTGGATCCGCCAGCGCCTGGTGGTACTTCTGCATGTCGAACTGCCCCTCGGTCTGGAACGCCGGCAGCTCGACGATGTCGGCGGGCGGATTGTTCTTGATGAACTCGACGAGCTCCCGATCGGTGACGCGGATCCCGCGGCGGCTCGCCTCTTGCTCGAGGAGCGTCAGGTCGACGACGGATTCCCACGCTTCCTGCTCGATCCGCTCGAGGTCCTCGGCCGAGAGCTCGCCGTCGGTGTCCTGCCGCTCGGCCGCCTGGTACAGGATCTGGTACTGGCGCTGGTACTCCTCGAGCGAGATCTCGGCGCCGTTGACCGATCCGAGTGCGCTCCCGCTCGTTCCCTGGCTGGTGGTACCGGAGAGCTCCATGCCCCACTCGAATACCATCAACCCCACGAAGGAGACGGCGACGATGATCATGATCGCCTTGGTCGAGTCGCGAAGCTGCTTCATCATCGGCATGGAGGAACCGCCTTTTCCCGAGGCATCGAATCATGTGCGCGTGGAGGGCCCGTAGACGCGGGTCTCGGGTGCCGAGCGCGCTGTGTTGGGACCCATGAAGTTACGCGCCGGCCCTTAGCGCGTCGAGCGCGAGCGACTCGATTGCTCGGTCGGTTTCCGTCCGATATCGTTGGTAGCCATGATCGGTGCCCATGAGCGTTCCGGTGAAGCCGAGATCGCGACCAGCACGTTGGCCGAGATCTACGTCCAGCAGGGTCTAGTGGACCGCGCTCTCGTGATCTATCGGCGTCTTGCCCAGCGGAGCCCGGGCGACGCGCGGATCGCGACGCGCGTGGCGGAGCTGGAGACGGAGCTGGAGCGTCACCGCGAGCCGGCCGACCTCGAGGGCCCGGCGCCCGCCGCGTTCGAGTCGGCGCTCACCGAGGAAGCTGCCGGCTCCGAGCTCGCGTCGGCGCCGCCCGTGGAGTCCGAGCTCGCGCCGACGCCGCCCGTGGAATCCGAGCTCGCGCCGGCGCCCGAGGCCGGGTCTCGTCCCAGCGCCCCACCGGTCGCCGCGGACCGCCAGTTCCTGGCGTGGCTCGAGAAGCGCTGAGCGTTCCCGTCACGCACGAGGAGCGACGCGCCCAGGTGCGGGCGCGGCTGGACCAGGTCGACGCCGCAGGCCTCGTGGTGCTCTCGCTGCCGAACATCCGCTACCTCGCAGGTTTCACCGGATCGGCAGCCCTTCTGATCGTGCTCGCCGAGCCGCCCGACCTGTTCTTCACCGACCACCGCTACCGTGCCCAGATCGCGCTCGAGCTCGACCCCGCGATCGAGCCCGTCGTCGGCACGGAGAAGCCGCTCGCGCTGGGCCGGGACCACGTCCGGGAACATGACCTCGGTCGGCTGGCCTTCGAACGCGCGCACCTCAGCGTCGCGGCGTTCGAAGATTGGCGCGAGAAGGGAGTCGAGCTCGTGGGTGTGGAAGGGTGGATCGAAGCCCTCCGTTCGGTCAAATCCCCCGGCGAGATCGACGCCATTCAACGCGCGGCTGCGATCGCCGATCGCGTGTTCGTCGAGATCCTCGATTTCGTGCGCGTCGGCATCACCGAGCGAGTCCTGGCGGCCGAGCTCGACCGCCGACTTATCCTCGCAGGAGCGGAGAGCCCCGCCTTCCCTACGATCGTGGCCTCGGGCGAGCGCTCCGCGCTGCCGCACGCTCGCCCGACCGGGCGAGCACTGGAGCGCGGGGAGGTGGTGCTCTTCGATTTCGGTGCCGTGGTCGACGGATATCACAGCGACGTCTCGCGGACCGTCGCCTGCGGCGCTCCGAGCAGCGAGCTGGCGGCCGTCTATGAGGTCGTGCTCGACGCTCAGCGAAGAGCGATCGATGCGATGGTGCCCGATATGGGAGGCCGAGAGGCCGACGCCCTGGCGCGCGACGCAATCGAGAGCGCCGGGTATGGCGATCGATTCGGCCACTCGCTTGGCCACGGCCTGGGACTCGAGGTCCACGAGGCGCCGCGTCTCGGTCGCACGAGCGAGGATCGCTTAGAGTCGCATACGGTTGTAACGGTAGAACCCGGAATCTATATTGATCGGTTGGGCGGTGTACGGGTCGAAGACGACGTCCTCGTCGGGCCCCAAGGCGCCGAGGTCCTGACCGCCGCGCCCAAGGACGAGCTGATCACCCTCTGACCCGGTAGGCATTCGACCCCACCTCATGGCCAGCACCGCAGACTTCCGAAACGGCATGGTGATACGGTTCGACGGCGACCTCTGGAAGATCGCCTATTTCCAGCACGTCAAACCGGGCAAGGGAGGGGCCTTCGTTCGCACGCGCCTCAAGAGGGTCACCACCGGGCAAGTCGTGGAGCGAACCTTCCGGGCCGGTGAGCGGGTCGAAGAGGTTCGGCTCGAGCGGCGCCCGATGCAGTTCCTCTACGCCGACGACCACCACGCCTACTTCATGGACCAGCAATCATTCGAGCAGGTGCCCCTCAGCCTCGACCGGCTCGAAGATCACCTCCCATATCTCAAGGAGAACATCGTCTGCGACGTGATGGTCGACGAATCGGGTGCGGTCGTAGACCTCGAGCTCCCGCAGTTCATCGAGGCCGAGATCGTGGAAACTGACCCCGGGGTTCGCGGCGACACCGCCACCGGCGGAACCAAGCCGGCGCGTATCGAAACGGGCGCCGTCGTCCAGGTCCCGCTGTTCGTCAATCGCGGCGAGGTCATCCGGGTGGATACGCGGACGAATGCCTATCTGGAGCGCGTATCGTGAACCGCGACGAGCTTCGCGAGCTGATCCGGCTGGTCGAGGAAAGCGCCATCGACGAGCTCGAGATTCGGCGCTGGGGTCGCACGGTGCGGATCGTCAAGAACGGAACGCCGGCGATCCTCCACGCGGCCGCTTCGAAGACCGGGAAGGTCGAGGTCGCGGCCGCTCCGGGCCGTGCGGCCGAGCCGACCTCCACGCACCATCGCGTCATCTCACCCATGGTGGGGACGTTCTATCGCGCCCCCTCCCCTGAGGCCCCTCCCTTCGTCGACGTCGGGGACCAAGTCCGGCCGGGTCAGACGCTGTGCATTCTCGAAGCGATGAAGCTGATGAACGAGCTTCAGGCTGAGGTAAGCGGGACGGTGCGGGCGATCCTGGTGGAAAACGGCTCGCCGGTCGAGTATGGGCAACCCCTCTTCGAGATCGAGCTGAGCTAGGCGGAGCGCTGGAGCTCAAAGAAATCCTCCGCACGATGCTTCAGAACGAGGCATCCGACCTGCACCTGAAGGTCGGATCGCCGCCGATCCTGCGCCTCAACGGCGAGCTCGTCCCGCTCGAGCGTCCGCTGGTCCCGCGCGAGGAGATCGACCAGGTGATGGGCGAGCTCCTGACCCAGCCCCAGCGCGACCGTTTCCTGGAGACTCACGAGCTCGACTGCGCGGTGGGAGTACGACAGCTCGGCCGTTTCCGCATCAACGTCGCCCTCCAGCGCGGCACGCCGACGATCACGATGCGGGCGATTCCCATCTCGATCAAATCGATCGGTTCGCTCAACCTGCCGGCGATCATCGGCGAGCTGGCGCTCCGGCCGCGCGGCCTGGTCCTGGTCACCGGCATTACAGGGAGCGGCAAGACGACGACTCTGGCCGCGATGGTCGAGCACGTCAACGCGCGCAAGCGCGTCAAGATCGTGACGATCGAGGACCCTATCGAGTACCTGTTCCGCGACAACCAGGCATTCATCAGTCAGCGCGAAGTGGCGACCGACACGGAATCGTTCGCGATGGGGTTGCGTCACGTGCTGCGTCAGGATCCCGACGTCATCATGATCGGGGAGATTCGCGACATCGAGACGATGGAGACCGCGATCAAAGCAGCGAATACGGGCCATCTCGTGTTCGCCACCCTCCACACGACCGATGCCGTCCAGACGATCCAGCGCGTGCTCACGTTCTTTCCACCACATCAGCACCACGAGGTCCGCACGCTCCTGGCGGAGAGCCTCCAGGGGGTCGTCTCGCTACGGCTGATCCCAAAGGTTGATGGCCAAGGTCGAGTTCCGGCGTGCGAGGTCATGGTCGCGAGCCAGGCGATCCGCGAGTTCATCGCTACCCCGAGTGATCAGCACACCATCCCCGATCTCATGGCCCAGGGGCTCGTCGAGTACGGGATGCAGACGTTCGATCAGAGCCTCATGCAGCTACACGGCAACGGGCTGATCACCGAGCAGGAGGCGCTGTCGAACGCCACCAATCCGGCGGAGTTCGCCCTCCGCCTGCGCGGCATCGAGGCGACCAGCGACCGGGTATGGGAGAGCACCAAGCGATAACCGCTCCATGATCCACAAGGTGCTGATCGCCAATCGCGGCGAGATCGCGCTGCGGGTCATCCGTGCCTGCCGCATGCTCAACCTCAAAACCGTGGCCGTCCATTCGGAGGCGGACGCCGAGGCGCTTCACGTCCGCTTCGCGGATGAAGCGGTTTGTGTGGGTCCGGCGCCGGCTGCGCAGTCGTACCTGAACATCGTGCGCCTGATCGCCGCCGCCGAGATCACCGGCGCCGACGCGATTCATCCCGGCTACGGCTTTCTCGCCGAGAATGCCGAGTTCGCCGAGATCTGCCGGGATTCGAAGCTGGTGTTCATCGGCCCGACCCCCGAGCAGATCCGGGCCATGGGGGACAAGGCGGAAGCGCGGCGCTTGATGCAGGAGGCCGGCGTTCCGGTGATCCCCGGGTCGGCCGGTCCGATCGAGGACGAGGGACGCGGGCTGGGCGTAGCGGAGGGCTTGGGTTTTCCGGTGCTGATTAAGGCGGCCGCGGGGGGCGGCGGCAAGGGGATGCGCGTGGCGCGCGACCCCGAGGAGTTCGAGCGGGCTTTCCCCCAGGCCCAGCGCGAGGCGCAGGCCGCTTTCGGGGACGGGCGCGTGTACCTCGAGAAATTCCTGGAGCGGACGCGGCACGTCGAGATCCAGCTCCTCGGCGACCGCTACGGCAGCGTGATTCATTTGGGCGAACGCGACTGCTCGGCCCAACGCCGCCATCAGAAGCTGATCGAAGAGACGCCGTCGCCGGGAATGACCGACGATCTCCGCTCGCGCATGGGGGAGGCGGCGGTGCGTGGCGCGGAGCGGATCGGCTACCAGGGAGCCGGGACGACCGAGTTCCTGCTCGCGCCCACTGGAGAGTTCTACTTCATGGAGATGAACACCCGCATCCAGGTGGAGCACCCGGTGACCGAGGTGGTGACCGGTGAGGATCTCGTCTTGAGACAGCTTCAGATCGCTGCCGGCGAGCCGCTCGGGATCCGTCAGAGCCAGCTCAAGTTCCGCGGCCACGCGGTCGAATGTCGGATCAACGCCGAGGACCCCGATCGGGGCTTCATGCCGACCCCCGGCGTCATCACGTCGTTTCACCAGCCCGGCGGACCCGGCGTGAGGGTCGACACCGCGGCGTATCATTCGTATCGAATCCCGCCGTATTACGACTCGCTGATCGCCAAGGTGATCACCCACGGCTGCGATCGAACTCAGGCGCTGGCGAGGATGCGCGTGGCTCTCGACGAGTTCGTGATCGAGGGAATCTCGACGACGATTCCACTCCACCGACGGCTGATCACCGAGCCGCACTTCGTCGCCGGCGACATCCACACGCGTTTCGTCGAGGAATGGCTCGCGTCCAGGGGCGGCGCGCCGGTTGAAGTCCTGCCGGAAGGCGCGTTGGTGTGACGGTGGCGCGGCGGCGCAAGTCGAGCCGCGGCTCGGCCGCACGCGGCGTGCGGCTCCGGCGGGAGGTCCTGGGTGTCCTGATGGCGGCGACCGGCATCTTCGTGCTGGTCGCGCTGTGGCCCTGGGATCCGGCGGACGACCGGTCGCTCGTGACCCTGAACCGAGTCGGAATCCTCGGGTCCTACACCGCCTACTATCTCTTCCGCGCGTTCGGGCTCGCCGCCCTGTTCGTCGGCGGCGGGCTGGTGGCGTGGGGTGGTCTGGTATTCCTCGACCGCGTGGGCCGCCGCTCCGTGCTCGTCACGGCGGCTCTGGGGGCGGCCGCGGCCCTTGTCGTGACGCTCCTCGGCGTGGGCGCCGCCTGGAGTGGGGAGGAAGGGGGATGGGTCGAGCGGGCCGGCACGGTCGGCATGATCGCGGGGTCAGCCCTGATCGGCGTGATCGGCGTGGCCGGGGCCGTACTGGCCTGCGCGGTGGCGCTGGTGCTCCTGGTTGCGGTGACCCTTCGGCTCTCGCTGGCGAGCGGCGTAGAGGCGGGTGTATCGATCGGCAAGAGCGGCGGTAGGAAGGCGCGAGCCGGCCTGGGGGGTCTCGCGGAGTGGTGGCGGGCACGAGAGAGGACTGCGCCGGCCGAAGGTGAACCTGACCGCTCGCCGGAGCCGGTTGCGGTGGTTCCGGGCCCCCCGGTCGCGAACGAGAGCGAACCGGTCGCGCCGCAGCTGCGACGTTCCCGCGCCCGCCGAGCCGAGGCCGCGCCGCCCGCGCGTTCGGCGCTGCGCGGCGAGCGGCCGCGCACGTTCATCCCCCCCCTCGACCTCCTCGACCCCGTGCCGCGCCCCGAAGCGGCTCAGGGTCGCGACGAGCTCGAACGGCTGGGGGACGTTCTGATCGACAAGCTCCGGTCGTTCAACGTCGAAGGCGAAGTCGTGGCGATTCACTCGGGGCCGGTCCTGACCCAGTTCGAGGTCAAACCCGCCCCCGGCGTCAAGGTGAACCAGATCGCCAACCTGGCCGACGACCTGGCGCTGGCCATGAAAGCCCAACGGATCCGGATCGTGGCACCGATTCCCGGCAAGGGCGTGGTGGGAATCGAGATCCCCAACGCGACGCGCCAAGCGGTTACGATCCGGGAGATGCTCGATGCCCGCGAGTGGGGCGGATTCCATGGCAAGATTCCATTGGCCCTGGGACGCGAGATCGCCGGGACGCCGATCGTAGCCGACCTCGCGCGCATGCCGCATCTCTTGATCGCGGGCGCGACCGGCTCGGGGAAATCGGTCTGCATCAACGCCATCGTGACGAGCCTTCTCTATCGCTTCGGGCCCGACGAGGCGCGGCTCATCATGATCGACCCCAAGATGCTCGAGCTCATCGCCTACAACGGCGTCCCGCACCTTCTCCACCCGGTCGTCGTCGAGCATCGGGAGTCCGCCAAGGCGCTCAAGTGGACGGTCGCCGAGATGGAGCGCCGTTACCGCGTGCTGGCGGCCAACGGCGTTCGTTCGCTCCAGGACTTCAACGCGCGCGTCAAGGCGGGGGAAGATCTCGCGGGGCTCGAAGGCGACGAGATCGGCCGCACGATCCCCACGATCGTCGTTCTGATCGATGAGCTGGCCGACCTCATGCTGACGGTTCAGAACGAAATCGAGGAGCCGCTCGCGCGGCTCGCCCAGATGGCGCGCGCGGTGGGAATGCACCTGGTGCTCGCGACCCAGCGGCCGTCGGTCAACGTGATCACCGGAGTGATCAAGGCGAACTTCCCCTCGCGCATCAGCTTCCAGGTTTCCTCCAAGATCGACAGCCGGACGGTGCTCGACATGAACGGGGCCGAGCAGCTCCTGGGTCACGGCGACATGCTGTTCCTGCCGGCCGACCGCGCGGAGCCGATCCGCATTCAGGGAGCGCTGGTATCAACCGCCGAGACCACACGCGTGGTCGATTGGCTCAAGGCCGCTGGCGAGGCCCTCGGCGCCGCCGACGTCGCGCCGCCCGTGGACATCATCGCAGAGGCGTCGGAGCTCGAGATGGCTACCCTCGACGAGCGCGATGAGCTCTTCTTACAGGCGGCGCGCGTGGTCGTCGAGTACGACCAGGGCTCGACCTCGCTCCTCCAGCGGCGCCTCAAGGTGGGCTACTCCCGCGCCGCGCGGATCCTCGACCAGCTCGAGCGCGCCGGCATCGTCGGCCCACCCGAAGGCACCAAGCCGCGCGAGGTGCGGGTGACGCTCGACGAGCTCGAAGCGCTCGCGGAGCAGGCCGGCTGAAATGCTAAAGGGACTGATCGTCACTCCACGACTACCGTTCCCCCCGATCGGCGGCGACAAGCTCAGGATCTTTCAACTCTGCCGCATTCTAGCGGAGCGGCACTCGCTGACCCTTTTGTCCCTGACGGGCTCCTACGGGGACATGGATGGCGCCGACCCTGGATTCTTCGACGACATCATCCGTGTCCCTCTGGACCACTCCAGGGCCGCGATGCGGATCCTGGCAGCTCTCCCGACCAGGGTCCCGCTGCAGGTGGCGTATTATCGGGACCCTTCGATGAAACGTGAGATCCGCGCGCTGGCTGGCGGTCACGATTATGTCTTGTGTCATCTTCTCCGCACCGCGGTGCAAGCGGAAGACGCGCCGGTTCCGAAAGTCGTAGAGTTGTCCGACAGCTTGTCGCTTCAATACGAGAGAATCCTGGATGTTCCGTATGTGAGCCGAAAGCACAGGATCTTGTATTCGATCGAGCGACGACGAGTGGCTCGCCTCGAGCAACAGATCATCGAATCCTTCGACCTGGTTTCCATGGTCTCGCACAGAGACGCGATGTACCTGGGGACCAGTGGGTCGAACAAGATTCGAGTTTTCCCTCTGGGTATCGATGTAAAGAGCTTTCATTATCATGAGCGCATCGATAGAAGCGACAGGATCTTGTTCCTCGGAAACATGAGGACGGCTGTGAATCAGGTAGCATGTCTTTTCTTTGCAAAGGAGGTATTGCCTCTCGTCCGTAAGCGGCAGCCGAACCTGAAGCTGGCGGTCGCCGGCCTGACGCCGAAAGGAGTAGCACGGAAGCTGGTCCGACATGAGGGGATCGAGCTGATCGGGCCGTTCGGCGACGCCAATGACGTGCTGCGCAATGGCTTCTGCGGTGTCGCCCCGATGGTGGGAGCGTCCGGGGTGCAGAGTAAGATCCTCGAATACATGGCTTCGGGACTTCCAACGGTCGCCTCGCGTGAAGCTCTATCGAGCATGACGCTCGGTCGAGCCGCACCGGACGAGATTGCCCTGACCGGGGATACCGCGTCTCAGTTGGCCGACGCGGTCCTCAGCCTTTGGAGTGACGCCGCGCTCAGGACCTCGCTGGCGCAAAAGGCCCGCCGATACGTGGAAGAGCACCACGACTGGTCCGTCTGTCTCCAACCTCTGGCAAGGGAGATCGAGGACCTCGTGGAGCGCAGCCGCGCGCCGCGCGTCGATCTGCAACAGACCCGGCCATGAATCCGCCCCAGGACGTTCGAGGTCAGGACCTTCGAGTTCTGGATGTAGCGGCCGTACCGCTTCGCCGCTGGCGGATGGTCGCGGCCACGACGGCGACCGCCCTGGCTGCCGCGCTGCTCGGCCTGCTGGTGAAGCAGGACGCCTATGAGGCCGTCACCGTACTGGTATCGAGTCAAGACGATGTCGAGGCCGACCTCCAGTGGGCCCTACTGGGCGCTCAACTGCCGTTGAGCCTGAAAGCCATGGGCATGCAGCCTGCGGCCCACGAACAAAGAGTAGAAGCGATCCTGGAAAGCCGTACCCTCGCGGATTCCGTGATTCGCCGCGTCGACCTCATCCGTGAGTGGGAAGCCGTAGGAGTTGCGGAAGCGCGCGAAATGCTCGCCCGCAGGACCGAAATCGACGCGACGGAAGAAGGATCGATCAGGATCAATGTACGCGATCCGGACGCTCGATTGGCGGCAAGAATAGCGAACGCCTATCCAGAGGCCTTGAACGCGATCAGCGTCGCTATAAGCACTCGAATCGCGAGGCAAAGGGAGAACTTCCTCGTGGCCCAGCACGAGCGGACGCGATTGGACCTCGAAACGGCGGAAGATCAGATGGTCGAATTCCAGCGAGGCCACGGCGCCCCCGCCGTTGAACAGCAGTCCGAAGCGACCATCGAGGCCGCCGCGTTGCTGGAGCGCCAGATCCTCGAAACGGAGCTGGAGGTCGCCCGGCTGCGGCGCTTTGCTACGCCCGAAAATCCTCGGCTGCGGGAAGCGCAGACGCAGCTGGCGGCGCTTCGATCTCAGTTGGGGCGCCTGACGTCCGGAGGCGGCAGAAGGGGAGATGTTTTCTTCTCGTTTCCGGAGGCTCCTGAGCTGAGTATCGACTTCAATCGCGTGGCGCGGGATTTCGCTGAACAAGAGCAGATCTACACGAGCC
>JBHEOA010000174.1:0-14895 GCA_046261835.1 Gemmatimonadota bacterium
TTGGTCAGGACCGAGCGTGCGCTGTCGGTCGGCTCGGCGCCGTCGGCGAGCCACTGGAGCGCCTTGCTCGCGTCGATCTGGATCTTCGCCGGCTGAGCGAGCGGATCGTACCAGCCGATCGTGTCGAGAAACCGTCCATCGCGAGGGCTCCGCGAGTCGGCTACGACCACCCGATAGAAGGGTCGCTTCTTGGCGCCCATGCGCCGGAGACGGATGCGTACCGCCATCGTGCTACCTCCTGAAGAATTTGGGTCCGGACTTCCGCATCAACTTCATCATCTTGTTCGTCTGCTCGTACTGCTTGAGGAGCTGGTTGACTTCCTGGACGGTGGTACCGCTGCCGCGGGCGATGCGTTTCCGCCGGCTGCCGTTCAGGATCTTGGGGTTCTTCCGCTCGGCCGGCGTCATCGAGAGGATGATCGCTTCGACGCGCACGAGCCGCTTAGGATCGATCTCGGCCCCCCGCAGCTGAGTTCCGACGCCCGGAATCAGCCCGAGCAATCCCTCGAGAGGCCCCATCCGCTTGATCTGCCGCATCGCCACCAGGAAGTCGTCGAGGTCGAAGCGCCCGCGGCCGCCGACCTTCTCCTCGAGCCGCTCCGCCTCCTCGGCGTCGATCGTCTCCTGGGCGCGTTCGACCAGCGTGACGACGTCGCCCTTCGCGAGGATCCGTCCCGCCATCCGGTCGGGATGAAAGGGCTCGAGTGCGTCCACTCGCTCGCCCGTCCCCACGAATTTGATCGGCAGGTGCGTCACCGAATGAATCGAGAGCGCCGCCCCGCCGCGAGCATCGCCGTCCATCTTCGTCAGAATGACGCCCGTCAAGGGAACTCGGGCATGGAACGTCTCCGCCATCCGGACCGCGTCCTGCCCTGTCATGCCGTCGGCCACGAGCAGGGTCTCGTGCGGCGCGACCTCGGCAACCACGCGCTCGAGCTCCTCCATCATCTCGTCGTCGACATGGAGCCGGCCCGCCGTATCGACGAGGACCGCGTTGCGCCGTTCGGCCCTCGCCCGATCGAGGCCCGCCCGGGCGATTCGCTCGACTCGCATCTCGGCACGATCGGCGACGACCGGCACGTCCAGCTGGCGGCCGAGCGTCTCGAGCTGATCGATCGCGGCGGGGCGGCGGACGTCGCCCGCGACCAGCAGCGGTCGCCGGTTCCGCTTCTGGAGCCAACGCGCGAGCTTGGCGGCCGTCGTGGTCTTGCCCGAGCCCTGTAGGCCGGCCAAGACGATCACCGTCGGCGGCTGTCTCGATTCCACGAGCGGCGCGTGAGCCCCTCCCAGGAGCTCGATCAGCTCGTCGTGGACGATCTTGATGACCTGCTGCGCCGGCGTGATCGACCGCGCGACTTCCTGTCCTCGGGCCTTCGCCTCGACGCGAGCACAGAAGTCTTTGGCGACCTTGTAGTGGACATCCGCCTCGAGGAGCGCGCGGCGAACCTCGCGCATCCCCTCGGCGATCATCGCTTCGCCGAGGACGCCGCGGGCCTTGAAGCGCGCGAAGGCGCCGTCGAGCTTGGCGCTCAGATCGTCGAACATGATCGGCTCGGGTGATCCTGGTTCTCGAGTTCGCGCGCCCGTCGACAGCGGCGCGGCCCCTGCGGTCCGGGAGTCCCGGAGAGCGAGGGAAGCGAATAGGTGGGGGAAGTTAGCTGCGCCTGAAGCCGGCGACCAACATGCGGCTCGCGGGCTGGCCTGTCCTCGAGATTGACGTGAGTTTGGCGACGTGCTCCGTGCCGCCGACTCCCTCGGCCGACTGGTTCTCTCCGTCGCTTGCCTCCTCCTTGCCGCGGCTTGCGGCCGTAGGGGACTCCGGCGCCCGCGCCGGAGTCCCCTACGGCAAATCCCGACTCGGTTGCCGCCGACTCCGCGGCTCACGCGGCTGCCTCTGAGGCGCCCACCCGTATCGAGATCATCGACGTCGACCTGCATGTCTTCGAGGAGGCAACCGTCCACGTGCGGCGGCTTGAAGGCGTCGTCGTCGGCAGCCGGCCCGGGCAACCGATACCCTGGACGACCCCGCGGGCTATGTAATCGAGGTCGAGAGCGGCGAGGCCTGGATCGGCACCCCGACATGTCGCGGGTCATGAACGACTACACCTTCGCGTTCGACGGCGCTCCCATCGGGCACCTCGAGATGGCGCGCGAGGAGGACGCCGATGAACTGGACAGGATCGAGCTCAAGGGCCGGCTCGAGTCCGGGCCGGGCCTATCGTTCGAAATCGAGGGAACACCCGAGCCGACTCCGGACGGAAAGATCCGGATCCGCACGAAGGCGATCCAGGCTCTCGAGCTCCCGATGCGTGGGCTCATGCACGCCCTGGGCCTGGACGCCACCGACCTCATGGGGAACATGGAGGAACGTGGGCTCACATTCGTGGGGGACGACATGATCCTCGACGCCAGCCGCGCACTACCGCCCCCGCGGATGCGGGGTCCTGTCACGGCGGTCCGGGTCGAGGAAGACGGGCTTCTGTTGACGTTCGGCCCCGCACGGGTGACACCGGCGGGACGCACTAACTACTTGAAGTTCCGTCACGGGGTGATCAAGATCGGCCGGATGACTCAGTACGATGCCGACCTCACGATCACCGACGCCGACTCGCGTGACCCGTTCGATTTCTTCGGCGAGCAGATGAGTCGCCAGCTCGCGGCCGGCTACTCCAAGATGAGCGAGGCCGGCGGGCTCACGATGTTCGTGCCGGACTTCGCGGACATGGAGCGGGGGCAGGACCTTCCCTGAATCGCACGTTTCACAAAGGACACGTCCTTCCCGCCAAGAACCAGCATTGCGTGAATGGGTTTGTCACATCGCTCCGCGGGATCTCTCCATCGGCCCAGAGGTATGGCCCCTGGATGATGATCGGCGCAACCGCCGGCGAGAGATCCCCCGCAATCGGGTCGACGGCGCCGGTCCGCATTTGCTCGATCTGCGCTTCGATGACCCACTTGAGCGCGAAACCGCTCTCATAGGCCCACGGCTCCGTCACCACTCCGTGATGAACCTGACCATCGGGGAGGTCGTAGCCGCCGTAGAAATAGCCGCTCGGAAACCACAGCTGGACGTTAGATGCGGTCGGCGTTCACAGTGTAGCCGAAGTGGTGCGCTTCGTTGGCGGGCGAGCCGGTGGCTGTGGTGGACAGTATCGTCCCGTACGTGGACGACTCGGGATCAGCGTCGACGACCGCCAGGAAGTCGCTGTCCTGGCCGTCCGCGTCGCGCGTCCAGACGTAGAGCAGCTTCTCGTGTTCCCCGGGCGCAAGGCCCTTGACGAAGACCGACTCGTCGGGAAGGGGCGCCGGCGCAGCGAGCGCGAGCGCCGCGATCGCGGCGAGCCAAGCGGCTGGTTTGAATGACATGGGAAAACCCCCGATGGACTGAAGACGCGGCCTCTACGGGTATCGCACAATGTGGTTGAGACTTCAAGTTGCCGCGGCCTCGCGCAGGGCGCGCAAGCGCAGCGCGATATCTCCTTTGCCGAAGATCCCCGAGCCCGAGACCAGGACATCCGCGCCCGCTTCGACGGCGGCGCCCGCGTTCGCGGCGTCGATCCCGCCGTCGACCTCCAGGTAAGGGCGTGTCGCCTCCGGCAACGCATCGATCCGGGCGCGCGCCTGGCTGAGCTTGTCGAGCGAACGGTCGATGAACGCCTGCCCGGCCCAGCCGGGATTGACGCTCATGACTAGGACGAGGTCAGCCTCTTCCCACACCGCGTCGATCGCGCTGAGCGACGTGCCTGGATTCAGCGCGACGCCGGCTTTGAGGTCGAGCTCCTTGATTCGCTGAAGCTGCCGGTGCAGATGTGGCGCCGCCTCGACGTGGATCGTGAGGCCGCTCGCCCCTCGCGCCGCGTATTCGTCGAAATACTGCTCCGGCCGTTCCACCATCAAATGAACGTCGATCGGGAGATCCGTGGCGCGGTGGATCGCCCTGATTACGTCGCCGCCGAAAGTGAGATTGGGAACGAAGTGGCCGTCCATGACGTCGACGTGGATCCAGTCGGCGCCCGCTTCCACAACCGCCTCGACCTCCTTGGTCAGCCGGCCCAGATCAGCGGCAAGAATCGAGGGCGCGAGAAGGACGCGGCGCGCGCGCGCGTTCATCGCGGGGTCGTATCGGGCGGCAGCGCGCGGGTACCTGGAAGCTCCTCGTCCGGCAGCTCGGCCGGCACCTCCTCGGGGAACTCCTCTTCCAGAGTTTCCTCGGGGAGCTCGTCGGGCCCCTCGCGTTCGGTAGGCGGTGTCACCTCGGCCGCCGCGGCGCGGCGCGCTTCCCGTGGTCCAAGGGTGAGGTTGACCGCCGATCCCGCCGGGACGAGCCGCCCCGGGGACGGGTCCTGCTGGGTGACGACGACGCGCGCGTTTTCCCGTGCGCGCTCGCTTTCGCTGAGGCCCGTGGTCTCCTCCAACCCGGTGACTTCGCCGATCGTCAGGCTGTACACCTCGAGCGTGTCGCGGGCCTCCGCGAGCGTGAGCTCGCGAACGTCCGGCATCGTCAATCGCGAGCCGCCGCGGCTCAGGACGACAGTCACCGCGAGCACCGGGTCTACCCCGCTGCCGGTCTCGGCAATGGGCGTCCCCGCTGCCGGCTCGGTACGGATCACCGTTCCCTGGGGGTGGATGTCGCTCGCCTCACGGCTTGCGCCCGCGATGCGGATCCCGATTTGGGCCAGCGTGCGCCGAGCGTGGTCGAGATCGAGTCCCGAGACGTCGGGGATGCGCTCTTCGGCGGAACCCAGGCTCGCCAGGATGCGCAAGGTGTCGCCGCGAGGCAGATACATGTCGGGCGGCGGGCTCTGATAGATCACCTCGTCGCGATCGACTTCATCGGAGTAGTCGCGTCCCACGACGGCGACGACGTAGCCCGAGGCCTCGGCCTTGTCCACCGCATCGTCGACCTCCATGCCGGTCAGGTCCGGCACCCGGTTGAGCTGGGCTTCGCGCAACGTCTGAGGGAGGAAGTAGAGCTGGACCGCGAGGTACCCGAGCGCGGCCGCGCCGATCGTCGCCGCGATCAGCGCGATCGTGATCTGCCACGTGGCGCTGCGCCCGCGCTCGACCACCGCGCGGCGCTCGCCGAAGTCGCGGCCCGGCCGGACTTTTTCGCCGACGCGCTGAATCGTGTCCTTGACGTTGGCCATGGGTCTCCGGCTCACGCCGCACGGACCAGCCGCGCGGCGAACATGCCGTCCACGTCGCCTGTCCACGGACGCGTGAACAGATAGGGCCCCTCGCGGAGCTCGGCGGGCACGGCATCGTCGACTGGCATGAGGCGGAAGTCGCGCCGGTCGGCGAGGAACGGCTCGACGACGCCCTGGTTCTCCTCGCGCTCGAGCGAACACGTCGCGTAAACCAGCGTCCCGCCGGGCTCTACATGCTCGGCCACCGCCGCGAGGAGCTCGTGCTGGAACGCCTTGAATCTAGCCGGGTCCCCAGGGCGGCGCCGCCAGCGTGCGTCGACGCGCCGCCGCAGGACGCCCGTCCCGCTGCACGGCGCGTCGACCAGGACGTACCGGAACTTCTGCCGCGTGGGCAGCGCGCGCGCGTCGGCCGCAGCGATGCGGGCGCCCAATCCGAGACGGGACATCCCTTCGGCGACCCGAGCGAGGCGACCGACGTCCCGGTCGACTGCCAGGGCGCGGCCGGCAGCTGGTCGCGCGACGAGCGCGGCGAGCTTGCCGCCCGGCGCCGCGCAGGCGTCGAGGATCGATGCGCCCGGCGGAGGTGGGGCCGCGCGCGCGACCCATTGAGCGCCGGCATCCTGGATCCAGAAGAGTCCCTCGTCCCACCCCGGGAGCTCGTCAGGCGTGACGCCGGTTTCGATCACGACGGTTTCGGGAGCGTGTTCGTGCGGCCGCGCTTCGATCCCCGCCGACCGTAACCGTTCCAGGAGCTCCGCTGCGGTAGTTCGCAACGGGTGGGGATGGAGGTGGAGCGCCGGGGTGACGTTGTCACGCGCGAGCAGAATGTTCGTCGCATCACGGCCGAAGCGTTCCAGCCACCGCGCGACGAGCCAACGAGGGTGTGAATGAAGCACCGCGAGCCGCCGGGCTTCGTCGGTGGAGTCCGGGAGCGGGGGGTCCGCCTTCCGCTGCGCGAGGTTCCGCAGCACGCCGTTGACGAGGCCGCTCGCCCACGCTCCGGTGTGCGGCGGAGTCTCGGCATGGACCAGGGCCACGCACTCGTCGACCGCCGACCACTCCGGTACGCGGTCCATGAAGAGGAGTTGGTAGGCGCCGAGCTCGAGGATCGCCACGACGTCGGCGGGGAGTCGTCGGAGGCCTTTGGGGAGGAGCACGTCGAGATGCGCGTCGAGGCGCCCGCGCCAGCGGATCGCGCCGTAAGCGAGCTCCATCAGGAAATGGCGCTGACGGCGGTCGAGGCCGCGAGCTCGACGCGCGAACGAATCATCGGCGTGGGCGCCGGCCCGCACGTCACGCAACACTGCGAGCGCCGCCCGGCGTTCGGGGCTCGGGGCGGCGCTACGACCCGACGCGACCCTCCAGGGGCGAGGACGGCGACGCGTACTCGCGGCGCGTCATGCGGCCCGCTTCGTAGGCGAGGCGTCCCGCCTCTACGGCGAGGCGCATCGCCCGCGCCATGGCGACCGGATCGCGGGCCTGGGCGATCGCGGTGTTCATCAGGATTCCGTCGACCCCGAGCTCCATCGTGACCGCGGCGTCTGAGGCGGTGCCGACCCCCGCGTCGACGATGACCGGCACCGAGACCGCATCCATGATGAAGCGGATCGTGATCGGATTGAGGACGCCGAGCCCCGACCCGATCGGCGAGGCGAGCGGCATGACAGCGGCGGCACCCGCTTCCTGGAGCCTGCGCGCGACGACCGGGTCGTCGTTGGTGTACGGCAGCACGACGAAACCCTCGGCGGCGAGCGTCTCGGTCGCCCGGAGGAGCTCGAGCACGTCGGGGTAGAGGGTCCTCTCATCGCCGATCACCTCGAGCTTGACGAAGTCGCTGAGCCCGGCAGCGCGGCCGAGGCGCGCCACGCGAATGGCCTCGTCGGCGGTATAGCAGCCGGCGGTGTTGGGGAGGATGAGGACGCGCTGGGGATCGAGCCAGCGCAGGAGGCTCTCCTCGTCGCTGCGGTCGAGCTTCACTCGTCGGACCGCCACCGTGATCATCCCGGCACCCGACGTCTCAAGGCACCTGACCATCGTCTCGGGGCGGTCGTACTTCCCGGTCCCGATGATGAGGCGCGACCGGAAAGCTCGGCCCGCGATCGTCAGCTGTGCCGCCCCCCTGGTGTGGAGATGGACCTCCTCGCGCGTGGTCGTTACGACCTCGGGCACTATCCCCCTCCCACGAAGTGAACGACCTCGAGCTCGTCGCCGGGGTCGAGCACGGTCACGGCGAACGCCTTCCGCGGCACGATCCCCCCGTTCCGCTCGACCACCACGACGTCGGGGTCGAGCCCCTGGCCGCGAAGGAACGTCTCGACCGTGTCGCCTGGGGTCATCTCGCGCCGCTCGCCGTTGATCACGATGGCGACCGCCTCACTGGTCGCGGAGGATGCGTTCTTGCTCACCGCGATCAATGTAACGCGCGGCTCGGAGCGTCCCCACTCAGTGCGTCGAGGAACGTGCTGACGGCCGCGGCCGGATCGTCGGCGTCCCAGAGGGCTGTGAGGGCAGCCACTCCCCACGCGCCGGCCGTGATCACCTCGGTCGCGCGCTCCGGGGTCATTCCGCCGATCGCGAGGATGGGGATCGGATGCTCCGCGGTCGCCGCCCGAGCAGCGGCCACTAGTGTCGGTCGGGCCGGATCGATCGTGGGATGACTGGCGGTGGCATAGATGGCCCCGAGGATGACATGGTCGGCGCTATCGAGGGCCGCTCGCGCGGCTTCGCTGGCGCCGTGCACCGACCGGCCGACCCGGATCTCCTCCCCCACTACGCGCCGGGCGCCGGCAATCGACAGGCCCCGGGCCGGCAGCTGCACCGCGTCCGCGCCGATCGCCACCGCGACGTCGGCGTGGTCTCCGATCCACAACTCGACTGCGGCCGCGCGGCACACGTCTCGCGCCCAACGAGCGAAGTCGTAGAAGCGACGGATCGCCATCGAACCCGGGCGCAGGAGGATTGCGGGGCACCTGGCGCGCGCCAGCGCCTCCACCCGCGCCAGCGCGTCGGCGCGGACGAGCCGCGCCTCGTCGCTCACTGCGACCAGCCGCGGACAGGGTCGTGCGCGCGCCGGTCCGGACGGGATCCCCGCGGTGGCGGTCCTCACCGTATGACGGTCCTCACGCTCCGAGCCGGTCACCGGGTGCGACGCCGCGACCGCGCGCCCAGGCGTCCGCCGCCATTCTCCGTCCCGCGGCGGGCTGGACCTCGCGCAGCCGAACGAGCCCGTCGCCCGCGCGCACGATCGGCTCCGGATCCATCGCCACGATCGTTCCCGGTTCGGTCGCGGGAACCTGGCCAGGTTCCGACCCGGTGTCGTGTACCAGCACCAGCCGAAACACCTTGAGACGCTCTCCCCGCCATGTGGTCGACGCACCGGGCCAGGGATCGTATGCCCGAGTGGCCCGCTCGAGTTCTTCTGCCGGCCGTCGCCAGTCGAGCCTCGCCTCTTCGGCGTTGACCTTCTCGGCGTAGGTCGCCGCCGAGTGGTTCTGAGGTCGCTCCTCAATCGTGCCGGCCGCGAGCCGGTCCAGGGCCGCCACGAGCAGGTCGGCGCCGATCGCGGCGATGCGCTCAGTCAGAGTTCCTGCCGTGTCATCGGGAAGGATGAGCGTTCGCGCCTGAAGGAGGGTCGGGCCCGTGTCGAGCCCTTCGTCCATCCGCATGATCGTCGCACCCGTCTCGTCCCGCCCCTCGAGGATGGCGCGCGTGATCGGTGCGGCGCCCCGGAGGTCGGGCAGGAGCGAAGCGTGGACGTTGATGGCACCGCGCGGCGGGATCACGAGGACCTCGGGTGGCAGGATCGCGCCGTATGCGGCGACCACGAAGACGTCGGGCTCGAGCACCTGAAGGGCGGCGATGAACTCGGCGCCTCGGGGCTTGCGCGGCGCCAGGACCGGGATTCCGGCCGCCTCGGCTCGTCGCTGGACGGGCGTCGCTTCGACCGTGCGCCCCCGCCCCTTGGGCTTAGGAGGTTGAGTGAGGACCGCCACGACCTCATGGGCGCTCGCGAGGAGAGCGTCGAGCGTTGCGACCGCGAACTCGGGGGAGCCCCAAAAGACGACGCGCATTCAGGGCTGGTGAAGCTTGACGAAGCCGAGTTTCGACATGCGCCGAAAGTCACGGTCCAGCGACCACAACGGAGCCTCGTGCTCGACAGCGATGCTAGCCACGAGCAAATCGGCGATTCCGAAGCGTTCTCCCGCTTCGATCGCCGACTCGATCCAAGATTCGATCCGCTCCCAGGTGGTCTCGCCGGGCAACCAGGACGGTAGAGCGCTGAGGAGGCGCTTGAGCCGACCGAGGTCACGCGCTCGTGTTCCGGAAAGAATCTCGAGCCGAACCGGGGTGGCAAGGGCTGCTTCGTCCCGATCAAGCAACTCTCGAAGGTGAACCGCTTCCACGCTCTCTGCGTCGCGAAACGCCGCGATCCAGACGGACGTGTCGACGAGAATCACCTACGCTTGCCGGGGCGGCGGCGAGAGGAATCGAGGTCGAGCTCGAGGTCGATCGAACCCATCAGATCCTTGAGCTCGTCGATGCGTCTTCGACGGATCAGCTCTTTGAGCGAAAGGATCACCGTGTCGGTCTTCGACTTGAATCCCAACAGGCGACGCGCCTCTTCGATTAGAGCTTCGGGGATGTCGAGGGTGGTTCGCATACAACTTATTGTAGATCGTATGCCTCCGTATGTCAATTCTAGCGGTTATCGTGCATATCACACGCCGGGCCGCCCTGAAGCGAACTCGCCCGTTGGTTCATCATCAGAATGAGTACAGATCGACGCCCGCCGCGAGCCAGTCGGTCCCGTAGAGCACGGTGGCCAGAAGGTTGGGTTCCGGGCCCATCCCCTTGGCGTAGCAGATCCAACGGATACGAGCATCGAGCCGCGAGATGTTGCGGCCCTGGACATTGTCGCAGCCCAGGGAGGTCCAGGAGTGCGCGTCACTAATCCGGCGACCGAGGCGCTCACGCATCGCGCCTGAGAGGAAGGCCCGGAATCCTGGCGTAATTCGGACCGAGTCTTCTCCAGCCGAGATCTCGTGCAGCAGATGGTCGATCGCGTCGGGTGGCGTCGCCTCCGAGAGGACCCCAGGCAGCCGATGCGGCGGCGTCAGCTTCGGCTCCAGGATGCCGGCGATGCTGAACGCCATCGTCTCGGGCAGCGATTGGGCGAGGTTGGTCATCACGATCACGGTCAGGTCGAAGTCCGGATACCGTTGAATCGTCGCCTGGAAGCCTCCATAGGCGCCGCTGTGGCCGATTCGTCGATGGCCGCGCTGTTGAGCGATGTGCCAGCCGAACCCGTAGGGGTAAGTGCCGCCATCGTTGAGGCGCACGGGCGTCCAGGTCGCCTCGAGCCCGGCTCGACTAAGCACACTCCCGTGGTTGAGCGCGATGGCCCACTGCGTCAGGTCGCGAACGCTGAATAGGAGGCCACCGTCCGCCGTGGCGAGGAGCGAGGGCGATACCCAATCCTGGTTCTTCAGGGTGTCATTGACGAATTGGTATCCGGCTGCCCGATTCGGAATGATGTCCGACTCGGATATGACCGTGGCCGTGTGCATGCCGAGCGGTCCGAAGATATGGTCGCGCAAGAAGTCGCCATAGAACAGGCCGGTGACGCGGTGGATGATGATGCCCAGGAGGACATAGCCGATGCTGCTGTAGCTCTCGCGATCGCCTGGGACGAACTCGATCGGCTCGCTTGCGGCGAGGCGCACGAGCTCGTCCTCCGTGTAGTCCCGGCGCATGTCGAGCTTAGTTATGGCATTATCGGAGATGCCGGAGGTATGGGTGAGGAGGTGCCGAATGGTGACGCCACGCCATGTCGTCGAGCCCTCCGGGAGAAACCGCGTGATCGGGTCGTCGAGGGAGAGGCGCCCTTCCTCGGATAGCAAGACCACCGCCGCTGCCGTGAACTGCTTGGTGACTGAGCCAGTCTCGTACACGGTACTGTCGGTCGCTGGCACGTGATGTTCGAGATTGGCGAAGCCGTACCCGCGCGACAGCAACAGACTGTCGCCGCGGAGGATGGCGACCGAGAGGCCGGGGATGCGCCAGTGTTTCAGCTCTGATTGAACATGCGCGTCAATCGAGTCCAAGACGGCAGGCGTCTGTCCGGCCGCCGGAGGAGCCAGCAGCAGCACCAGCAGGGGCACAATTCTCGGGTGCATTCTAAGAGGACTCCCTAGCACGCTCGAGTGGCGGCCTTTCCATCGCGCTTCATGAAACGGCGGCCTGATACCGCTCCAGCCGCGTCTCGCGCATGTAGAGGAACAGCGGCAGGCCCAGGGACACACCTACCAGGAAATTCATCGCGATCGGCACCCAGAGGTGCCTGACTCCGGCTCTGCGGCCCTCGACGAACACCAGCACCCATAGGACCACCGACGACACGATGACATCCATGCCGAAAAAGCCCCCGATCCGATTCGAGAAGAGCTGGTCGAAGAAGAGCCCCAGATCGAGACCGTGTTCGCGTAAGAATGGGATCAACTGGGAGTACGGGAGAGCCGTGCCGACGATGCACAGCCCCAAGTAGAGGTTTTTCGGCGTCAGTGAACCGGCTCCTCCCGTGCAGCCTTCATCTTCTTCTGCCACTCGCGCACCACCATGCGCCGCTTCATCGCACCCAGGTGGTCGATGAAGAGGATGCCGTCGAGATGGTCGATCTCGTGCTGGAGCACACGTGAAAGGAGCTCGCGCCCCGCCACGCGCCGAGTCGCGCCCGTCAGGTCCTGGTACTCGACCTCGACCTCCTCGGCGCGCTCGATCGTCTCGACGATACCGGGGATCGAGAGGCATCCCTCCTCGCTCGGGATCGTCCCCTGACGCCGGACGAGGCGCGGATTAACGAGCACGAGGACCTCGGAGCCGTCGCGCGGATCACCGACATCGACCACGGTCAGGCGGCGTTCGTCGCCCACCTGGGGTGCCGCGAGCCCCACGCCGTCGGCGTCGCACATCGTCTCGATCATGTCTCGTGCCAAGGACGCGAGCTCGTCGTCGAAGCGATCGACGGGTTTGGTTCGGCTCCGAAGGATCGGATCCCCCAACAGACGAATCTCCAGGATCACGACTCGACCTTTTTCTCGATCGAGGGAGTCAGCACCCGGGCGATCTTGGCGCGCTCGACGTCGACCTTGACGTTCTCCGCGATCCTGAGCGAGACCTTATCGTCGGACAGCGACATCACCTTCCCATAAAGCCCTCCGACAGTCACGACCTCGTCGCCTTTCTTGAGGTTGCGCACCATCTCCCGATGGCGCTGCTGCTCCTTGGACTGGGGACGGATGAGCAGGAACCAGATGACCGCCATCATGAGGACGAGCGGGAGGAGCGTGCCGACCAGGCCGCCGGCGCCGCCGCCACCGCCCGGCTGGGCGAAAGCCAGCGCGAGCGTCAGCATGCCGCCTCGAGCGCCGCGCCGGCCATATACCGGGCGGTCCAATCCGAGGCCCAGGAATCGATCGCGCCGCGTTCGATCACCGCGCGCGCCTCGGCGACCAGCGTGACCAGGAAAGCGACGTTGTGGTACGAAAGCAGTCTCGGTCCAAGCATCTCGCGGCTCCTGAAGAGGTGCCTGATGTAAGCCCGGCTCCACGTGCGGCAAACCAGGCACTCGCACTCGGGGTCGATTGGAGCGGCATCGTCGGCGAACCGGGCGTTCTCCACGTTGACGCGGCCATCGCGCGTGAAGGCTGCCCCGGTCCGTCCATGACGCGTGGGAGCTACACAATCGAAGAGATCCACTCCGCGAACGATCGCTGCGATTACGTCCTCGGGAAAGCCCACACCCATAAGGTATCGTGGCTTCTCGCCCGGCAGCTCCTCGATCGTGACTTCGATCATCTCTTTCATCACGGGCTTCTCCTCCCCGACCGACAAACCACCGATCGCGAAGCCGTCGAAATCGAGGGAGGTGATCCGCCGGGCGCTTCCCTGGCGCAGGGCGGCGTAGGTCGAGCCCTGGACAATCCCATAGAGGCGCTGGCGCCAGGGCCATGGATCGCGCGCGGCGAGCGCGCGATGGGCGGCCAGCGATCGCTCGGCCCAACGCGCCGTTCGCTCGGCCGCCGCCGCGGCGTCCGCCTCCTCGCAGGGAGATCGCACGCAATCGTCGAAGGCCATCACGATGTCGGCACCCAGCTCGGTCTCGATCTCCATCACCCGCTCGGGCGTGAAGCGATGGGTCGAGCCGTCGAGATGGGAGCGAAAGGTGACGCCGTCGTCATCGATCCGCCGAAGGCTGGCCAGGGAGAAGACCTGGAAGCCGCCGCTGTCGGTCAGGATCGGCCCGTCCCACCCCATGAAATCGTGGAGCCCCCCGAGCTTTCGCACGACGTCGGCGCCGGGTCGCAGGTGAAGGTGGTACGCGTTGGCGAGCACGATCCCGACCCCGAGCTCGCGGAGCTCCGCGGGGGTCAGCCCCTTGACCGTGGCCAGCGTTCCGACCGGCATGAAGGCCGGCGTTGCCACCTCGCCGTGATCCGTTCGCAGGATCCCTGCCCGCGCCTCGCCGTCGGATGCTCGCGACTCCCAATGCATGGCCGAAAGATACTTCTTGGGCTCCTCCTTCTCATCCGGTGCGAGTCGAGCGGATGCTGACAATAGTCGAAGGCCCATCGTCGCGCACCGGAAGCGTCAGACGATCAGCATCGCGTCGCCGTAGGAGTAGAACCTGTACCCCGCGTCGATGGCGTGGCGATAGGCGGAGAGAACGAGGTCGGTCCCGGCGAACGCGGCGACGAGCAGGAGGAGCGTCGAGCGTGGGAGGTGGAAGTTCGTGATCATCGCGTCGACCCATAGGAAGGCGTGGCCGGGACGGATGAAGAGGTCTGCCCACCCCGAGATTGCGCGAGGCCCCTCCCGCCAACCTTCTCCAGCCGATTCGAGGGCTCGTACGACCGTCGTACCGACGGCCACGATCCGGCCGCCACGCGATCTTGTTCGGGCGAGCGCATCGGCCGTCTGCGGCGGAACCTCGAACCACTCTGGCTCCATCACGTGCTCCTCGGCCCGGTCGGCCATGATCGGACGGAACGTGCCGGGGCCGACATGGAGCGTAATGGCGGAACGCTTGATCCCGCGCGCGGCCAGCTGATCGAGGATCTCCGGAGTGAAGTGGAGGCCCGCCGTCGGGGCAGCGACAGCGCCGCGCCGGCGCGCGTACACCGTCTGATATCGCTCGCGATCGGAGGGATCGTCGGGACGATCGATGTAAGGAGGAAGCGGCACGTGGCCGTGACGCTCGATCCATCGCCACGGGTCTCCAGGGATCTCCAGGCGCACGCGTCGGACGCCGCCTTCCCCACCGCCGGTCACGATCGCCAGCGCGTCGGGGGCCGGGGCCCCCTCTCGATCCAGCAGGACGAGTTCGGCGCCGGGGTGTGCCTTCCGCGCCGGCCGGGCGAGCGCCTCCCACTCGCGACCCTTGGCTTCGCCGGGATCGTCGGCGTCCAGGGGCCGGACGAGGAGGAGCTCCACCCCCCCGCCTTCACGCCGTCGACCATGAAGCCGCGCCGGGAAGACTGCCGTGTCGTTGACGACGAGAAGGTCGCCCTCGGTGAGCTCCGCGACGATGTCCGGGAACCCGGCGTCGCGCCAGACACCGGTGTGGCGATCGACCACGAGGAGTCGGCTCGCGTCGCGACGCGCCGCTGGCACCTGCGCGATCCGCTCGCGAGGAAGATCGTAGTCGACCGGCCCTACCTCCGCATGAAGAGATTCAGCAGGATCGTCAGGA
>JBHEOA010000175.1:0-3415 GCA_046261835.1 Gemmatimonadota bacterium
TGCGACCAAGGGTCGACAGGGCGATCGGGGTCGGGTTAGGATAAGAGCGATGCGCACCCTTATCGTCCTCCTCGTCGGGCTGGCGGTCGTTCCGATCCCGCCGCCGATACCGGTTCCGGTCCCAGCGCCGACGATCTCGCAGGGCCGCGCCGTGATCAGGGCGGAGCGCCACTCCTGCCGGCACGGTTCTCGAGGCGCTACTTCAGCGGCCAGACATCCGGCCGCATCCAGGCGATCGACCGCAGCGCGCGCGTGACCGCGCGTTCGGCAGCTCCGCTCCTCGCGGCGCTGTCGATCTGCGCCGGCGCTCTGTTCGCCTTCGGCACCGCCCAGCCGATCACGTCGGACGGCGTGGCGCCGGCCGATACCTCCGCACCGGCTTCGGCGTGGCTGGCGCTTCTTCCCGATGGCTCGATCAAGCGACGTTTCATCCTCGATTGTGCCGGGTGCCACGTCCTGGGCGCACGGATCACGCGCGTGGGAGGCGCGTCGCGCTCGCGCGAGTCATGGGAGGCGTCGGTGGCGCAGATGCTCCTCTTCGCCGGTGCTACGACCTCGTTCCCCACCACCCCACCATGTCTCCCGATCGCGACGCGGCTGAAACCGCAGACTGGCTCGCGCTCCACCTGGAGTGATCAGGCGCCCGCGCCCACGTCTCCCGCCGCGGAGCCGGCGGGCTTCGAGGTCGTCGAGTACCCGCTTCCTCGTCCGGACCTGCCACACGACGTCGCCATTGCCGCCGACGGCCGGATCATCGTGACCGGCATGCTCACCGGCGTCCTGTATGCGCTCGATCCGGCGGATGGGGGGTTCACCGAGATCTCGATTCCCGTTCCCGAGGCCAACCCGCGCGCCATCGAGGTGACCCCCGACGGGGCGTGGTGGGTCGTGCTGGGCGGCCCGGCCAAGATCGCGCGACACGATCCGCGCACCGGAGAGTGGCGCCACTGGAACGTGGGCATCTACGCCCACGAGACGGCCATCGACTCCTCGGGTCGCGTCTGGTACAACGGCCACTTCACCAAGTCCCCCGAGATCCTCGGCGTTCTCGATCCCGCTACAGGCGCCACCCGGACCTTCGAGGTTCCCTCGCCGCCGATGGAAAACGGTGGCAGCACGTTTCCCTACGGCCTCCGAGTCGGTGGCGACGGCACGGTGTGGATGACCCAGCTTTTGGGTAACCGCCTGGTGCGCTTCGATCCACAGACGGAGTCGTTCACCATCTACGACCTTCCCACGCCGCACAGCGGTCCGCGGCGCCTGGACGTGGATTCCGAGGGTCGTGTGTGGATCCCCGAGTTCCCCAACGACCGGCTGGCACTCTTCTCGCCCGAGACCGGCACGTTCATCGAGCACGTGTTTCCTACCCGGGACGCGCTTCCATACGTGGCGCGGGTCGACGATCGGAGAGGGGTGGTGTGGTTGGGCACGGCCGCCGGCGACCTGGTTGGGCGCTTCGACACCGCGACCGGCGAGTGGGTCGAGATCCCGCTCCCGACCCACGCCGCGCTCGTCCGTCACCTGGCCATCGATCCGCAGACCGGGGACGTATGGGGCGCCTACGCGCCATTCCCGATCGAGAGCCCCAAGGTGTTCGTCATCAAGGCTCGCTGAAAGAAGACCCGGCTCGTCAGCCGGCTTACGGCGGGACCGCGCCGTTTCGGAACATCCTCACCCCATGCTGGGAATCGTCCGCATGCTGGAGCGGCTGCATCTGCGGTGGGTAACGGTCCCTGCCCTCGCCGCTCTCCTCGTTTTCGGAGCATGCCGCCAGGCGGAGGACGACGAGACGATCCTCCTCGAGGAATCGGCGGAGGACACGATCGGCGTCGCCACCTACTGGGACGACGCCGAGCAGCTGAGTGCTGAGGATCTCGAGCGCGGCCGGCTCGACCCATCGTGGCGCGAGGCGCCCTCGATCGATTCACTGCTCGCGAGCCTCCGGGACACCCTGGGGCTCCGTAGTAGAACTCTTCGCCTTCCCAGCGACACGATCGCGATGCCTGCCGTGCCCGACAGCCTCGACCTCCCGGTGCGCCTCCCCCTCGAGGGTGATGCGCCGGGCCGCTCGGTACTGGCCGTTCAGATCCTTCTCGACCGCTCGACTTTCTCCCCGGGCGTGATCGACGGCCGGTGGGGCAAGAACACCGAGAAAGCGGTCTTCTGGCTCCAGGAAAGCGCGGGGCTCGACCCCACCGGGGTCGTCGATTCGACGACGTTCGCCTGGATCTACGAACTGGCGGGGCGGCCGGAGAGCCTGCTCGTCTCGCACACGCTGACGGCCGACGACGTGGCCGGACCGTTCGTGGACCTGCCCGAGGACGTGTACGCGCGGGCGGAGCTCGAATGCCTGTGCTACGAGTCGCTTGCCGAAAAGCTGGCGGAGCGGTTCCACGCGACCCCCGACCTCCTGGCCGAGCTCAACCCCGGCGTCGCGCTCGACTCGCTCTCGGTGAGTGACTCGCTGGCCGTGCCCGCAGTCGACGGCGCGCCTGTGGCGGCGGCCGATTCCATCGCCGAGCTCGTGATCTCCGACCAGGGCCGCTACCTCCACGCGCTCGACGGCTCCGGACGGATCCTGTTCCATTTCCCGACTACGCTGGGATCGCGCTACGAACCCTCGTCCACCAGCGGTTTCGCGGTCGGCACCGTCGCGTGGGATCCTTGGTTCCACTACCAGCCCGAGCTACTCGAAGGCGTCCCCGACAGCGACCGTCCAACGCGATTGCCGCCGGGCCCCAACAGCCCCGTCGGTATCGTTTGGATCGATCTGACGGTCGAGCACTATGGGATCCACGGGACGGCGGCTCCAGCAACGATCGGCTATGCCACCTCGTCGGGGTGCGTCCGGCTCTCCAACTGGGATGCCGCGTCCCTCGCCGAGCAGGTCAAGCCCGGCACACCCGTGCGCTTCCGCGACATCGATGAAGTAGCCCCCGCCGACACCACGCGCGAAATCGCCCGATCACCCGCTTGATCGACCAGCAGGGACGAGGGGTCGGCCGAGCGTCAGCTCTCGTCGACGAGGATCCGCGCGAGCATCGTCGGATCGACGTTGCCACCCGAGAGGATGACGCCCACTCGCTCGAGCTCGGGCGGAAGGAGGTCCTCGAAGGCGGCCGCCGCGGCTAGCACGCCTGTCGGCTCGACGACGAGCTTGGCCCGCGTGACGAGCAGTCGGACCGCCCGGGCAATCGCTTCTTCCGGGACCCGCACCACTCCTGCGGCGCGCGCCTGGAGGACGGGGAACGTGACCTCCCCGGGGATGTCGGCCCTCGCGCCGTCGGCGATCGTGTCCGAGGGGCCGATCCGCACGCGCTCTCCTGCCGCGAGCGAGCGCGCCGTGTCGTCCGCGAGCGCGGGCTCGGCACCCCATGCGGGAATCGCCCGGTCGCCTCCCTGGGCCGCGGTCGCG
>JBHEOA010000176.1:0-75103 GCA_046261835.1 Gemmatimonadota bacterium
TTGCTCGCGATGCTCGTCGTGCTCCTGTTCCTGGGCTCCTTGCGCAAGACCTTCATCATCGGCACCGCCATCCCACTGGCGATCCTCGCTGCCTTCGTCCTCATGGGGTTGGGCGGTTTGACCCTCAACGTGATGTCGCTGGGCGGACTCGCTCTCGGGGTGGGGATGCTCGTCGACAACTCGATCGTAATGCTGGAGAACATCTTCCGTCACCGCGAGGAGAAGCGCCGCAGCGCCGAGGACGCCGCGCATGCGGGGGCTAACGAGGTCTACAGCCCGGTCGTGGCGGCCACGGCCACCAACCTCGCCGCGGTCGTCCCGTTCCTGCTGATCAGCGGGCTGGCGGCCCTCATCTTCCGCGAGCTGATCCTGACGATCTCCTTCGCCATCCTCGCCTCGCTCGGGGTTGCGCTCTCGCTCGTCCCTTCGCTCGCGGCACTGCTGGCGCGCGTCCAGCGGACGAGCGGACTGTCCCGCACGCGTCCGCTCCGGGCGTTCGACGCCGGCGTCCAGCGGTTGCGGGGGCGCTACCAGCGAATCGCGCCCGCCGCGCTGCGCCGCCGGGGCCTGGTGCTGGGAGGCGCGGTCGTCGCGCTCGTCGGCGTGTGGCTCCTCGTCAGGGGACAGGGGAGTGAGTTCCTGCGCAGGTCGACGACGGCAACGCCGGCGTTTTCGTGCGCCTCCCGCCGGGCGCCTCGGCGATCGAGACGAATCGCGTGACGCTTGAGATCGAGGAGCTCGTCCGGCGGATGCCGGACGTCGAGCACGTGTTCGCGACCGCCGGGGGGTTCCTGTTCGGAGGCTCCACCTCGGAGCGGTCGGGGCGCGGTTCCCTCGACATCAAGCTCGCGCCGGCCGGCCAGCGGGAGATGAGCGCCGAGACATGGGTGCAAGCGCTCCAGGACTCGATCGACGCGCGCGGTTTTCCCGGAGCCCGGATCTTCGTGCGACCGCCGCAGATCCGCGGGCTGCGCACGTCGGCCTCTAACGAAGACATCGCCCTCTCGATCCAGGGCGAGGAGCTCGAGGAACTGAATCGGTTGGGGCGTGCGGTCCTCACGGAGCTCGAGGGCATCCCCGGTCTCGAGAACCTCGACCCGTCGACCGAAGAGGCGAGCCCTCAGCTGACGATCCGCCTCGATCGCGAGCGCGCGGCGACGCTGGGACTCGACGTCGCGACGGTCGGGCAGACCCTGCGCACCGCGCTCGGGGGCACGATCGCGACGCAGTACACCGAGGAAAGTCGCGAGTATGACGTCCGGGTGCTGTTGCCGCGCGAGAGCTTCACCAGCGCGGAGGACGTGGAGTCCGTCGCGATGTTCTCGCGGGCCGGCGGGGCGGCACCGATCTACCTCCGGGACATCGCCACCGTGACATCGGAGCTGGGGCCCACCAGCATCTTGCGCGAGCAGCAGAACCGGGCTCTGCGCATCACTGGGGAGGTCCTGACCGAGGTCGCATCGGTCGGCGCCGTCAGCGATTCGATCCGCGCACGCCTCGCCGATTTCGACCTGCCGGAGGGGTACGGTTTCGTTCTCGGCGGTGAAGCCGAGACGATTCGCGAGAACAACCGCCAGCTTCTCCTGGTCGTGCTGCTGGCGATCTTCCTGGTTTTCGTCGTCATGGCGGTCCAGTACGAGAGCGTGGTCAATCCGTTCGTCATCCTGCTCGCGATCCCACTATCCTTGATCGGCGTCGGTCTCGCCCTATGGATCACGGGGACCCCGCAGAGCGCGCCGGTCCTCTTGGGAGTCATCCTGCTGGCCGGCATCGTCGTCAACAATGCCATTCTGCTGGTGGAGTACGCCGAGCAGAGCCGGCGTGAAGGGGCGGAGTTGGAGGACGCGGTCGTGGAGGCCGGGGTGGTGCGCCTGCGTCCGATCCTGATGACGACCTTGACCACAGTCTTCGGGATGCTGCCGCTCGCGCTCGGGATCGGCGAAGGATCGGAGCTCATGCAGCCGCTCGCGATCGCCGTCGTCGGCGGAATGTCGATCTCGACCCTCCTCACCCTCTTCGTCGTGCCCGCGGCCTACGTCATCTTCCATCGCGGGAGCGGGCGTCTGAAGCGGGCGGTGGTCGGCGGTGGGCCGCCGCCAGGGGCCCAGCCCGAAGCCGTCGCGGAGCGAGAGTCCATACCGGTTCCCGTCGGCTGATCTCCTCCACGGGCACGGATAGGCCGTGCAGGTAGGGATCGTCGGCCTCCCCAACGTGGGGAAGTCCACGCTCTTCAACGCGCTGACCGCGGCCGGCGCCCAGGCCGCCAACTACCCCTTCTGCACGATCGACCCCAACGTCGGCGTCGTCGCCCTGCCCGACGACCGGCTCGATGTCCTGGCGGGTGCGTTCCGTCCCGAGAAGGTGACCCCGACGGCGATCGAGTTCGTCGACATCGCGGGGCTCGTGCGCGGCGCGAGCACCGGGGAAGGCTTGGGCAATCAGTTCCTGGGCCACATCCGGCTGGTCGAAGCGGTCCTCCACCTCGTCCGCTGCTTCCCCTCGAGCGACGTCGTCCACATCTACGGCGAGGTCGACCCCCTGCGTGACAAGGAGATCGTCGACGCCGAGCTGGCGCTGGCCGATCTCGACGTCGTGGAGCGCCGCCGCGAGCGTGTCGCCAAGCAGGTCCAGGGAGGACGCGCAGAGCTGGCCGTCGAGCTGGCCGCGCTGGACAAGCTGTCGGCGGAGCTACAGGGCGGACGACCCGCGCGCGAGGTCAAGCTCCTGCCGGCGGAGGAGGCGGTGATCCGCTCGTACGGGCTCTTGACGCGGAAGCCCATCATCTACGTCGCCAACGTGGCGGAGGACGACCTCGCGGCGGCGGTCGCCGAGCCGCGCTCGGTCCCGGCGGTCGCCCCTCTGGCCGAAGCCGCGGCCGCCGAGGGCGCCGGACTGGTCGCTCTGTGCGGTGACCTCGAAGCGGAGCTCGCGCGTCTCGCTCGCGACGATCGTCACGCGTTCCTCGCCGAGATCGGCCTCCCCGAATCGGGCCTCCGACGCGTGGTCCACGAGGCGTACCGCCTGCTGGGCCTCCTTACGTTCTTCACCGTCGGCCCCAAGGAAGTGCGCGCGTGGACGCTCCATGCGGGACAGACCGCGCTCGACGCGGCGGCCGAGATCCACTCCGACTTGGCCCGCGGGTTCATCCGCGCCGAGGTCGTCGCCTATGTCGACTTCGTTCGCGCCGGCCGCACCATGGCGGCGGCGCGCGAGGCGGGGGCGGTCCGGGGAGAGGGTCGCGACTACGTTCTCGCCGACGGCGACATCGTCTACGTCCGCTTCAACGTCTGACGAAGAGATCGGCCCCTCATTGACAGGGCCCGGGGCAGACTCGATAATCGAAAGGGGTTTGCTCTGACGATTCGACTACATCTGTGGATCGCCCCGGCGATCGTGGCGGGGGCTCTCCTTACGACCTCACCCTCCGCGGCTCAGGTCATCCGCGGCACTGTGACCGAAGAAGGCACCCGTCAGCCGGTCGTCGGCGCGTTCGTCCTTCTCGTTGACGAGGCAGGCGGGGAACACGGCGTCGCGCTGACGGACCAGCACGGCGGCTACATACTGGCCGGCCCCGCCCCGGGCCGCTACCGCCTACGGGTCGACCGCATCGGCTATCGCACCACCCAATCCCCCGAGATCGAGCTCGTCCGTCGGGATACCCTCGACTACGACCTGCGAGTGGGTGTCGAGGCGATCCAGCTCGCCGAGATCGCGCTCGAAACGGAGCGCGTCTGCAATACGCCACCCGCCGAGGCGGAGCGGCTCTCCGCCGTGTGGGAGGAGGCGCGCAAGGCGCTCGTCGCGACCGCCTGGACAGGGGCGCAGGAGGGATACCAGCTGACGGTGCGGCAGTTCGAGCGGCGCCGGAACAGCCGGACCGACGAGGTCGACGACGAGAGATCCTTCATCTGGAAGGGGGTCAACAGCTCAAGCCCCTTCGTCAGTCTTCCGCCCGAGGAGCTGGCCGAGAACGGCTACTCGCGGAAAGAAACAGCTGCCGTTCGCTATTTCGCGCCCGACGCCGACGTCCTTCTGTCCAGCGAGTTTGCCGAGACCCACTGCTTCCGGCTCCGACCTTCCGATGCGGCGCACCCCGGCCTGATCGGCCTCGCCTTCGAGCCGTGGGACGAGCGCGACGTCATTGACATCGAGGGGGCGCTGTGGATCGACGAAGGATCAGCCGAGCTCAAGCTCCTCGAGTACGGCTACACCGGCGTCTCCAACCACGTGAGCGAGGACGAGGCCGGCGGGTACGTCGCGTTCGAGAGGTTGCCGAGCGGCGCCTGGATCGTCAGCGATTGGCAGATCAACGCCCCCGCCATCCGGCGCGAGTCCGAGACCTTGTACGACCGCGTGCTCGGCGCATCGGTCAGGTCGCGCTCGAGCCGCCAGCGCGACAGGGTGGTCGCGGTGCTCGAGACGGGCGGCTCCGTCGAGCAGGTCCACGCGCTGGACGGTACGCTGTTGCGCGGGAGTGAGACGGCGGTCGTCATGGGAGCGGTTCGCGACAGCCTGACGGATGGCCCTCTCGCGGGCGCGGCGGTCTCGATCCTCCATACGACGTACCGCACGGCGACCGACTCGCTGGGCACGTTCCGGTTCGCCGACATCCCCGGTGGCAGCTACACGATCGTGGTCGACCACCCGCGGCTCGACTCGCTCGAGGTCGCCCTCCGCGAGGACGTACGGGTCGATCCCGGATCGAGCGAACGGGTTCAGTTGGCGATACCGTCCTTGGCGACGCTCCTGGCCGAGACGTGCACGCCGGAGGAGGGCGCCGCGCCGGTGGTCGGACTCGTCAGTGACGCGGCATCGGGTGCGCCGCTCGCGACGGCGCACGTCCATCTGTCGTGGCGCGGCGCCGACGGCGCACCGACCCAGCGGGAAGTCGTCTCCGACGCGTCGGGATACTACGTGGCCTGCGGGGTGCCCGTCGGCAGGACCGTTCTCGCGCGCGTGATCTTTCCGAGCCGTGCGGCCCGTGAGGTGTTCGCCCTGGCGTCGGACAAGGGACCGCTGAGGCACGACTTCGCGCTCCAGGCGATGATGCTCGAGTCGCTGGTCGTCGTGGACGATCAGGGCCGGGGTCCCGTGGCGGTGGGTGGGTGGATCGTCGACGACGCGACGGGAAAGCCGCTCGGCGGAGCGCAGGTCGCGCTGGAGGGGACGGGCTCGGGCGCGGTGGCCGACCAGGAGGGTCGCTTCCTGATCGCCGGAGTGAACCCCGGTTCGCACGTCCTCGAGGTCCAATTCCTGGGATTCCGCAGCGCGCGCGCGACGATCGACCTGGGCCAGGAGGAGTGGCTGTCGCTCGCCGTCCGTTTGGTGCCCGAGCCTCTCGCGGTGGACCCGATCTCCGTCGTGAGCGAGACGGGCGACGCACCCCGGGAAGAAGGCATTACAGTCCGCCGTCTCACGTCCGAAGACATCGACGCCTACCCGGCGATGGGCCTCGTCGAGCTGATGTCGATGACCGTGCCGGGTGTCGAAGCCGGCTTCGACCCGATGCTCGGCTGTCCTGTCCCCATCCTGCGCTCGGCGCCTGGCCTGACGCGCCAGACGGGGCCTGGCAGCCTACAGCGGACGCATGCGCCTCTCATCGTGCTGGAAGGAATCCCGCTCTCGAATCCGTGCGAGCTCGCCATCATGAACCCCTCCGACATCGAGCGGGTGGAGATCGTCACCGCGCTCGCGGGCGCCACGCTCTACGGCTGGCAGGGCGTCAACGGTGTAATCCGCATCGAGATCAAACGGGGGCTCCGCCGCCCAGGTCCTGGCCAAGCCCAGGAGGAAGCTCCGCCGCTGGCGACGCCGCCGGCCGAGCGCGATCGCCCTGCCGCGGGGCGGGTCCAGTAGCGGCGATCCCGCTCACTGTCGGTCGGCCGACCACTCTCCGCTGGTGAGCTCGACGACCCCGATCTCGCCGCCGAAGTCGCGGGTCATGTCGGTTGTACCTCTCATGAACGTGGGCAGGACGATGTCGCCGGCGTGCCGCCACCTCTGCCCCTCGCCGAACGACATGCGGAACTGGCTTCTCCCGATCAGCTCGCCGTCCCTGAGCGCCATCGGTTCGAGCGGCTGACGGACGAGTTGGTCGGGGAAGATGCACTCGGCGGTGCCGCCCTCGGTCGAGCCGGTAAGCGTGATTCCTTCCTGCTGGATGTGGAGGGTCAAACCGTTGATCTGGCAGGTCACCAGATCCCCGAAGAGCTCCGCGCGATAAGACCAGGTTCCGGTGAGGTCGACCGGATCGCCCTCATCGATTTCGAATTCCGTTCCCACGTCGCAGGTGGTGGTAATGAAGACGATTGTAAGCAGGAAGGCTCTTGTGATCATTTCCGATCTCCCCGGTCCGAAAGTGGCGCGTAGGTGCTTCTTCGGCGCGGTGTAAACCTTGACATCGTCCTGACATGTTGTAAAGTAGGTTTGTGCACCCTCAAGTCGGAGGGGTCCGGAGCGGGTCCGGGGCACTGACGACGAAAAGCCGACGAGGCTTTCCAGCCGCTCGTCCGTCCGTCCGAAGGTACCTCCGAGCGAGCGCAACTACGAGCTCGCCGGCATACCACACCTTCGAGTCCCGCCTCGCTTCCGCTTGTTAGTCCTGGAAGGGTCATTCTAGGAGAAGGGAGTGAGGATGAAAGAGCACCGTTCGGTTTTCACGTTCGGATTCCAAGTTCCCAGGGTTCGCTGGATCGGTTCCGGCGCGCTCATGGGAGCGCTGCTCGGTCTCACGGCGCTCCTGGTTCCCGCCTCGGCATTCGGTCAGCTCACGATCACAGGTCAGGTGGTCGGCGAGGATCAGGCCCCTATCGCGGGGGCCGAGGTGTTCATCCAGGCAGCCCAGGCGGGCACCGTCACCGAGCAGGACGGCCAATACCGGCTCGTCGTACCCGAGGCCCGTCTCACCGGCGGCAGCGCCACCCTCGCGGTCCGGCGCCTGGGCTATCGGTCCCGGGCGACCGAGGTCCAGCTGACCTCGGGTGAGGTCACCGAGAACTTCGTCCTCGGGGTCGATCCGCTGGAGCTCGAGGCGATCGTCGCCATCGGCCAGGGCGCGCTCCAGGAGAGGCGCGCCATCGGCGCAACGATCAACTCGGTCTCGGGCGAGGACGTCACGGTGACGGGGGCCGAGACGAACGTCGTCGCCGCCCTCGCCGGCAAGGCGCCCAACGTCGAGGTCACCTCTTCGAGCGGCGACCCCGGCGCCGGAGCGTACATCCGGATCCGCGGCGCCAACTCCTACCTCGGCGGCACCCAGCCGCTTTTCGTCGTCGACGGCGTGCCGATCGACAACTCGTCGATCTCGCTCGATGCCAATATCTGGGGCGTGTCCGAGCCCAACCGGGCGAGCGACATCAACCCGGAGGACGTCGAGTCGATCGAGATCCTCAAGGGCGCCGCCGCGGCGACGATCTACGGCTCGCGCGCCAAGAACGGCGTGGTGCTGATCACGACGAAGCGCGGGCGGCAGGGGACGAGCCAGGCCATGTACAAGGTCGCGGCCACCTGGGACAAGGTGTACCACAACCACCAGCTCCAGCGCCGCTTCGGCCGGGGCGTCGTCAACCCGGCCAACCCGACGGTCAACCTCGCTCCGACCGCCACCCACAGCTGGGGTCCGGAGCTCGCACCGGGGACGCCGACCTTCGACCACGCGAAGGAGTTCCTCCAGACCGGTCACATCTACGACCAGACCCTCCAGTTCTCGGGCGGGAGCGAGCGGACGACGTACTTCATGTCGCTGGGCCGCCTCGACCAGGAGGGCGTGATCGTCGGCAACCAGGAGTACAGCAAGACGACCGCGCGCCTCAAGGGGACCCACGACTTCGCCGACAACTTCACGATGGGCGGCAACGTCGCCTTCGCCACGTCCGACGGCCAGTTCATCGAGAAGGGGTCCGCGGTCTCGGGGATCCAGCTGGGCTCCCTCCGCACGCCGCCCGAGTTCAACAACGTGCCCCACATCGATCCGGAGACAGGGCTCCACCGGTCGTACCTCTGCAACCCGGTCCACTGCCTCCAGGGGCCGTTCAACAGCGTCACGACCTCGCGCACCTTCGACAATCCGTTCTGGGTGGCGAACGAGCTGGACCACAGCAGCGACCTGGGACGCGTCTTCGGGAGCATCGACGCCAGCTATCAGCCGCTGGGCTGGCTGAGCCTCGACTATCGGGTCGGCACCGACTATTACGCCGACGAGCGGCTCTCGCTGTGGCCCAAGTCATCCTCGGAGAACCCGGCCGGCCAGATGCAGCGTGCCGACTTCGTGCGGTTCATCTTCGACACGAGCTTCCTGGCGACGGTGACGCGGGATCTGACCGACGACATCGGCGGCAGCCTGAGCCTCGGCCACAACTTCAACCACAGCGAAGCCCGCAACTTCTTCGTCCAGGGATTCAACCAGCTCCTCGGGACCGATCAGCTCGACTTCTCGGTCGACCGCGAGCCGGACGAGTTCCGCTCCGAGGTCCGAACGGACGGCATCTTCGGCCTGGTCAACCTCGAGCTGTTCGACCAGCTCTTCGTCAACGCCACCGTCCGCGGCGACAAGGCGTCGACCTTCGGCGAGGAGAAGCGCTTCTGGTATCCCGGCGCCAGCGTCGCGTGGGAGTTCACCGCCAGCCCGCTCTTCGAGGGGGAGAATCGCTGGCTCGACTTCGGCAAGCTGCGCTTCGCCTACGGCCGGGCCGGCCAGCACCCGCCGGTCTTCTCGAACATCAACGCGTTCGAGACCGGCAACTTCGACGACGGATGGCTCAACGTCGGCCTCAACTCGATCTACCAGGGACGCGAGGGCGTCTTCTCCGAGGGGACCCTCGGGAACACGGCGATCGAGCCCGAGCGCTCGGAGGAGTACGAGTTCGGCGGCAACATCGCCTTCCTCGACAACCGGGTGGCGATCGACTACGTCCATTACCGGAAGTACACCGAGGACGCGATCGTCCCCCGCAACCTGCCGCCGAGCACCGGGTTCTTCTCGTTCTTCGACAACGCGCTCGAATGGGAGAACATCGGCCACGAGCTCCAGGTCGACGTCCGGGCGATCCAGCGGCCCAACTTCGCCTGGGAGATCAGCGGCCAGTGGGCCCGGAACGAGAGCTGCGTCACGGATCTGGCGGGCTCCGAGGCCGAGTTCATCGACGGGTTCTCGAGCGGGTCGATCTACATCGTCGCGCCCGAGGATCCCGACGACCCCGAGGGGACCTGCCATCCGTTCGGCGTGATCTACAGCGGCGACATGGTCCGCTTCGGTCGCGACTTGTCCGTCGGCGGGGTCGACATCGACTCGGCGTTCCCGGACGCCCCCCCGGGGGCGATCTACATCGCGGAGAACGGCCTGCCGGTGGTCGACCCGCAGCGCCGGGTCATCGGCGACCCGAACCCCGACTGGACCGGCAGCGTTCGGAACACCGTGAACCTCTTCGACCGGCTCCGGGTGTCGGCGCTCGTCGACGTCAAGCAGGGCGGCGACATGTGGAACGGTACGCGGGGCGCCCTGTTCACGTACGGTAAGCATGCGCTGACCGAGCGGTGCCACGGCGCGGGCTGCGCCTTGAACAACTTCGAGCAAGCGCTGCACGAGATCTACAACCGGCCGGACGAGAAGACCGCGGGGCCGGGCGCGAACACGCCGGTCACGCTGGGAGCGCCCTGGTTCCGGTCGAACGGCGGGGGCTTCGGTCTGCTCACCCAGCTCTTCGTCGAGGAGGCGAGCTTCGTCAAGCTGCGCGAGGTCGCGCTCGCCTTCACGATCGGTCAGGATTGGTTCCCCGGGCTCTCGACGGTGGGGTTAAGCTCGATCGACGTCAAGCTTGCCGGGCGCAACCTCAAGACCTGGACCGACTACACCGGGATCGACCCCGAGTCGAACCTGGTGGATCAGTCGACGGGTCGCGGGCTGGACTACTTCAACAACCCGCAGACGCGCTCGTACGTGGTCGCGCTGCAGTTGAACCGCTAACCAGAGGCCTGGAGGAGGTTCGCAGATGAGAGCAAGCTGGAAGCGGACCGCCCGGGCTCTGGCCCTGGCGGTCCTGGTCAGCGGGACGGCTGCGTGCGACTGGCTCATCAGCCCGACGGAGTCGAACCCGAACGTCGTCGCCGACGCGACGCTCGACCAGCTGTTCGTGTCGGTCCAGCTCAACGCGTGGTTCATCGCCGAGGGCGATCTGAGCCGCTTCGCGGCCGTGTGGCTGCAACAGATGGCCGGGATGCAGGACCGGCAGTTCGGGCTCATCCACAGCTACGACATCGTGGAGGACGACGGCGGCGACGCCTTCAACACCACCTACACGGGCGGCGGCCTCGTCGACATCGTGCGGGCGATCGATCTGGCCACCGAGCGCCCCGAGGCGGCCGGCCGGGTGTACGCCGGGATCCTCAAGGTCCATCAGGCGTTCATGATCGGGACCATCGCGAGCGTCCATGGCGACGTTCCCTTCTCCGAGGCGGTCAACCCCGAGATCGCCGAGCCCGCGCTCGACGATCAGGCGGCGGTCTACGCCGCGGTCCAGGCCCTCCTGGACGAAGCGATCGCCGACCTCCAGAGCGGGGAGGGCGCCGGCCCGGGCGCCATCGACTTCTCGTTCGGCGGCAACGCCGCACAGTGGGTCGCCGTGGCCAACACGCTCAAGGCGCGCTTCCACGCTCACTGGATGGAGACGGACCCGGGCCGAGCCGCGCAGGTTCTCGCCGCGGCCAACAGCGGGATCCGTACGGCTGCCGGCAACTGGCGCGCGCTCCACTCGACGACCGCGACCGAGCAGAATCTCTGGAACCAGTTCATGGGGGACCGCCCCAACTACATCCAGGCGGGCGCGTTCCTCGTCGACCTGCTCCTGGCGCGAGACGATCCGCGGGTCGCGAAGTACTACGAGCCGAACGCGGACGGCGAGTTCGTCGGCAGCCCCGTCAACGAGGAAGACGTGACCGCGTCGAACCTGGCGCTATGCGCGGGATGTGCGGGCGCCCAGGATTTCGGCTTCGTGCTCGCCTCGTGCGAAGAGAACGCCGGGCTGGCGGCCGAGGCGGCTTTCCGGCAGGGGGGCGCGGCGGCGGCCCAGCCGTGGATCGACGAGCTGATCCAGTGCTCGTCCACGTTCTGGGGAGTCGACGTTCCCCCGGCCCAGCAGCCGCTCACGCTCGAGGAGATCATCCTCCAGAAGTACATGGCGCTGTTCCTGAGCCATGAGATCTGGAGCGACTACAAGCGGACGTGCTTCCCGGCGGTCGAGACGTTTGCGGGGAGGGAGATCCCCCGGCGGCTCTACTACCCCTTCGCGGAGCGCCAGGCGAATACGAACGTTCCCGAGCCCGCGGAGCAGGACGCACAACCGTTCAATGACAACGACCCGAACCCCTGTCCGTAGGAGGGGATTCGGGGGTCCAGCCCTTCGCTCCATCCTGCCGGTCGCGCTGTCGCTCGTGGCGGCATGCGCGACCGGCGTCGGGGCGGAGCGCCCCGCCCACCAGATCGTGGTCGAAGTCGTCAACGACCTCGTCCCACCCCGAAGTGTGACGATCCAGATGCTGGCCAGCGATCGTGTCACCCGCACGTTGGGAACGGTGGGAGCCGGGGAGACGCGCAGATTCTCGTTCCGCGAGCGATTGCTCGGCGGGGCCTACCGCATGACGGCCCGGATCGATCAAGGGAACGAGATGGCCTCGGAGGTCTTCACGCTCTTTCCGAACGCGCACGTCTTCTGGGACCTGAGAAGGAACCTCCTGACGGTCGGATCGCAGGGAGGGATGTGAGCCGCCTCGGGATCCTCGCGGTGGGATGCCTCGCCGTCGCCGGGTCGGCCTGCTACCGCTACACTCCCGTCGAGACGGACGCCCCGATCGAGCGCGGGAGGGCGATCCGTGCGTGGCTCGAGCGCCCGACGGACGTCCGGCTGACCGAGCTCACCGCGAACGGGGCCCGCGAGGTGCGCGGCGAGGTGATCGGCTGGCGGGGCGACTCGCTGGCTCTGTCGGTCTTCTGGGTGGTGACGCAGACCCAGTACGAGCATCGGGGTCGGGGCGAGACCGTCCTGATCGCCGGCGACAACATCGCCCGGCTGGAGAAGAAGGAGATCGACCCCGCGCGCACCGGCGGCTTGACCGCCGGGATCGTCGCCCTGACGGCGGCCGCGGGCTATGCCGTTTCCGGGGGCGGCGGCGGAGACGAGGGCGACAACGGGGGAATCCCGCCCCAGTAGATGGCGAGGAGGTCCGAGCCCATGCTGGTGCGACAGGTCAAGACGAGGAATATCGCGTCGGCCTTCGTCGTAGGGCTTCTGCTGGCGGCGTGCGGCGGTCGCGACCTCGGCGAGAGCCCGGGCGCGGCGCTCGACGCCGAGCTCCTCCAGCTCATGAGCCGCGCTTCGGAGACCGGCGATCCCTCCTGGTTCGCGCTTCCCTCCCCCGACGAGTACGACCGGATCCCGCAGGATCCCAAGAACCCCTTGACGCGTGCCAAGGTCGAGCTGGGGCGGCTCCTGTTCCACGATACGGCGCTCGAACGCGATCCGAGGCTGCCGCCCGGCGCGGGCAGGGTTTCGTGCGCGAGCTGCCACTTCGCCCAGGCGGGCTTCCAGGCGGGCATCCCCCAGGGAGTCGGAGAGGGGGCGTTCGGTTTCGGCCGCCGCGGCGAGCAGCGACGGATCGACGACAGCTATCCGCCCGATTCGGTCGACGTTCAGGCGTTCCGGACCCCGACCGTCCTCAACATAGCCTTCCAGATCGTCCTGGGCTGGTCGGGACAATGGGGCGCGGTGGGCCCCAACGTGGGGACCAAGTACTCGTGGATGGGGGGAGCGGCCCCGAACCGGCTAGGCTTCCAGGGCGTCGAGTCGCAGGCGATCGCCGCCCTCGACACCCACGGCCTCTCCGTAGAGGACGGCTTCTTCGACGAGCTGCCCGAATACCGGCGGCTCTTCGACGAGGCTTTTCCCGAGGTTCCCGAGTACCGGCGGTACACCGACCGTGTGGCGGCCCTGGCGATCGCGGCCTACCAGCGCACGGTTCTGACCAACCAGGCGCCCTTCCAGCGCTGGCTGCGGGGGGACCGGAGCGCCATGGCCACCCCCGAGAAGCGGGGGGCGGTCCTGTTCTTCGGCGAGGCCGGCTGCGTCACGTGCCACACGGGGCCCGCCCTCAACTCCATGCAGTTCGCCGCGCTCGGCATGAACGACCTGTATGACCGTCCCGACGTGATCGCTCCCTCGCATGCTCCGGACTCGCTGGCGCGCCGCGGTCGCGGAGGGTTCACCCGGCGGCCGGACGACGACTACGCCTACAAGGTCCCCCAGCTCTACAACCTCGCCGATTCGCCCTTCTACGGGCACGGAGCCTCCTTCACCAGCGTGCGCGAGGTCGTCGAGTACAAGAACCGCGCGGCGCCGCAGAAGCCGATTCCACGCGAGCGACTCGCGCCGGAGTTCCGGCCGTTGGGGCTGGACGACGGAGCGGTCACCGCGATCGTCACCTTTCTGAGCCGTAGCCTGCAGGATCCGAACATCGTCCGGTACGTACCGTCGAGCGTGCTTTCCGGCCGCTGCTTCCCCAACGACGACCCTCAGTCCCGGCTCGATCTCGAATGCCCGCCTCTCGAGACCACCTCGCGGTGAGGCGGGCGGCGGGTCTCGGCGCGGCCATCGCAGGGCTGGTCCTCGGCGGGTCCCCCGCCCTGGCGCAGGGATTCGACGAGGTGGGCCGCGAGGCCGGGATCGACCACGTGGCCGTCGACCCCCACCGGATCGCGGGCGGGGTCGCCTTCTTCGACTACGACGGTGACGGCGACGACGACCTGTGGCTCACGGGCGGGCGGAACCCCGATCGCCTCTACCGGAACCGTGGCGACGGCACGTTCGATGACGTCACCGAGGCGGCGGGCCTCGGCTTCCTCGCCGACATACCGACCGTCGGCGTCGTCACCGGCGACATCGACAACGACGGCGATCGCGACGTCTTCGTCACCACCTTCGAGGGATATCCCAACATCCTCCTGCGCAACGAGGGGGACGGCACCTTCACCGACGTCTCGGAAGCAGCGGGCGTGGCCGGGCCGCCGGTCTGGAGCACGGCGGCGGCCTTCGGCGACTACGACCTCGACGGCTTCCTCGACCTCTACGTCGGCAACTACGCCACCTACGACGACCTGCCGTACGACGAGCACTTGACCGGCGGGATCCCCAACTTCCTCTACCGCAACCGCGGCGACGGCACGTTCGAGGACGTCGCCGAGCGGCTCGGCGTGGACGATCCGGACGGCCTCGCGCTGGCAGTGGCGTTTACCGACTACGACGGCGATGCCGACGTCGACATCTGGGTGGCCAACGACTTCGGGTACCTCTTCGAGGAGGACAAGCTCTACCGGAACGACGGGGGCCGCTTCGTCGAGGTGGGGGAGGAGCTGGGGGTCGACAACGAGATCAACGCCATGGGGATCGCCGCCGGCGACTATGACGAGGACGGCGACCTCGATTACTACGTCACCAACATGGCCCGGAACCGGCTGCACGAGAACCTCCAGCGCGGCCACGCGAGCGGGGAAGGAAGCGGTCGCTTCGTCGACGTCGCCCGCCAGAAGGGCCTGGACGACGAGTGGGCGACGAGCTGGGGGGCGGTGTTCGCCGACGTCGACAACGACGGGCACCTCGATCTGCTGCTGGCCAACGGGCGCGTGCTGCCGAGCTACAACATGGAGTACATGGACCACCTCCATCGGCTGGTGGAGCCGCACGCGAATCGCTTGTGGCGCGGTGACGGGAAGGGCGGCTTCGTGGAGGTTGCGAGCGAGATGGGGGTCGCCGACACGACGCGCGGACGCGGTCTCGCCTGGTCCGACATCGACGGTGACGGCGACGTCGACCTCGCGGTTTCGGTACTCGTTGTCGAGGGGCCGACGATGGACCATGCGCTGCTGTACCGGAACGAGGGCCACCCCGGCCGCAATTGGCTCAACGTGCGGCTCCGAGGCACGTCGGCCAACCGGGACGCCTTCGGGAGCCGGGTGCGGGTCGTCGCGGCCGAACGCAGCCTGATCCGCGAGATCGACGGCGGATCGAGCTACCTCTCACAAAGCTCCAGCGTCGCCCACTTCGGTTTGGGCTCGCGCGCTGTCGCCGACAGCCTGGTCGTCACGTGGCCCGGCGGGAAGATCGAGGTCCTGACCGACCTTCCGGTGAACCGGACCGTCGAGATCGTCGAAGGTGTTCTGGCGGCGGGAGAACCGGCGCCCGAGACGCCGGGAAGCGAGTCGTGGGGCAAGACGCCGGCTGCCGAACCCGCCGAGCGGCGCCGGGTCGAGCCCTAGTAAACCCGCTCTTACCGATCCGCTACTCCGGTCGCCGCTGACGGTATCGCTCCAGGCTGTGCCTGAGCCGGTCGGCCAGGTCGCGAGCGCCGACCGCGGAAGCGAGCGCGAGCGCCCGCTCGGCCGTCTCCGCCGCGTGCCCGAACTCGCCGGCCGAAGCCTGCGCCGCGGCGAGGACGGCCAGGATGGCCGGGTCGGGCCGCTCGGTCAGCGCGGCGGCGCGCTCGGCGAGCCGCACCGCTTCGGCCGGCCTGCGGATCGCCGGGTCGGGATGTCGGGCGAGGAGCTCGGCCAGCGCAATGAGCGGGGCCGGCCAGCGGGGGTCCAGGCGGATCGCTTCACGCAGCTCGGCGATTGCCTCGGGGAACCGCCCTGTCGATCCCAGAGCGAACCCCAGCCCCAGCCTCGCGCGGGCGTCGTCGGGCTCGATTTCCAGCCCGCGCCGATAGTGCTCGATCGCCTCGGCAGGCTTTCCCCGCGCGCGAAGGACCTCGGCGAGCCGCACGTGTGCGGGCGCGAGCTTCGGGTCGGCGTCGATCGCCAGGCGATAGAAGCGAATCGCCTCGTCCACCTCGCCCTTAGCCTCGAGCGCTATCGCGAGGTTGTGGCTCGCCCGGGCGTAGCCGGGATCGGTTTCGAGCGCCAGGCGGTAGTGCCGGACCGCCTCGTCGAGGCGTCCCACCGTCTGGAGGGCGATCCCCAGGTTGTTGTGTGCGCGCGCGTAGCGGGGGGCGAGCCGGAGCGCCTCCCGGTAGCGGGCGATCGCTTCCTCGTGCCGCCCCAGCGCCGCGAGCACCATCCCCAGCTCGTAATGCGCGCGTTCGTCTTCCGCCCGCCACCGGACCGCGGCCTCGAGTCCCTGGCGATGGATCGAGAGCGACTTGAGCCATGCGACCCGCGCCAGCTCGGCCGATTCGTCAGGCTCTACCGCGACCACCTGGATCATGAGATCCGCCATCTCATCGGTCGAGTGAGGGCCGTAGCGGACGTGCTCGGGGGCCCGGCGCGGGTTGCGCGGATTGGCCGTCGAGTTGTCGTAGGTGTACCGCATCGTGAGGACGGTGCCGCGCGGCAGCCGCACCGGCTCGCGGTAGCGGTACTCGTCCTGCCAGTTGAAGTCCCAGCGCGGGATGTGGAGGAGCCAGCGCGTGCCGCCATCGGGAAGCACTGCGACGACTGACATCTCCTCGCCCAGGTAGTGGGCGTGCGGATAGAGCCCGAGCACCTCGACCTCGACCGGCAGGACCAGCGAATCCTCGACCGCGTAGGATCGCGCCCCCGGCGGGATGTCGAGCGATTCCGATCCCAGCCGCAGGAGGACCGCCGTGCGGGCCGGCGGACGCTCGGCGAAGTGGAGGCCGACCTGCCCTCGCACCGCCGCCGGCCGCTCGATCGGCCGGAGGTGGAGCTGAAGCACGAGGTCGCTCCCCCGCTCGAGCCGCCAGGCTATGTCGGGGGGGATGCGCGTCGGCACCTTCCCGGGGGTCCAGCCGAGGAAGAATCCGGTCGGCTGGCGCGCCTCGCTCGCCGGTCCCATGCCGTCGAATCCCGGTCCCGGGTCCTCGCTGTCCCGCCGGCGGGACGAGTCGCTCGGATCGACCATGAGCGTCGCGTGGTGAACGAGCTTAGGAGCGTCGAACCTGAGCTCGACCGCCTCGACCCACCGATCGGTCTCGATCGGGACCGCGATCACGAAGTTGCGGAACTCTTCGTGTGCGCCCGCCTCGCCGTGCTCGCCCATGACCGGATAGGGTTCCGGCATGGCGACCACGAGATCGGGCTCGCCGAGCTGCCACCCCCCGGGGAACTCGGGCGGGAGGGGCTCCTCGGCGGGATCGCCCCGCGGCATGCCCGCCTCAACCCACCGACGTATCGCCTCGATCGCTTCGTCGGTCAGCCGCCGCTCGTTGGCGAACGCGTGCCGGGGCCGATCGGGGAGCCAGGGCGGCATGACGCGCGCCTGCGTCAACGCGGCGATCAGGGGACCGCGGGCACGGGCGTCTTCATAGGACAGAAGGTCGAACGGCGCCGGGCCCTCGGGGCGATGGCAGACCGCGCAGTTCCGGTAGAGGATCGGTGCGATGTCGCGGGCGAAGGTCGGCTCGTCGCCGGGCGGCTTCCAAGCGGCGAGCGCTACGGAAGCCACGGCGGGCGCGGCGACGAGGAGGAGACGTGCGATCCGGGGAGGTTTCACGGGAGGGGTGCTCGCGCGAGGGTCCAAGCCAACTTTCGCTTCGACAAGATAACCCGGCGGAGGGGTCCTCGCCTGCGCGCGGCCGCGGTCCATGCTTCCGTTGCAGTCACGGCCCATCTATGTTGTCCCGCGACTTGAGACTCCCTCACCTTCGCTCTCTCGGCTGGAGCGCGGCCGCCTGGGTTTTCTTCTGTCCGCCGGCTGCGGCCCAGGTGGCTCCCGACCACGCCTGGCGGACGGTCGAGACCGCTCACGTCCGCGTCACGTATCCCGCCCCCCGCGATTCGCTGGGAGAGCGAACTGCGCGCGCGGCCGAGCGGGCGTGGGAGGGATTGGCCCGGCTGGCGCCGCCGCCGGGGGGGCGGGTCGAGGTCGTCCTATCCGACGACGTGGACGTCGCCAACGCATTCGCCTCGGTTTCCCCCTATCCCTGGATCGTGGTCTACGTCCACCCCCCCTATGACAACCTCGACCTGGCCGAATACTCCGATTGGCTCGAGGTCGTCCTGGCCCACGAGATGGCCCACATCGTCCACCTCGACCAGGCGCGCGGGCTCGGCCGCTTCCTGCGGCAGATCTTCGGTCGAATCCCGGCCGCGGGTTGGCCGCTGTTCCCGCACGTCACCACACCGACCTGGACGATCGAGGGGCTGGCGGTCCGGTACGAGACCGCGCTGACGGGAAGCGGCCGGCTCGCGGGGACGGTCACGGAGATGATCGTCCGGGCCGCGGCGGTCGAGGACGAGATCCCCGATCTCGGGTTCGTGACCGGCGATCCCGCGGTGTGGCCGGCCGGGAACACGCGCTACGCCTTCGGCGGCGAGTTCCTCGGCTGGCTGGCCGCGCGGCACGGCGACGAAGCGTTCGAGCAGTACGTCCGGGAGCTCGCGGGCGACCCGCTCCCGTTCCGCGTCGATCGCGCCGCCGAGCGCGCATTCGGCGTCACGTTCTCGGATGCGTGGGAGGCGTGGCGGGTCGAGGCGACCGCGCGCAATCGAGCGGCGGCCGACTCGCTGGCGCGCGTCGCTCCGCTCACCCGTGCCGAGCGGCTCATGAACCACGCATACTGGGCGCTCTGGCCGCGCTGGTCCCCCGACGGCGCGACGATCGCCTACGCCGCGTACGACGGCCGCCGCGACGTCCACCTGGCGCGGATCGACGCCGGGTCGGGCGCGGAGATCGGCTCGACCCGCGTACCGGGTCTGGGGGTGCCCTCGTGGCGATCCGACGGATCGCTGGTCGTGGGCGGCTTCCAGTGGCAGGGGCCCTATCGCCGGTGGGACGACCTTTGGGTCATCCCCGGCGAGGGGCCGGCGCGACCGCTGACCGACGCGGCGCGCCTCTCCCATCCCGATGTCGGCCCCGGCGGGGCGATCGTGGCGGTCCAGACGGAGGCCGGCACCAATCGGCTGGTCGTGCTGGAGCCCGGGAACGGCGAGCCACGGGCGGTCACGGCGCTCGATGCCGGCGTTCACTGGGCATGGCCGCGCTGGTCTCCCGACGGATCGCGAATCGCGGTCTCGCGGTGGCGCGGCAGGGGCTTCGACGTCGTGGTTCTCGACCCCGCCGGCGGGCTGGAACGCGAAATCGCGGCCGACGGAGCGCTGAACCTCGCCCCTGCCTGGTCCCCCGACGGCGGGTGGCTCGTCTTCGGATCCGACCGGACCGGGATCGCCAACCTCTACGCCTTCGATCTCGGGGGGCGCCGCGGGCTCCGCCAGGTTACCCATGTTGGCGGGGGCGCGTTCTTCCCGGACGTCTCACCCGACGGGCGCTGGATCGCCTTCGCCGGCTATCACCACGACGGCTGGGCGATCGAGCGTGTGCCGTTCGATCCGGCGGCATGGTTCGACCCCCACCCGGCACGAGACGCGAGCATCCCACGCGCGTGGAGCGCTGCATCTACCGGGAGTCTCGCGGCGGCCCCCTCCGACGTTCTGCCATCCCGCCGCAAGCAGGAACCGATCCACGTTTCGGTGCCGCGCCCCTACGCGCCGTGGCCCACCCTGGTGCCGCGCTACTGGCTCCCGATCGTGGAAGCCGGCGAGGAGGTGCGGGGAAGGGAGCTCCTCGGCCCCGGCGTCGGCGCGGCCACGTCCGCCGTCGACGCGGTCGGGCGTCACGCGTACGGGGCGGCCTCCACGGTCGACGTGGAGCACGGTCGGGTCGAGGCCTTCGTCCGGTACAGGAATGCGGTGCTCGGTCGCCCGATCCTCGATCTCACGGCCGCTCAGACCTGGGAGTTCGCGGGGTTCGCCTTGCCGGCTTCGGAGGAGGAGACGGCGCAGCCGGGCGATACCCTGTTCGCTCTCGGACGCAACCGCGAGATCGCTCTCTTTGCCACCATCCCCTTCCGTCATCCCTTTCGCTCCGCGACGCTCGCGATGGGGGCGGGGTTGCTCGAGGAGCGCCTCGTCCTGCTCGAGCCCGATCTCACGGAGAGCCGCCGGTTCCGCCTCGACGACCCCAGGGCGCTCCTTCCCGAGGCGTTTGGTTCGGGGACCTTCTCGACCGCGCGCACCTTCGCCTTCTCGATCAGCCCCGAGAACGGCATCGCGGGCTCGGCCAGGGGGGAGTGGCGCTTCGACCCGGCCGAGGAGAATCGCGCTCGCCGCGAGGCGACCGCGCAGGTCGCGGTCTACCGGGCGCTCGGGCGACCGTGGGGGTTCGCGCGCACGGTGGCGGCCCTCCGCGCGAGCGGCGGAGTGGTGCGGGGGCTCGGTGCGGGCGATGGCCACTTCGCGCTCGGCGGAGCGAGCGGCGAAGGGCTTGGGGTCGCAGGGTTGACCGGCCTGGGCGCGCAACGGTTCCTGCTCCCGGTGCGTGGGTACGTCCGCGGCGAGCGGCGCGGCCGTACGGCGTGGTCGGCGAGCGCCGAGATCCGCTTTCCGCTCGCGCTGCTCCAGAAGGGATGGGGGCTCCGGCCGCTCTTCCTCGACCGGCTGGCGGGGACGGTCTTCGTCGACGCCGGCGATGCCTGGGATCCGTGCCGCCCCGGCGCGGAGTGCACCGCGTCGCTGGAGCCTCTCGTGTCGAGCGGCGTGGAGCTGCTCCTCGATGTGACCGTCTTCTACCGGCTGCCTCTCACGCTGCGGTTCGGCGTCGCACGGACCCTCGTCGATCCGGTCGGCACCACGGCCTACCTGCGCCTGGGCCGCTCGTTCTAGGGCGCTCCGGCACGAGCCCAGGGCCAGAAGACTTGACGGCAGGTTCCATTCTGGTGCAAAATGGAAACCATATGCTGTCCCTGACGATCAAGAACGTCCCCCGCGAGGTCTACCGCCGGCTCAAAGAACTAGCGGCCGCCAATCGGCGCAGCCTGAACAGCGAGGTGATCGTACGCCTCGAGCAATCGCTGGGCATCAGGAACCTCGATCCCGATGATTTCCTTCGTGAAGTCGACGAGCTCCGTGAGAGCCTGAACGTCACGCCGGTCGACGACGAAGCCCTTCGGACGATGAAGGCCGGGGGACGACCCTGATCGCGACCGACACCAATGTCGTCGCCGCCTTGTTCCTCTCCGGGCCGCGAACGTCACAGGCACGGATCGCCTTTCGCAAGGACAATGAATGGATCGCGCCTCATCTCTGGCGGAGCGAGTTCCGCAACATCCTCGTGAGCTACATGCGCCGTAGGGAACTGAGCACCGTACAGGCGCTCAGGCTGGCGACGACGGCGGAGCGATTGTTCGAAAGGCGGGAGATGCCGGTGCGCTCCGAGCGCGTCCTCGACCTGGCGGCCGAGTCGGGATGCACGGCCTACGACTGCGAGTTCATTGCCGTGGCACAGGATGCCGGAACTCTCCTCGTCACCGACGATTTTCAGTTGCTTTTGGCGTTTCCAGGTGTCGCGATTTCGCTGGCCGCTTTCGTGGGGGACGAGTCGACGTAGGAGCGCGTCTTTTCGAGGGCTCGGCCGATCAGCGAGTTAGCGCGGTGCCGGAGCGGGGAAGACGACCACGCTTTCGTGCCCGTCCTTGTCGACCGATGCGACGCCGAAGAACCAGTTGTCAACGACCAGGTTCTCCACCACCGCTTCGGTCGCCTTCCCCACCCATCGCCAGTGGTTCCAGGTCGGGGAGTCGGTGCGGCGCCAGTACACCTTGTAACCGGCGAGGGCGGGATCGGAGACCGGCGCCCAGGAGAGCCGCGCCGAGGGCTCGACCGCTCCCGCGATCATCACCGAATCGGGTGGGGCCGGGGCCCATGCCAGCGAGGCAAGCGTCGCGACGTTGAGCGCCGTCACCGCCGCCGCGTAGTCGAACTCGACTTCGTCCGGAACGTCGCCGTACTCGACCCCGTCCTCGACCCGGAGGTCCTGGTGCTGGCGCCGCCAGTCCTCGTGAGCCTCGGTCAACCGGACCGCCGGAAAGCCCAGGTCGTTGAACGGACGATGATCGCCTCCACGCCCGAAACGATCGAGGCGGTAGATCATCATGACGTCCAGGTTGGAGAAATACCGTTCCGCGATCCGGTCGACATAGCGCGCGAGCTGACGGGAAGGTCCGTCGACCTCGCCGCCGTAGAACCGCAACTGACGCAGGTTGTCCGGTGTGGTCGTGGCCGGCGGGCTCTCCGAAAAGACGCGGACGGTGGTCCCGTCGACGACGCCGTCCTGGCCCTGGATGTTGCCGATGATGTCGTTGTTGAAGACGCCTTCGATGCGCCAGCCTTCCTGATGGGCGACCTCGGCCAGGTGCTGACCGCCGTAGAGGCCCTGCTCCTCACCGGCCAGGGCGGCGAAGACGATCGAGGCTCCGTAAGGACGTCCCGCGGAGGTCAGAACGCGCGCCGCCTCGAGCACGGCGGCGGTGCCGCTGGCATCGTCGTTGGCGCCCGGGGCGTCGCTGGTCGCGTCCAGAGCATCGGTGGCGCGCGAATCGTAATGGCCGCTGATGACGAGCACGCGTTCGGGGTCGCGGGACCCGCGCAGCGTGGCGACGACGTTGACGACCCACGTGGGCCGCGGGATCCGCGCGCCGCTGTCGACGAGCGAGCGATGGTATTCAACTTCGAGGCAGCCGCCGCACGCCGCTGAGACGCGATCGAGCTCGGCCTTGATCCAGCGACGGGCCGCGCCGATGCCCCGCGTTTCGCTCGTCGTGTCGCTCAACGTGTGGCGCGTGCCGAACGCGGCGAGCGTCCGGATGTCGTGTTCGATTCGCGCCGCCGAGACAGAGTCGATGATCGCGCTCAGCCGCTCGTCACTCAGCGGCGGCACCGTCTCTTGGGCGGACGCCAGCGGCGGCAGGACGAGGCACGCGGCCGCGGCGATCGCCGCTGCCTCCGGGAAGACGAAGTAGACGATGCGCCCCAATGACATACGACGCTAGGGAGTGTAATGTGGGATCCTCTTTTCTCGCCACGTCCTCAGGAGATCCAGCCATGCGCCGCTTCGCGCTTCGATTCTTCTCGATCCTGGTCGTCCAGCTCATGGCGGATGGCGTCCCGTGGCACGTGACGCAGGCTCGCGCCCAGGAACCGGCCGAATTCGTTGGGGAAAGCGAGCTGGTCGTCGTGCGCGCCGCGCGGATGCTCGACGTTGTCTCGGGCGAGATCGTGCCGAACGCGGTCGTCGTGGTGGAAGGAGGCGAGATCCGCGAGGTGCATCCCGAAGCGGCGCCGTCCCGCGCGCGGACGATCGACCTCGGTGACCTGACCCTCCTTCCCGGTCTGATCGACGCACATACCCATCTCGCATACGACCTCGAGGGGGACTGGTCGCATCGCGAGGTGACCGAGGCCACCGCGGAAGGAACGGTGCGTGCTGTGCGGAACGCGCGGCGGACCCTCGAGGCCGGATTCACGACCGTTCGCGACGTCGGCGCGAGCCCGGGGTTCGTCGACGTGGCCATCATGCGTGGCGTCGAGCGCGGCTGGATCGTGGGACCGCGGGTCGTCCCGGCGGGCCACAGCCTGGGGATCACCGGCGGGCATTGCGACGCGACCGGCTACATCCCCGGCGTCCTCGAGCTGGGTCCCGAGCAGGGCGTCGCCGACGGCGTGGACGAGGTCATCCGCGCGGTGCGTTACCAGATCAAGCACGGAGCGCGCGTAATCAAGGTGTGCGCCACCGCCGGCGTCTTGTCCTTCGAGGAATCGGTCGGAGCCCAGCAGTACACCGAGGACGAGCTGCGCGCCGCGGTCGAGGAAGCCGCGCGCCACGGCATGAAAGTGGCCGCCCACGCCCACGGCACGGAGGGGATCAAGGCGGCGATCCGCGCGGGGGTGGCCTCGATCGAGCACGGCTCGCTGATCGACGACGAGGCGGTTGCGATGATGAAGGAGCGCGACGTCTACCTCGTGCCGACGACTTACCTCGCCGACGCTATCGACCTCGACCTGCTGCCGCCGCCGATCCGCGCCAAGGCGGAGTGGGTTCTGCCACGCGCCAAGGAGAATCTGCGGCGCGCGATCCGGGCCGGTGTCCCGATCGCGTTCGGGACTGACGCCGCGGTATTCCCCCACGGCGAGAACGCGAAGGAGTTCGCCGCGCTGGTCGAGCGTGGAATGGCGCCGCTCGAGGCGATCCGCTCGGCGACGATCCACGCCGCCGACCTCCTGGGTGTCGACGATCGCGGCGTGATCGCCGCCGGCAAACTCGCCGACCTGATCGCCGTGCCTGGAAACCCGCTCCAGGACGTCCACGCACTCGAGAACGTGCGGTTCGTGATGCTGGGAGGCGACGTAGTCAAGGAGCCTTAATTCGTGATCGCCCTCGGTCCCGGCGTTCGTCAGCTGGTTTCTCCTGCTGCCAGACCGTCCTCGATCGAGGTGAGGATGAGCTGTCGCAGGCGGGCGTTGCCCGACGGCGTGGCGAGCTCCACGCGGACCCCGGCGTCGATCTCCCGATCCACGATCGTCTGGATACGATCGGTCAACGGCTCGAGCACGGGCCGGTCGTCCAGAACGTCGAGCACGCCCTTCCACGTGGGCTCGCGCTCGGCATGCGGCAGCGCCGCCACGAGCTCTCCGCGGGCCTCTTAGCTCAGCTCGCGGACGGCGACCTCCGTCTCCGCGCTCACCGTTCCCCAGAATTCCACTTTGGTGCGCTCGTCGTTCGTCAACCGAGTCATGCATCCCGCGACCAGGAACACTCCGAGTACCGCGGCGGCGGCGAGGCGTGCCGCCCTGCGAACGGCCGTGTCATCTTGGCGGCGATTCGCGTTCGTGCGCACCACCATGACTACGGCGTCCCCGCCGAGTGCGCGCCGCCCGTGTACGCCGGCGGCCGATCACCGTCGAGCGTTCGGTACCGCTCGAACAGCTCCTCCTGCCGCGACCACGGCTCGATCACCTCGCCGCGGATTACGACCGTCTCGGCGCGCCCCGAAACCTCGAACGGGTCGTCCGACCAGACGACGAGATTGGCGACCTTGCCCGGTTCGATCGATCCGTAGCCGTCCGCCACCCCATAGATCTCGGCGGGGGTTAGGGTCACGGCGCGCAAGCCGGCGTCCCAAGGCAAGCCGTAGCGCACGGCGTTGCCCGCTTCCTGGAGGACCGAAAACGCGCGGTGGTTCTCGAAGGTTGTGAACGCGACGGGCACCCCCGCGGCATGGAGCATAGCGGCGTTGTCGAAGCGCGAACCGAGACGCTCGAAATCCTCCGGCGCGTTGGTCAAGGGCTTGAGAATAACGGGCACGGCCGCCCGCGCGAGCTCGTCCGCCACCATCCAGGCCTCGGCCCCGCCCATGATCACAGGGCGGATGCCGAACTCACGCGTGATCGCCAAAACCGCCAGGATGTCCCCGGCGCGATCGGCCTCGACGACGAGCGGCATACGGCCCGCCAGGACCGGCTGGAGCGCCTCAAGATCGAGTCGCGACTGAGCCAGCTCGCGAGCATCGCCGCGATCGAACGCGGCGCGGTTGGCGGCCCAGAAGCGCGCGTCCTCGAGCACCTCGCGCAGCCGAAGCGCTGCGCCGCCCCGCGCCCCGCCGGCCATCTCGGCGGCCGACTCGTCGTAGCTCGCCCGCATCGCGGCGCGCGACTTGACGACCATCTCCGAGGGCGTATCGCCAACGAGGTCGATGACCGCTCCCTGCCCCGAGATGAGCCCGCCGCTGGGCAGCGTGGCCGCGGTCGTCACACCGAGCGATCGATTGAAGGTGACCAGCGTCGAATGCGGGTTGAGCCCGTACGTGACGTCGAACGCGGCCGTGATGGGATCTTCCTCGTCGGCGATGCGGGTATCGATCGTGGCGTCGACTTGATCCACCTCGACGATCCCAATTCCGCTCGCGGGATCGAAGATCCCGGGTGTCACGATCTTGCCCGCGGCCTCGATCCGCTGAACGCCCTGCGGCACTGGGACGTCGGGGCCGACCGCGGCGATCCGACCATCCCGGACGAGCACGGTGGCGTTGTCGATCGCCGGTCCGGCGACGGTGTGGACCGTGCCGCCGACGATCGCCACGTCCTGCGCTGCGACGGGTTGGACGAACGCGACGAGTGCCGGAACCATGGCGAGTGCCGGAGGGGCGGCGAGCAAGCCCAGCATTCTGACGACGTTCGGGAAGCGGCTCCTCACGGCGCACCTCCGTCGTCAGCCGATCCTTCCCGCGCGGAGCGTGCGGCCTCGTACACGCTGGGCGGCAGGATGCCGAGCTCGAAGTCGGTGGTCGGCTGGAGCTTACGCTGCGCCCGATCGTAGATCAAAGCGCCGTCGATGTAGACCTGGTCGGCGTGGGTATAAACACTGAACGGGTCGCCCGACCAGATCACGACGTCGGCGTTCTTGCCGACCTCGAGCGTGCCTACCCGCTCCCCGATGCCCAACGCCCACGCCGGATTGGCAGTGATCCAGCGCAGCGCTTCGTCGCGGCTCACGTCGATCCCCGCGGCGCGACCGAACCACATGGCGCGCGCGGCGTCTTGGTTCAAGATCTGGACCCCGAGGTCGCTGTCGGTATGGAGGATCGCCTTGGCGCCGGCCTGCGAGACGAGCGCCAGGTTCTGCGGCACCATGTCGAAGGCCTCCATCTTGAAGCCCCACCAATCGACCCAGATCGACGCGCCCACCGAATCCCGGGCGAGGTAGTCGCGGATCTTGTACGCCTCCACCGCATGGTGAAACGAACGGATCTTGAAGCCGAACTCGCGCGCCAGGTTGAGCTGGTTGACCATCTCGTCGGCGCGATAGCAATGGTTCTGGACGAGGATGTTGCTGCGCAGGACCTCGGCCAGCGTTTCCTTACCGAGATCCCGGTCGGGCTTCTCGCCCCCGTCCTCCGCCCAATCGTCCCACTTCTTTCGGTACGCTTGCGCGTCGATAAACGCCTGACGGTAGCCGGCGACGTTCCCCATCCGCGTGGAGGGAGCGCGGTTACGATTGCCGTAGACCCGCTTGGGGTTCTCGCCGCACGCCATCTTGAGGCTCATCGGGGCGCCCGGGAACATCATCTCCTCGACCGTCCGGCCGGGCACGTTCTTGACGGTGATCCCACGGCCGCCGATCAGGTTGGCGCTTCCGGGCAGGAGCTGGAGCGTCGTCACGCCGCCCGCCAGCGCGCGCGTGAAGCTGGGATCCTGGGGCCACACCGAGTGCATCGCCCATACCTGGGGGGTCGCGGGATCGGTCGCCTCGTTGCCGTCGGAGTGGGCCGAGACCTCGGGGTCGGGGTAGACGCCGAGGTGCGAATGAGTATCGATGATGCCGGGCGTCACGAAGCGGCCGGTGGCGTCGACGACCTCGGCGCCGGCCGGGGTTTGGAGCCCGCGGCCCACTGCGGCGATCTTGCCGTCCTGGATCAGGAGATCCCCGCTCTCGATCTCCTCACCCGCCGCCGTCATGACGGTGGCATTGCGGATCAGCGTGGGATGCGAGGGAAGAGGTCGGTAGGTCGACTCCCAGGCTCCATTGACAGTCCCGGCGAACGCGCGGCGGACGGCCACGGTGTCGCGCTCCGCAGCGGACTCGCTGCGATCGGAGCCCATAGTCGCGCAGGCCGAAATGACCGCGATTGCGGCGAGGCCGAGGAAAAGGGTGTGTGATATGGACATCGATCCTCCTCGATGATGAGCTTGGGCGGGAACGTGCGAGGGTTCATCATAACAGTCACGCGGCAGCCGCCGCCACGCGAAGGCTGACGTGCCACGCCCCCGCTCGGTCGTAGTGTTGGCGCTTGCGCTGGTGGCGATCGTCGCGGCCGCGCTACTCCTCCATGAGCCGGTTCACGCCGTGCTAAACGCCGTGCTGGAGTGGGCCGCGGGGCGCGGCCGTTGGACCGGCGTGGTCCTGGCCGCGATCTGGATCCCGGCGGCGATCCTGTTCGTCCCCGGATCGATCCTCACTTTCGGCACGGGCTTCCTGCTGGGCCTGGGCTGGGGCACCCTTACCGTGTCGATCGGCTCGACCGCGGGGGCGGCCGCAGCGTTCGGCGTGTCGCGAATCCTGTTCCGCGAACGGGTGCGCCGGCGCCTGGGAAGCCGCCTCGCGTTCCGCGCGATCGACCGGGCGGTCGCGGACGAGGGGTTGAAGATCGTTCTGTTGCTCCGGGTCTCTCCGCTCTTTCCCTACAACGTGCTGAACTATGCGTTCGGCGCGACCGGCGTCTCCTTCCGCAGCTTCGTCCTTGGCTCGTGGCTCGGCATGTTCCCGGGCACCCTCCTCTACGTCTACCTCGGAAGTGGCGCGCGCACCCTGGCCTACGCGGCGACGGGCAGGGTCGGGCACGATCTCTGGGGCCACGCCCTCTTCGCCCTGGGCCTCGTCGCGACCGTGGTGGCGACCTGGGTGATCACGCGCGCCGCGCGGCGAGCCCTGGCGCGGCGCGAGTCCCTGGCGGAGGTCGTCGATGACTGAGCGACCGCTCGATCGTCATGACCAAAGGCTCCTGGAACGCGTGGCACCACCGGACTGGGCGAATCCGATTCCGGCGCGGCGCTACCACCTCGTCGTCGTCGGCGGCGGGACGGCGGGGCTCGTTGCAGCCGCGGGCGCCGCGGGACTGGGCGCGCGTGTGGCGCTCGTCGAACGCGATCGACTGGGGGGCGACTGCCTCAACACCGGCTGCGTGCCGTCAAAGGCTCTCCTGCGATCGGCCCGCGCCGAGCACGACGTCCGCTCGGCCGGCGCGTTCGGTATTCGCACGGTGGGGGAGCCGATCGTGGACTTCGGAGCCGTCATGGAGCGGATGCGGCGACTGAGGGCCGAGATCGCACTCCACGATGCGGCCGCCCGTTTTCGCACTCTCGGGGTCGACGTGTTCCTGGGCGAGGCTCGCTTCACGGGCCGCGACCGGATCGAGGTCCGAGCGAGCGGCGACGGGGCCCGGGCCGAGCTCCGCTTCTGGCGAGCGGTCGTCGCGACCGGGGCGCAGCCCGTGGTCCCGGCGGTGCCGGGACTCGACGAGGTGGATTTCCTGACCAGCGAGACGTTGTGGTCGCTGACCGAGCTGCCCGCCCGTATCGCCATCCTGGGCGCGGGACCGATCGGCTGTGAGCTCGCCCAGGCATTCGCGCATTTCGGTGCGCAGGTCGTTCTGGTCGAGCGCGAAGCGCGAATCCTGCCTCGTGACGATCCCGAGGCTGCAGCCCTCATCGCTGACGCACTCCAGCGGGATGGGATCGAGATCCTCCTCGCTTACGCCCTCGAACGCGTCGAGTCGAGCCCACCGACGGCGAGGCTCCGTCTCGTGGGTCCCGCGGGTCCCGAGGTCCGCGACGTCGACCGCATCGTGCTGGCGGTCGGACGGGAACCGCGCCTCGCGGGACTGGGGCTCGAGCAGGCGGGAGTGGCGCAGGACGGAGGGAAGATCCGCGTCGACGCGGGATTGCGGACGACCAACCGCCGCGTGTACGCCGCCGGCGACGTCTGTGCCTCAGCGCGCTTCACGCATGTGGCGGACGCTCACGCGCGGGTTGTGGTTCGCAACGCCCTGTTTCCCGGCCGCGAGCGGGTCGATGTGGGCGCGGTCCCGTGGTGCGTCTTCACCGACCCGGAGCTCGCCCACGTCGGTCACACGGCCGACTCGGCCACGCGCGCAGGAATTCGAGTCACGACATACACCGAGCCTCTCTCGCTGGTCGATCGGGCGCTACTGGACGGTGAGGATGCGGGTTTTGCGCGGATTCACGTGCGGAAGGGGAGCGACGAGATCGTCGGGGCCACGCTGGTGGCGCGTCACGCGGGGGAGACGATCACGGAGATCGCGGTGGCGATCACGGCGGGAATGGGACTCGAGCGGCTCACAGGGGTAATCCACCCCTACCCGACTCAGGCCGAGGCCTTTCGAAAGATCGCCGATCAGTTTCGGCGCTCGCGCCTGACGCCCAACGTTCAGCGCCTCCTCGAGCACTGGTTCTCCCTTCGGGGGTGACTACCCCACGCCCTCGACGTACCCCTCGTCGGGATCCTCGCCCCGCCTCAGAGCGCTCTCGATCTTCGGCTGAAGCTCGCCGGTCTCCAGCATCTCGCGGGTGATGTCGCAGCCACCCAGGAACTCACCGTCCACGTAGACCTGCGGGATCGTCGGCCAGTCGCTGTACTCCTTGACCGACTCCCATAGCTCAGGGTCCTCCAACACGTCAACGGCATAGAGCTTTCCCTCTGCCCCCGCGCGGCGCAGCGCCTCGACGGTCGCGGCTGAGAAGCCGCAGCGCGGGAACATCTCGTTTCCCTTCATGAAGATCACCACCGGGTGATCGCGCACGATGTGGTCGAGTCTCTCCTTCATGTCCGAGGTCATGGGGTTCCCTCCGTTGGATGTGATACGTGCTGTCCGGGGGTCCACGCCCGGATCGAGAGGGCGTGGATCGTTTCGTCCTGGATCCACACGCGCAGCGGCGCATAGACCAGCTTATGCCGCTCGATGCGTGACTTCCCCTCGAAAGCGGCCGAAACGACGCGGGCCTCTAGATGATCGTCGGAGCCCGTCAGATCGACGACCTCGACGTCCGCATCGGGGAAAGCGCCACGCAATCGCTCGGCCACGCGCTCACGGGTCGTCGACATACGGCGACCAAGGATAGCCGCACGAAGGCTCGGGATCGAGGGCAAAACTCGTTGACCGGTCGCAGGTTATGGACTATCTTCAATCACTTCCCATCATCCCTGTCCGCCCCGCGCGGGGGCGGACCGACCCAGACCGAAGGGAGCACCGCGTGAGCAGACCCTACGAGAGCGTCCTCATCTTCGACTCCTCGATGGACGAGAGCCAGATCGAGGAGAAGGTCGAACGTTTCAAGCGCATCCTGTCCGGCGACCGTCAGAACGCAGTCCAGAGCGTTCCATGGGGTAAGCGCAAGCTCGCCTATCCGATCGGCAAGCGGGAGCAGGGGATCTACGTGATCCTCCGGTTCGAGACCGATCCGGCCGCGCTCCAGGAGTTCGAGCGCGTGGCGCGACTGGATGAGCAGATCCTGCGTCACCTGACGATCGTCAACCCACCGGAGTCGGCTCTGGTGGGAGCGGGGGCTGCTGCGGCGTCGCCCCGCGAAAGCCGCGCCGCAAGGGAGGAGGAGTAGTCATGCCTCGCAAGAAGACCTGTCACTTCTGCGAAAGCAAGGTCTCGATCGACTACAAAGACGAAATGCTCCTTCGCCGATTCACCAACGATCGTGGCAAGATCTTGCCGCGGCGGGTCAGCGGAACTTGCGCCAAGCACCAACGGGAGCTGGCGGTGTCGATCAAGCGGGGGAGGTTTTTAGCCCTGATCCCTTACGTCCCCGACCACGCCGGGTAGGTGGGCCGCTGAAATTGACGAATCTCTGCGTTGCGTTTCGTCGGCCTCCCTGCGGCGTAGGATTTCCTACGCCTCGGGAAGCCTCCTCGCGCGCCTTGACCTTCGTCAATTTGAGCGGCCCACCGCGGTACTGGGGCCATCCCTTCGCGTGGTTGGGGACATGATCGCACCGTCGCGGTCGCGGGGAGGTGAGTTCATGAGCGCGGCGAGCGAGTCGCGGGCGACAGAGCCGCTGCCACCGGCGCCGCCGCCTGAGACACCGACTCCCGCCACACCGCGGGGGGAGCGACCGTCGCGGAGCGAAAAGCCGGCGCGCGCGCAGAGCGAGCGGATTGGGCTCGCGGAATGGACCGTCGGGCTGGCACTGCTCGTGGGGAGCCTTCCGGGCCCCTGGCTCACGCTCGGCTTTCCCGCCGCGCTCGCATTCGTGCTGCACGACCGTCGCGTCGGGCTCCGCGCGCTGGCGCTCGTCGCGCTCGCCGCCTTCGCTCTGCTCTCTCTGGCGGGACCGGGCGGACCGACGCTCCTCGCGGTGGGCGTGGGAGGGATCGGCGCGGCCCTGGCGTGGACGGCGTCGGGACGATCGGGTGCCATGGATACGCTGGCGGCGCCGGTGCTCGCGGGAAGCGCCACGGGCTGGGGTGCCGCCCGGCTCGCTGCACCCGGGGCGATGGCCGCTTGGGAATCGGTGCTGGGCCGCGGTGTGGCCGAAGGCGGTCAAGCAGCCCTCGATCAGTACCGTTCGCTCGGCATGGACGCCCAGGCCCTCGCCGCGCTCGAGAGCGCGCTCGGGGCGCTCGCGGTCTGGATGGTACGCCTCTGGCCCGCGCTTGCGGCGCTCGCCGTGTGGCTGGGCGCCTGGCTTGCGGGGCGGCTCCTCGCTCGGTGGGGTCGGATCACGCCCGACCTCGCCCGCCGGCTGGCCAAGCGTCCGTTCTCGACGTTCGCGGTCGGCGAGCCGTTCGCGTGGCTCCTGATCGCTGCGCTGGCAGGGCTCTGGGCCTCGGAGCGAGCGATCGAGCGCCTGGCGGCGAACGCCGCGCTGGTCGCGATCGTGCTGTTCGCCCTCGACGGCATGGCGGTCGCCTGGTGGTGGCTGGAGCGCAGGCGGGTCTCGATCGGTCTGCGCCTGGTAGCGGTCGTACTCGCTCTGGGCTTCGCGCTGCCTCTGGCGGCAGCGGCTATGGTGGCGATCGGGCTCGCCGATCACTGGATCCAGTTCCGCGACCGGCCGCGTCACGCGCATGCGACCGGTCGTGGCGATCGATGAATCTTCAGGAGGAAGAATCGCAATGACACGCAACAGCGAGGTGATCCTGCGCGCCGAGGTCGAGAACCTCGGCCATGCCGGCGACGTGGTCGAAGTCGCGCCGGGCTATGCCCGCAATTACCTGTTCCCGCGAGGACTGGCATACCCCGCCTCTGCGGCCAACGTCCACCGCGTCGAGCAGGAGAAGAGAAAGTACACCGAGAAGCTGGCGCAGGAGAAGGTCGTCGCCGAGCGGCTCGCGGAGTCGATGGCCGGCATCACGCTCGAGTTCCAGGAGCTGGCGGGCGAAGAGGATCAGCTGTACGGATCCGTCTCGTCGGCCGACATCGCCGAAGGACTGGAGGCGAAGGGCTTCCGGATCCAGCGCACCCAGATCAAGCTCGACCCGCCGATCAAGCGACTCGGCGAATACGATGTGCTGATCCGCCTACACCCGGAGGTCACGGTCCAGGTCCACATCGTGGTGACGCGGGGAACGGTTTGACACGTCCGGAGCGCGCGCGGTCGACCGCGCGTTCCGGGATCGCGGCGGAAGCTTCTCGTGAGCTAGCCGTGCTCGCCGGTCGCGAGGCCATCGATCACAAGGGACGCGAGGTCATGCTGCTCGATCTTCGAGACCTGACCTCGGCCACCGACTGGTTCGTGCTGGCGAGCGGAGAGAGCGACGTCCAGGTGCGAGCCATCGCCGAAAGGATCGAGGAGCGCCTGCGACGCGATCGCGAGGTCCGGCCGTGGCACGTCGAGGGACTCCAGCACGGGCGCTGGGTGCTCCTGGATTACGTCGATTTCGTGGTTCACGTCTTCCATCGCGAAGCGCGCCACTACTACCAGCTAGAACGCCTGTGGGCGGACGCACCGAGCGAATCGATCGGCGAGGTCCGACAGTCCTAGCCCCCTCCTCGCCGGGGGGATTGGCGCCTCCCTCCCGCGGCACTACACTGGATCCCTGAGAAGGAAAGGACCGACCACGCGGCGCCCTGCATCCCTCCCCGTCCGCCCGGCGATCGCCGTGGTGGCGTTTCTTTTGCTGCTGCCGAGCCCGGCGTCACCCCAGTTCGGCAAGAACAAAGTCCAGTACCAAGCGTTCGACTTCCGCGTTCTCGAAACCGACCACTTCCACATCTACTACTATCCCGAAGAGGAAGCGGCGGTCATGGACGCCGCGCGGATGGCCGAGCGCGGGTACGCCCGGCTCGCCAAGGTCTTCCGCCATCAGTGGGACGAGAAGAAGCCGCTGATCCTCTACGCGTCGCAGTCCGATTTCCAGCAGACCAACATCTTCAGGTTCCAGCTCGACGAAGGGATTCAGGGCGTCACCGAGGGGCTGCGGAACCGCATCGTCCTGTTCTTCCCGAGCGCCTATCCCGACTTCGATCATACCCTCACCCACGAGCTGGTCCACGCGTTCCAGTACGACATCATGCGGCGGGGGGCGCTGTCGCAGGGGAATCACCCCTTCGCCTTCCGGCCGCCGCTCTGGTTCCTGGAGGGGATGGCCGAATACCTCTCCACCGGGGAGATCGACGCCCAGACCGCGATGTGGCTGCGAGACGCCTCGCTGTCGGGGTACCTCACCTCGCTCGATGAGCTCTCGAGCGTCGGCGACATCCGCGTTTATCGCTTCGGCCAGGGGATCTGGTACTACGTCGGCACCAAGTACGGCGACGAGAAGATCGGGGAGATCATGCAGAAGGCTCCGCTCGTCGGTGTGGACGAAGCCTTCAAGGACGTGATCGGGTTGACGCTTGAGGAGCTGTCGGACGACTGGCTCGAGGCGGTCCGCCTCACGTATTTCCCCCAGGCGCTCGCCTTCCAGCCTGCACAGAGTGTCGCGGAGCGACTCACATCTCACGTCCGCGAGCGAACCTCCATCAACATCGCGCCCGCGGTCTCGCCCGACGGCAGACGCGTAGCTTTCCTCTCCGATCGCGACTACTTCAACGATCTCTACGTCGCCGACCTCGACGACCCGTCGAACCCCGACAAGCTCGTCAAGGGCGAGCGAACCGCGTCCTTCGAAAGCCTGCGGTTCCTGCGCGCCGGCGTGGCCTTCTCGCCGGACGGCGAGTACCTCGCCTTCTCGAGCAAAGCGGGTGAACAGGACGCCCTCTACATCATGCACGTGGACGACGAGGAGATCGTGGCCGTCCATCGCTTCGGCCTGGAGGGGATCGAAACTCCCTCCTGGTCCCCCGACGGGGAGCGACTCGTCTTCACCGGGCTAGAGGGAGGAACGAGCGACCTCTTCGTCGTCGGCCGCGAAGGAACCGACCTTCGGCGGCTGACCCACGACCGCTTCGGTCAGCGCGACCCGACGTGGTCGCCGGACGGGGGCCGAATCGCTTTCACGACCGAGTTCGGACCGGGGACGGATTTCGAACTGCTGGCGTATGACGATTACAAGATCGGTATTCTCGACCTCGCGTCGGGCGGAATCACCTATGTCCCGGATCAGGCCGGCCGCAACATCAATCCTCAGTGGGGGCCGGAGGGTCGAACGCTGGCCTACGTGTCGGACCGGACCGGGATCGCCAACATCTTCCTCTATGATTTCGATCGCGGGACCCACCATCAGCTGACCGATCTCCTCACCGGGGTCAGCGGAGTGACCGAGACGAGCCCGGCGCTTTCCTGGTCGCGCGACGGTCGCACGATGGTCTTCAGCGCCTTCGCTGACGCGGGCTGGGACCTCTACCGGCTCGACGATCCGCTCGCGCTCGTCCGCGAGCCGTACGTGTCGCGGGCCGAGTCGGAGTTCGACCTCGCGGCGAGCGTGTTCGTGCCGGAGGACGAGGAGCGGCCCGCCGACGTGACATCGTCACCGGGCGGCGCCGGACCCGGCGCGGCGAACGGCGACAAGCCGGCCGGGTCGCAGACGACCGAGGTCAGCACGGTCGGCCGGCGTCCCGATCCCTTTGGGATTCCCCTGGACGAGCGCCGACCGCGCCGGGCGGAGCGGCCGCCCATGCGCATCCCCTCATTCGAGGATCCGGTGGACGTGCCGACGCTCCTCGAGGATCCGACCCTCGGGTTGCCGCGCGATACCAGCACCTACGAGATCCGACCCTACGAGATCGAGTTCCAGCCCGACATCATCGCCCAACCGGAGGTCGGCTTCGTCACCGGTCTGGGCGCGTTCGGTGCTTCGCAGCTGGCTTTCAGTGATCTGCTCGGGGATCACAACCTGTACGTTGCGGCTTCGGTCTACGGATCGGTGACCGACAGCGATCTGTTCTTCACCTACGCGAATCTCAGGCGACGCCTCAACTGGGGTGCGAGCGCGTTCCAGTTCCGGAGCGACTTCGCCCCGCTGGCGGTGAGCTCGGTCGACGATGTCACTCTGCTCTACCGAAGCGACGTCTATCGCGGCGGACAGCTGTTCGGCGCGTATCCCTTGAGCCGCTTCCGACGCGTCGAGTTCGGCGCGGTCGCGGCCTATGTCGACCGCCGAATCGCAAAATTCGAGGTGTTCGCCGCCGCGCCGGAGATCGAGGAAGACCTCCCCGACCAGGGGTTCGCCGCGCCTTCCGCGGCTTACGTGTACGACACGGCGTACTACGGTTCTACCGGTCCGGTGGGGGGGAGCCGTCAGCGCCTCGAAGTCCAGCGTGCGTTCGGCGACCAGGCGTTCACACAGCTCTACGGCGACGTGAGAAGCTACTGGCTGCTCCGCCGCGACTTGACGCTGGCGAGCCGTCTCCTGTTCCTCGGGGTATACGGTCAGCACGCGGAGAACCTGCGGTTTCAGTCGATCGGCGGTCCGACGCTGCTTCGCGGCTACGAGTTCCGCGATCCTAAGCTGCGGGGTACGGAGGTCGGCCTCCTCAACGTCGAGCTCCGCTTCCCGATCGCCGACCGTCCCCACATTGCCGGCGCGCTCTTCCCGCCGCTGCGCGGAGCATTGTGGTTCGACCTCGGGTACGCGCGTTGTTCGGGCAATTGCGCCGAGGCGAGGGACGAGAGCGGCTTGGACCAGGACGGCGTAACGTTGCCCGACGGCGAGTTCAGCTTTTCGACGGGCGACTCCAACGCGCCGTTCGGCCTTCGACTGGTGGACGCCCGTGCGTCTTTTGGTGTCGGCGTGCGGATGAACCTCTTCGGGTTCGCCGTCATGCGATTCGACTACGCTGTGCCGACGGATCTGGCGTCGCTGGGCAATGGCAAGGTCCTCTTCACCCTGGCTCCCGAGTTCTGAAGTCCGCTGCTCCCTTCCTGGCCCGCGACCTCTTCGCGACAGCCGTTTTCCTTGCCGTCTTCGTCTTCGTGGGACACGCAAACGTGCAAGGGCAATCGAAGGCCAACTCCTACGACGACCTAGTCGAGCTCTTCTTCGCGTGGCGCGAATTCCAGGCTCCGGAGATGATCGTGGGCGTGCCGGATTACGGCCGCGAGGCGATGGAGCGCCAGCATCGGGAGCTCGCCGAATGGCAGCGACGTCTCGGTGCCATCGACACGACCGGATGGCCGGTGTCGCAGCAGATCGACTGGTACCTCGTCTGGGCGGAGATGAACGGGCTCGACTTCGAGCACCGGGTCACTAGGCCGTGGGAGAGAGATCCCGCCTTCTACGTCTGGCTCTTTCCTTCCCCGACCGACGTGCCGGCGCGCGAAGGGCCGAACATCCACGCCAGGATCGAGCTACCGAGCTACGCGCGGCCACTCTCCGCAGCCGATGCCGAGGAAATCGCCGACCGGCTACGGAAGGCAGACGCCCTGTTCCAAGCGGCGCGCATCAACCTGACGGGCAACGCGCGAGACCTCTGGCTCACGGGCATCCGCAGCATCCGGGAGCAGAGCGAGGACCTCGCAGTCTTCGCCGAATCGGTGAAAGACACTCACCCCGATCTCGCCGCCGCGGCTCTCGAGGCGCGCGCCGCGTCGGACGAGTTCGCGGGCTGGCTGGCCGAACGAGCAGGGTCCAAGACCGGGGTGTCCGGCGTCGGCAAGGAGAACTACACGTGGAATCTCAGGAACGTCCACCTCCTGCCGTATTCGTGGGAAGACGAGGTGCTGCTGCTCGAGCGCGAGCTGGCGCGCGCCCACAGCTCGCTTCGCCTCGAAGAGCATAGGAACCGCGACCTCCCGGAGCTCTCGCGGATCGACGATGCCGCGGACTACGACCGGCTCGTGAACGAGGCTGTGAGCGAGTACATGGATTTCTTGGAGGAGGAAGAGATTCTGCCGGTCAAGGGTTACATGGACGCCGCCCTTCGGGCCCAGATAGGACGGTTCACGCCGACCGAGGGGCTGCGCGGATTCTTCGACGAAGTCGTTTACAGGGATCCGATCGTGATGCGAACACATCACTATCACTGGTTCGACCTGGCTCGCATGCGAGAGGAGCCCAACGAAAGTCCCATCCGCAGCACGCCACTCCTCTACAACATCTTCGACGGCCGCGCAGAGGGTATGGCCACCGCCATGGAGGAGATGATGATGCACACGGGGTTGCTGGACGACCGACCCCGAGCACGCGAACTCGTCTGGATCATGCTCGCTCAACGCGCGGCGCGCGGTCTGGGCGGCCTCTACCAGCACGGGCTGGAGATGGACTTCCACGAGGCGACGGGCTTCGCTTCGAAATGGACGCCGCGAGGTTGGCTTCCGGCGGAGGGAAGCACGATTCACCACGAGGAGCAGTTCTATCTCAGGCAGCCGGCTTACGGCGGGAGCTACATCATCGGCAAGATCGAGATCGAGAAGCTGGTTGCGGAATATGCACGGCAGCGGGAGGGCCGCTTCGTGCTTGCCGATTTTCTGGACAATTTCAACCGGGCGGGTGTCATTCCGGTGTCCCTCATCTATTGGGAATTGACCGGCGACAAATCCATGCTCGAGGAAGCAATCGGCGCGCGGTAGCGGTCGACGGATCGAAGCGACTCTTCGCGGTGTTGCCGGGCGGCCCGCGGAAGATTAGGCTTTCACTTCCCCTGCCGATCGACGAGCGGTCGGTCCCCATCCGCGACACAATAGGTTCTTCGCGATGCCCCTCGGGCCTCGGCCGGCGTGTCGACAACGGCCAGCCATGTGGGGTCCGGCGGCCAGCCGTGGACTGAACCGCGGGGTCGGCGTCGATGGACGACTAGGGATCGTGGTCGGGTAGGTCATTGCCCCAAGATGTAGTGGGTCCTTATCTTGGCGCATGCCCCTCCCGTCCGCGCCCGCCACGGGTGAGATGCACGATTTCGAGCTCGACGACGATTTCTGGCCAGGGGTTCTGGGTGCGCTTCGAGAGGACACCCCGGTGGATTACCTCGGGGACCGTTGGCCGGCTTTCGCCGAGCTCGTCGAGGGCCTCGTCGCCGATGCCGAGCGGGAGCCGATCCTAGTCGGCTTCCGCCTCGCCACTCACGGTCGGAATCCTCGTCTCTTCGCCGTACTGACGGGCGCCCTCCTCGCGCGCTCGCGAATCCCTACGCTCGTCCTCGATCTGAGCCCCGATACACGCTGGCTCGAGCAGCTCCTCGGCGCCGATTACAAGGAAGGATTCGTCGACCACGTCCGCTTCGGCGCGCCGCTCGCGCAATGCACGAGGGAAACGGGGCTCGATGGGTTGTGGGCCATGAGCGGCGGCACCTGGTTCCTCGCCGGTTCGCCGCTCGACGATGCACCGGGGTTCCGCGCCGGGCTCGAAGAGCTACGACGTCACCATGGCGCGGTGATCGTCACCCTGCCGCCCCCGCTCGAGGCGGGCGACCGCACGGGCATCGCCGCGCTCTGTGGGGCACTGGTGACGGTCGAGGAACGAGGGACGGATGCCTCTCTCGCCGGCAGCGAGCGGGCCGTCGTGCGTCTCAAGGGAAACACCGATGCCGCGCGCGACCTGGCGCATCTGACCCATCACTTCCTGGGTCCTTTGCCGGTCCTGCTCGGCGCCAAGACGACGCCGGTCGCACGGCAGGCGACTTCCACACCCATCGATCGGAAGGCGATCGCGGGCCGCTCACGGAGCGCCGTGCTCGGAGCAACCGCGGCGGAGAGGGCGCGAGACGAGGACCTCCTCTTCCTGCAAGGGTTCGAGGGTCCGCGACCCGGCCATAGTGGTTCGTCCGAGCGTCGCTCGAAGGAGGAACCGAATCGGTCGGAGGAGCACTCGCGTCGCTCGAAGGTTGGGCGTTCGCGCCGATCGAAGGAGGACGAGCAGCGGAGCCGATTCCGTCCACGACCAGCGCTGTTCGCGGCAGCCCTGATATTCGGAGCGATCGTGATCGTGGGGATCGTTGGGCACGGGGTCGCGTTCGACGTCGTTCGCGGGCTCGTCGACGAGCCGGATCGTTCGTATCCCGAGCTCGAGGGCGGGGAGACGATCGCGCTCGACCCCGTTCCCGGATCCGCTACGGAGACACTGCCGGTCGATACGGTCGACGGTCTGCCGCCCAGCGTGCTCGCGGCCGATTCGATCCTCCTCGCCGACACGACGACACTGGCCGGATCGACGCTCGAAGACCAGCAGGCCCTGCTCTCTCGAGGCGCGGGACGCCCCGCGCCTTTCTCAGTCCACGTCGGGTCCTATCAGAGTGCCCGCTCCGCGTTGCGGGTGGTCGAAGGGGTCGAGGCGATGGGGTACCCGGCGACGCTGTCGCCGGTCACGATCCCGGGCAAAGGACAGTGGTTCCGGATCTATGCCGGCTCCTTCGCCGACTCGACCGAGGCCATGCGCGCGCGCGACCGTCTCCAGGCGTCGGATCTGGTCGACGAAGGCGTGGTGCGATCGGCGCCATGGACATTCGAGATTGGAACCTATCCCTCGCTCGAGGCCGCGCGCGGGGACGCCGCGGCCCTACGCGAGAGAGGTATTGCGGCGTACCCCGTGGGGCGGGAACCGGTTCGCCTCTACGCCGGCGCTTACCAGTCGCGCGAGGAGGCCGAGCTCCTGGCGCACACCCTGCAATCCGTCCTCGAATCCCGCTCCGCGCGGCTCATCGTGAGGGAGGAATAGGTGAAGCTCCAACGTCTCGACCTCTTCGGCTTCAAGTCGTTCGCCGACCGTGTGTCGATCGAGTTCAATCCCGGGATGACCGCGATCGTCGGTCCCAACGGATGCGGCAAGAGCAACATCTGCGACGCCATCCGCTGGGTGCTGGGTGAGCAGCGACCGACCCTCGTTCGAGGCTCCAAGATGGACGAGGTCATCTTCGCGGGCAGCCGCGAGCGCAAGCCGATCCATTACGCCGAGGTGCTGCTCCATTTCTCGAACGAGGACGGCGTTTTACCGGTGGAGTACAGCGAGGTCTCGATCGCGCGTCGCATCTACCGGGAGGGCGAGGGCGAGTACCTCCTGAACAAGCATTTCTGCCGGCTCAAGGACATTCAGGATCTACTCATGGGCACGGGGATCGGTACGCATGCCTACTCGCTGATCCAGCAGGGAATGATCGACGTGGTGTTGTCGGATCGGACCGACGAGCGTCGCTATCTCTTCGAAGAGGCGGCCGGCGTCACGCGGTACAAGACGCGGCGCAAGGCGGCGGAGCGGAAGCTGGAGGCCACGACCCAGGACTTGCTGCGCGTCGAAGACATCGTGACGGAGGTCGAGAAGAACGTCGGCGCGCTCAAGCGACAGGTGGGAAAGGCGCGGCGCTTCCGCGAGTACGAGGCCGAGGAAACGCGCCTCGATGTCCACGTCGCCGCGCGTGAAGGGGCGCTCCTTGCCACGCGGCGCGAACCTCTTGGCATCGAGCTCAAGGCGCTCGAGACCACCGACGCCGATCAGGCGGCCCGCCTCGCCGAACGCGAAGCTGAGCTCGAAGGGCTGGAGCTCGATCTCGCGAGCGGTCGCGGCGAGGAACAGGCCGCGCGCGTACACGCGGAAGACCTGCGGAGCCGGATCAGCCGCCGCGACCAGTCCCGGCTGGTGACCGCCGAGACCTTGAGCCATAACGCGCGCCGGTTGGAAGCCCTGGTGGCCGAGGACGAGCGGGCCGACGAACGCACGGCAGAGCTCACGGCGCGCCGCGCGTCGCTCGAGAGGGACCGCGACGAGGCAGCCGAGCGTCGGGAGCGCATCGTCGCGCGCCTCGAGCCGGAAGGAGACATGGCGGTCGAAGACGAGCACCACGCCGAGCGCAAGGCGGAGCGCGCGCGACTGGTTGCCGAAGCGGAGGCGCTCCAGGAGCGCAGCGCCGAGGCCCGGCAGGCGGCCGCTCGGCTGACGAGCGCAGCCGAGGCAGCCGTCGAGCGCCACGCCGCACTCGCCATCGAGCGGGACGAGCGGCGCGAGGCTCTCACCGGCGCCTCCGCCGCGGCGGTAGCCGCCCGTGAGAGGCTCGCGGCCTCGCGAACCAGCCACGAGGAGGCGCGTTCGCTGGCGGCCGAGCGCCAGCTGGCGCTCCGTGACGCCGCGCGCGGGCTCGAGGGTGCCCGCGAACAGGTCGCGGCCGCGCGCGCCGCCGAGCGGGCTGCGGCGAGCCGACACCAGACGCTGGCAGCGCTGGAGTCGCGCCTCGAGGGGTACGGCGAAGGCGCGCGCGCGCTCCTCGGAGCCGAATCTCCGGTGCGGGGTATTTCCGGGGCCCTGCCCCAGGCGGTCGAGCCCATGGAGCCCCGTTTCGAGCGCCCGCTCGACCGCTACCTCGAGTCGTTGGGCCACGCGCTGCTCGCGCGCGACCGTAGCGCTGCGGTCCAGGGAGCCGAGCAGCTCGCCGAGCAGGGCGGCGGCCGCGCCGACTTCCTGATCCCCGAGTTCGTCCCCGACGGGACGATCCCCGAGCTCCCCGACGAAGCGGCTGCGGTCGTGCTCGCGCGCGGATCCGATGTTGCGCGGTGGACAGGAGACCAGGGACTCGCGGCGCGGCTCGCGCCCTTGTTCGCCCGGCTCCTGGTGGTCGCTGACCGCGAGGCCGCCTTCCGCTGCCGGTCGGCGCTACTCGCCGATCCGATGGCGGCACGCCATTTCGCCATCGCGGGGCTCGACGGAACACTGGTCGAGCCGACCGGCCGCTGGCGAACCGCGGGTGACGTGGGGGAGGAGGGCCTCCTCGCACGCCGTCGATTGCTGGCCGAAGCGGCGCGCGACTACGACGAGCGGCGCGCAGTCCTGGGCGCGCACGAACTGGCGCTGAAGGAAGCCGAACGCGAGGTCGTAGACGCTGAGGCGGCGCTCGCCAGCGCTCAGGTTCGCCAGGCAGAGATCGACCAGACACACCGCGCCGCGCGCGAAGAGGCCGCGGTCGCTGAGCAGATCGAAGCCCAGATCGCAGGGCGCGTCACGGAGCTCGAGACGGCGGTAGCGGAGGAAAGCGAGCGGCGCGACCGCGCCGAGGGGGCCCATGTCCGCGCGGCCGAGGCATTCGCCGCATCGGAGCGTGACCAGGCGCTGGTCCGGGAGCGGCTCGAGCAGGTCCAGGGAGCCCTCGAGCGCTACGAGGAGGTGCGCCGCGCGCGTTTGTCGGCGCGTCACGCGGTCGAGCTCGAGCGCGCCGAGGCGGAAGCAATGCTGCGCGCCGTCGAGCGCGAGATCGAGCACCTCACGGTGGCCGAGGAGTCCCTCCGTCATGCGCGGGACGAGCGCGCCGCCGAGCGCGCCCGCCTCGAGCAGGGGAGCGCGGAGCTCGAAGCCGAGCGCATCCGCCTGGCCGTGGAGATCGAGGCGCTGTACGGCGACCTCGACGCGGCGACCGAGAGGTTGCGTGAGTCCGAGGCGCGCCACCACGGAATCGAAGAACGGAGAGCCAGGCTGGAGACCGAGATCCGTGCCCTCCGCCGCGAGCACGAAGAGACGATGGAGCGCCGTCATCGCGTGTCGCTGACGCTCCAGGATGTCGACTTCCGCCGGGAGGCCCTCGATGTGCACCTGGCCCAGATCTACGACTCCCCGCTCGAGGCCCTGGTCGAGCGCCATCCATTGACCGAGGAGGAGGCGGGGCTGGAGCTCGATGCGCTCCGGCAACGGTTCGAGGAGGTCCGCCGACGGCGGATCAACCTGGGCCCGGTAAACATGCTGGCGGTCGAGGAGTACGAGCGCGAGGCGGAGCGGCTCACCTTCCTCCAAACCCAGCGCGACGACCTCGTCCGGGCGCGCCGACAGCTCGAGGAGGCGATCCGCAAGATCAACGAGACCGCGCGCGAGCTGTTCCTCGACACCTTCGAGAGAATCCGCGAGCATTATGACGAGACGTTCCGCGTCCTCTTCGAGGGCGGCCACGCCGACATTCGCCTCGCGAACCCCGACGATCCCCTCGAGTCTCCGATCGAGATCGTGGCCAGCCCCCGCGGCAAGCGGGTCCAGCACATCACGCTTCTTTCGGGGGGCGAGCGTGCGCTGACCGCTCTCGCTCTGCTCTTCGCGATCTACCGCGTCAAGCCCTCACCCTTCTGCATCCTCGACGAAGTCGACGCCCCGCTCGACGACGCCAACATCTCCCGCTTCCTCCGGATGATTGGTCACTTCAGCGATCGAACGCAGTTCATCGTCATCACCCACAACAAGCGGACGATGGAAGCAGCCGACTACCTGTACGGCGTGACGATGGAGGAGCCGGGCGTGTCGGCGATCGTGTCGGTCTCACTCGGCGCTGAGGGTGAGCGAGGGAGGTCGAGGGAGGACGAGGAGTTCGAGGAGCCCGCGCGGGCCTGGGCAGCTGCGGGGTGAACGCACGCCGAAAGAGCGGCTAGCGACGCTCCGCCCGCTCGCGCGCGATGTCGCCGATCAGCGGGAGCATCCACCAGTTCCCGCGCCACGCGTGCCACAAGAGGAGCACCGTCAGCGCGAGCGCTATTACAACCAGAATCAGCACCAGACCTTTCCCAACGATCGGGATGAAGTCGACTCCCAGAATCGCCAGTCCCACGGCGATCCAGAGCAACAGCGACTGCCAAGCGTGAAAGCGGACGAACGGTCGGTCGGGGTAGAACCACAGGCAGAAGAGGCCGGTGATGAACCCCAGCACGTAGGCGAGCGCGGCCGCCCGGGTGTCTTGGGGGGCGGGTCGGCCAGTGGACTCAGCCATCTCCGTTGGGGTCGGCGACGATGCGTCGGTAGTGGGTCATCGTCGCATTTCGTTGACGGGGTACGCGAGCCTCACGAGATTCGCAGGCGGCGGCGAGGATACGAGGTGAGGAGGAGAGGGTCAAGACGATGAACGAGAGCATGCGGCTCATGGAGGCGCTCGAGCTCGGGCCTGGCGAGCGGCTCGAGCGGGCCTACGTCTTCGACCCGATCGAGCGCGGCGGCATCGCATTCCTGTTGACTTTGGTCACCAAGCGGCTCGCCGACGGTCGACTCGAGATGGCGGCCCTCGGCAGCCGCGGATCGGCGCCAGGGGAGATCGCGCTCGAATTCACCCGGCGCGCGCGATTCCCCGAAGATGTGCTCCTTTCGATCCTCGCCGAGCTGATCGATCGGACCGGCGCCGAGGGCGCGGCCTATCGCGAGATCGACCTCGAGATCGCGCCCGGGACCGAACCCGCCGCTCAGGTCGTCACCCTGGTCGAGCAGATCCTGCCCGCCGGCGGATCGAGTTGACACCCGGCAACGCGCGCGAGGCTGCTCTCGACCGCTTCCGGAACCACCTCCGTGGCCGCGGTCATCCGGTGACTCCGCAGCGGATGCGAGTCGCCGAGGTGCTGTTCGGAACCCACCATCACATCTCCGCGGAAGAGATCCTGGCGAGGCTTCGCGCAGGACGCCGTCCGGTAGGGAAAGCGACCGTATATCGCACGCTCGATCTCATGCGCGAGGCGGGGCTCATTCGAGAGCATGACTTCAATGAGGGCTTCAAACGCTACGAACCGCGTCCCACGCGCCCGCATCATGAGCATCTGGTCTGCACGCGCTGCGGCAAGGTCATCGAGTTCGTGTCTCAAGCGATAGATCGAGTGGAGTCCGAGGTGGCCGCTCTGCATCATTTCCTTCCGACACACCACCGGGTCGAGATCTACGGCCTATGCGAGGAATGCCGTGAGGATCGTTGACCTTGCAGCAGTCGCGGGCACGCCCGAGATTCGGCCGTTCGTGCGCGCGACATCCTTCACTGCTCTCGCGATCGTGGCGTTCCTCGGAATCGTCGCGCCGTCGCCTGTGGCCGCTCAGGACGAGATCGATGACGATTCGGGGCTCATCGGTCTGAGTCTACCGCTGGGCGCGCGCGCGATCGGGCGTGGACGGGCGATCTCGGCCACCGCCGGCGAGCTCCAGGCGCTGCCATACAACCCGGCGGCGGTCATGGGCCTCGGGCGAGGTGCCTTGACGTACAGTCGCTTCGAGGCGGCCGACGACGCGGAATTCAACGGCAATTATCTCGCTGCCGGCGCCGACACGCGCTGGGGAACGGTCGCTATCCAGGTGATCTACTTGGATTACGGCGATGTGCCTGTCACCGAAACGTCGCCCGATCCAGTTGGCTCGATCGAGATCAGCGATTGGGCGCTCGGCGCGACCTACGCCAACCGGATCTACGGCGAGAAGCTGGCCTACGGCGCCACCCTGAAGTGGCTGTCCACCAACCTCGGTTCGATCGACGCCAGCGGTCCCGCGCTCGACGCCGGGCTGGTTTATTCGCCGCGATCGGGCCTGCCCCTGACCTTGGGCATCGCCCTGCGAAATCTGGGGCCGGATCTCGATTTCGGGGGGACGACGGAAGGTGAGGATGCACAAGGCGAGGAAGCCCTCCCGTCGCGCGTGCGCGTGGGGGTCGACTACCGACCGACGACCTTCCCTGGCCTCCCCTCCGACTACGCGATCGAGCTCGGATTCGACATCGAGAGCGATCTCCGCGATCTCGCGACCTCCAGCCAGCACGCCGGCGCGTCGATCACGATCCATCAGATCGTCGTCGTCCGCGGGGGCCTGCTCCTGCTCGACAATCCCTACGCCAGAGGGAGCACCGCCAACCGGATAACGGGGGGCGCCGTCGGAGTCGGCGTCCGCTTCGGCGGGTTCGAGGCCGACGTCGCGCGCGAGATCTCGGTGAGCGAGCTGGGCGACGAAACGCACTTCGCGGTCGGATGGCGATTCTGATCCGACACGGGGCGGCGATCGCCTTGGCAGCCGCCCTGTGCGCCGCCTGCACCGGGCCCGCCGACGAGCTGATCGTCCTCCACACCGCCAACGCCTACGGCTATTTCGACACCTGTGGATGTCGGTCCGATTCGACCGGCGGCCTCGCCAAGCGAGCCTGGGTCGTGGATTCCCTGAGGCGCGAGGGAGACGATCCGATCCTGCTGGTCGACGCTGGCGACTTCACCGGCGGCGAGAACGCCTACGGAGCCGCTCTCGGGCGCGTCATGATCGATGCCATGGAGCTCATGGAGTACGACGCCTACACCCTGGGGGAGTGGGACTTCAATCAAGGCGCGGCTTACGTGCGCTCGATCGTCGAGGAAAGCCCGATCGCGTGGGTTCACACCAACTACGACGTCGTAGGCCTGGAGGATCTCGGCCACGAGACGCTCGTCATCGAGAGGGGCGGTCGCAAGATTGGGCTGTTGGGACTCTTCAATCCGACGATCCAGCTCAATGCAGCGGTCCGTGACAGCGTGGTCGTCGAGCAGGATGTCGTCACCAGCGCACGGCGCGGCGTGAGACAGCTGCGCGAGCGCGAGGTCGATGCGATCGTCGTGCTGAGCCACCTGAGCTATAAAGCCGATCGCGCTCTGGCCGAGCAGGTGGAGGGAATCGATCTGATCGTCAGCGGTCACGGTGGCAAGTCGTTGATCGAGGCCGAGGGGGTCATGCCAGGCACATGGGTGGTCGCACCCGGTGATCTCGGCCGCTTCCTCGGGCGAGCCGAGATCGAGTTCGGCGATCGTTCCGCGGAAGCAACCGCGGTGCGGGATGTGAGAGGGGAGCTCATCGCCATGACTCCCGAGCTTCCCAACGACACCCGGCTCGATCCCCTTTTCGCGCGCTACGAGGAGGAACGGCAAGCCTTGATGCGCCGCGAGCTCGAAGCGCGACGCACCCCCGAGTACTTCCGCGCCCCCGCGGCTCCTCTCGAAGAAGCCCCGGGCCGGCTACAATCCCCCGGCAGCTAGTGGTTGGTACCAGGAGGTAAGCGATGGCCTTCGTGGCGAAGGAGCTCTTCCTGACCCGCGGCGTCGGCCGGCATCGCGAGAAGCTGGCCTCGTTCGAGCTCGCGCTGCGCGACGCGCAGATCGCCGAATACAACATCGTGCGGGTCTCGAGCATCTTCCCCCCGGGATGCAAGCTTATTCCGATGAAGGAAGGCGTGAGGAAACTGACAGCGGGCCAGGTCCTGTTCACGGTGGTCGCGGAGTCGTCGACCGACGAACCCCACCGGCTGATCGCCTCGTCCATTGGCGTGGCGATCCCACGCGACGAGACGCACTACGGCTATCTCTCGGAACACCACTCTTACGGCCAGACCGACGAGGAAGCGGGCGACTACGCTGAGGACCTCGCCGCGCAGATGCTTGCCACCGTGCTCGGTGTCCAGTTCGATCCCGATGCCGCGTGGGATGCGCGGAAGGAAGTGTGGCGAATCTCCGAGGAGATCGTTACGACGCGCAACATCACGCAGTCGGCGGTGGGGGAGAAGAGTGGGTTGTGGACCACAGTAGTCGCCGCCGCTGTCCTGATAGACTGACGGCCGCTGAAGATGGCGCATCTCTGCGTTGCCCTTCGTCGGACTTCATTGCGGCGTAGCCCATACTACCCCTCATTCGTCCTCCTCGGGCGCCTTGATCTGCGCGATCTTGAGCGGCCTTCCTGATGACGTTGGCGGTCTTGACCCGCCTTCCCTTCTCTCTCATCAGAATGCTCTTGATGTGAACTTTCTGGGGTTGAGTGACGAGGAGACGCGGTACGAGGCGTGTCGTGGGGTCGTGGTGCCGGTGCCGTACGAGGCTACCGTATCGTACGGTGGAGGCACGGCGCGGGGGCCGGCGGCGATCCTCGAGGCTTCGGGGTACGTCGAGCTGTACGACGAGATCCTGCGCGAGGAGCCGTACCGGAAAGGCGGCATCCACACCCACGCCGCAGTCGAAGCCGGTCCGGACGAGGGTGCGGAAAGCTTCATCGACCGTCTCACGGAGGTCGCATCTCGTCTCTATGCCGACGACAAGTTCCCGATCTTTCTCGGAGGTGAGCACACGATCACCACCGGTCCTGTCCGCGCCGCCCGGGCGGCGTACGAGGATCTCTCGGTCCTCCAGTTCGACGCCCACGCCGATCTTCGCGACCGTTATCAGGAGACCCCATGGTCCCACGCCTGCGTCATGCGGCGTGTGTTCGAGCTCGGGGTCTGGATCGTGCCGATCGGAATCCGCGCCGTGTCGGTGGAGGAGGCGGAGTTCATCCGCGAGGAGGACCTGCCCGTCTTCTGGTCGCATCGCATCGCCCACGGCGGCGGATGGATGGAGACCGCGCTGGCCGCCCTGACCGACAACGTCTACGTCACGTTCGACGTGGACTTCTTCGATCCGGCCGTCATGCCCGCTACGGGGACGCCCGAGCCCGGCGGCGGGTCCTGGCACGAGACCCTGCACTTCCTGGGGAAGGTGTTCCAGCAGAAGCGCGTCGTGGGGATGGACGTCGTCGAGCTCGCGCCGATCACCGGTCTCCACGCGCCCGATTTCGTCGCCGCGCGGCTGGTTCACCGCGCCTTCGGCTACAGGTTCCACGACTGGGGGTAGGTGTTGGAGATTCGCGAGATCGAGCTGCCCGGAATCGGTCGCAAGTATGCCTTGCTCACCGAGGACGGTGCGCGACTGACGGTGATCCTCCACAACAGCGGCCATCGCGAGATTTATCTCTTCGACAAAGGCGCCGATTTCCCGACCTCCGCCGTCCGCCTTGACGACCGGGATGGCCGAGGGCTCGGCGCGATCCTGGCGGGCGCCTATTACCAGCCCGTCGGCGAGGCGGATCTGGCCACGGTGCTCGGCCAGATGGCGATCGACTGGCATGAAGTCGGACCGGCGATGGCAGGGCGGACGATCGGCGCACTCGAGATCCGCTCCAAGACGGGTGCCAGCGTGATCGCCGTCCTTCGGAAGGAAGGCGCGCTGCCCAACCCGGGACCAGGCACGACCTTGCGTCAAGGCGACACTCTCGTGCTGATCGGCACCCGCGAGCAGATCGAGGCGTTTCGTCGTCGCTTCGCCTCGTAGGAGCCCACCTGATGTCGGGCCCGCTGCTCGGCCTCGCCGCGATCCTGCTGCTCCTCGCCCTGGGGGGCGCCATCCTCCGCCGAGCGGGTCAGTCCGCCGTCCCGGTCTACATCCTCTTGGGTGTGGCGACCCGCACCACCGTGGTCGACCCCGACGTCGTCCGCTTCGTCGAGGCGATCGGCGTCGCGCTGCTGCTCTTCTTCGTCGGCCTCGAGTTCTCGATCCTCAGGCTACGTCGCGGCGCGCGCTCGTTCGCGGTCGCCGGGGGCATCGATCTCGCGATCAACTTTCCGGTGGGATTCCTGGGAGGCATCGCGCTCGGCTGGGAGCTTCCGGCGGCGCTTCTGCTCGGTGCCGCTCTCTATGTCTCGAGCTCTGCCATCGTCGCTCAGAACCTTTTCGATCTCGGCCGCGCGGCCCATCCCGAGACCGAGCTCGTTCTCGGGATCCTGGTCGCCGAGGACCTGATCATCGCCCTCTTTCTCGCGGGGCTCTCATTGTGGCCATCGCTTTCTCTCGGCGAGGTGTCGCCACCAACCACGATCGCCGCGATCATCGCGTTGATCCTGCTCCTTACGGTTCTCGCCGACCCGTTGACGCGAATCCTCGATGCGTTGTTCGTCCGGCTCGATGACGAGGTCCTGCTGCTCGCGATCTCGGGGTTCCTCCTGCTCTTCGCCGGGGTCAGCCTGCAGGCGGGCTTATCGGAAGCGGTGGGCGCGTTCACGGCCGGCCTCCTGGTCGGCAACGCCACCTCTAAGGCGCGAGTGGAAAAGCTGCTCGCCCCGTTTCTCGGTCTCTTTTCGGCGCTCTTCTTCTTCGGGTTCGGCCTCACGATCGAGGGGTCGACGCTCCCGCCGGCCCTGGCCACGGGCCTCGCGCTGGCAGCCGTCGCTCTCGGCGGAAAGCTGCTGGGTGGCCTGGCGGCGGGCCTCAAGGCGAAGCTCTCCGTCGCCGCGTCGGTCAGCCTGGGCCTCACCCTGTCCCCGCGCGGCGAGTTCTCGGTCCTGCTCGCGGCATATGGGGTCGCGCTCGGACACCCCGAGCTGGGGCCTACCGTGGCGATCGTCGTGGTGTCGCTTGCTGTGGCGGGGACGCTCCTTACCCAGCTGAGCCCGCGAATCGGCCTCGCTGTCCAGGACCTGACCCGGCGCCGAAAGCCTGACTGAGCGGTTTGCCGAGAGGCGCACGCAAGGGGAACTTCAACCTTCCGTGTCATCCAACCGCATCATCCGCTGGACCGCCGCGATCGTAACGGCCGGGTCGATCGCCGCTTGCGGTGACGATCAGACGTCCGACTCCGCCGGCCGCAGGAGCGGCTACTCGCCGATCCGGCCGGCGCCCGAATTCGAGCTGGAGACGCTCGACGGCGACACGCTGACATTGGCCGATCTGGGCGACCGGAAGGCGATCCTCATGAATTTCTGGGCCTCGTGGTGCTTCCCTTGCAAGGCGGAGATGCCCGAGCTGATCGCCCTCCACGAGGAGTACGACGAGAAAGGGCTCGCCGTGCTCGGCGTGACCGTCAACGACCTTCCACGCGACTCACGCGCCTTCGTCGCGGAGATCGCTGTTCCTTATCCCTCCGTGATCGGCACGCCCGCCATGCTGGAGGCATATGGCATCTCTCCGTGGCTACCCACCACGATTCTGGTCACGGACGGACAGGTCGTACGCGAATGGGTGGGACCGCAGACCCGTAAAGAGCTCGACTACTCGATTCAGGTGGCGCTCGGCCTGGCGAGCCCCGTAGGCCTGCCGGAGGAGGATCCCGCGGGTGGGCGGTGAGCTTTCGGTGGTGGTCGCTTTTCTGGCGGGTGTCGTCTCGTTCCTCAGCCCGTGCGTCCTACCGCTTTTCCCATCGTATCTCTCGTTCGTCACTGGCCTCACGTTCGACGAGCTGGCTACTCCGGACCCGGCGGCCCGATCGCGCGTGCGACGCCTCACGGTCGTCCATTCGCTCCTCTTCATCCTGGGCTTCATGCTGGTCTTCATCGCCCTCGGCGCCTCGGCCACGGCGGTGGGACAGTTCATGCGCTCGAATCAAGGGTGGATCCGTCGCGTGGCTGGTGTGGTCATCGTGCTCTTCGGGCTCCACATCGCGGGCGTCTTCCGTCTTGCCTTCCTCCAGCGCGAGAAGCGCATCCACCTCCAACAGCGCCCCGCCGGGATGCTGGGGTCGGTGGTCGTTGGGTTCGCGTTCGGCGCTGGTTGGACGCCGTGCATCGGCCCGATCCTGGGTGCCATCCTCACGATGGCGGGAACGAGCGGGCAGCTTTCGACCGGAGTCCTGCTCCTCTTCGCCTACGGTCTGGGCCTCGGGGTCCCGTTCTTCGTTGCGGCGATCGGATTCAGCGGATTTCTCACCGGGTTCAAACAGGTTCGTGTCTGGCTGCGGCCGATCGAAGTGGCGAGCGGCGTGGTCCTGATTGCGGTGGGGATCCTCATCTTCACTAATTACTTCGCGGTGCTCGCGGCGATGCTGAATCGGTGGATTCTCCCCTTATTCCCATTCATCTCCGAAAACATTTAGGGGAGGCGGCTGAAAACGGCGAATTCTCTGCGTTGCGTTCCCTCGGCCTTCCTGCGGCGCACATTTCAGTGCGCCTCGGATGACCTCAGTCGCGCGCCTTGATCTTCACCGTTTTGAGCCGCCTCGAGTGACCTCGGTCATTTTGAGCGGCGCCTGGTAGTTAACGGAAGAGCGAGAGGGGCGCGGCGGACGGATGAGGGATGCGCGTGGCGGGAGCCGGTGCGCTCTCGGTACATTGCCGCCGCTGGCGTGGTCGGCGGCTCGCGACGCGTGGGGGACTCGTGGACTGGTTCTACATCTACTTCATCGGCTTTTTGATCCTCATCGCGGCCGTCGGCCTCGGTCTCAGTAAGCTCGGTCTCGGCGCCGAGTGGATCTTCATCGTCTGTCTAGGGCTCCTGGGCGTGGCGGTGATGAGCGCCGTCAAACACTCTCGCGGGGGCGGCGGGGAGACCCCGTAGCCCGCCCTTGGCCGATCTCGCCTCGTCGCTTCGCGGGTTGGTCACCGAAAATCTGGGCTACAAGATCGTGGCCCTGCTCCTCGCGTTCCTTCTCTGGTTCGATGTCAACACCGACGAGATCTCGGTCGTCGAGTACGCCGTCCCTTTGAGGCTCGCCGTCCGGGGGCACGACATGATCGTGACCAACGACGTGCCTCGCGATATCGAGGTCCAGTTCACGGGACGCGGCAAGGAGCTGTTGCGGCTGAGTCGCGATCAGCTGGCCATCGAGAAGGAGGTGCAGGGCGGCGAGAGCGATACCATTCAGATCGCGATCGAGCCGAGTGACGTGCTGAAGGCGACTGATCTCGAAGTTACGCCGATCGCCGTGTCCCCGAGCCAGATCACGGTGGTGACCGATCGCTTCATGGAAAAGACGGTTTCGCTACAACCGATCGGGACGCCCGTGTCCGAGGAGGGATACGAGGTGGTCGATGTGGTCGTCGAGCCGCGGCGCGTCAAGGTGAGGGGTGTGACGGCGGAGGTCCGCGGGATCGGATCATTGGCCCTCGACCTGTCCCAGATCCGGCGCGTGACCGGTCCCCTGGATGTCAAGCTGGAGATCGCCGTGCCCGAGACTCTTCGCACCGTCACGGTCACGCCCGATAGTGTCCGCATCCGGGGACGCGTGATCGAGGTACGGGAGCTGGCTGGCGAATAGCCGCGCTTGCCGTTGCGGACGTGGCGACCCATCCTCGTAGGATGCTCACGCTCGGTATCGAGACCTCGTGCGACGACACCTCGATCGCTGTCCTCGAGGGGGAGACGAACCTCCTGTCGACGATCGTATCGTCGCAGGTCGAGCGGCACGCCGAGTACGGCGGCGTAGTGCCCGAGCTCGCGAGCCGGGCTCACCTGGAGAACATCGTGCCCGTCTTCGACCGTGCGCTCGCCGATGCGGGGGTCGCCCCCGAAAACATCGACCTGATCGGCGTGACTCACGCTCCCGGGCTGGTGGGCGCGCTCCTGGTGGGTGGGGCATTCGCTCAAGGGCTCGCGATGTTCCTCGGGATTCCGATCGTGCCGGTCCACCACCTGGAGGCCCATATCGTAGCCAATCTGCTCGAGCATCCCGAGCTGGAGCTTCCGGCGGTCGCCCTCGTCGTCTCCGGCGGGCACACGCTCCTCGTCCACGTCCCGGCCTGGAAGCGCTACGAGGTCCTGGGACGGACCCGTGACGACGCCGCGGGGGAGGCGTTCGACAAGGTGGCCAAGCTGCTCGGGCTCGGCTTCCCCGGCGGGCCCCTCATCGAGCGCGAGGCACGCTCCGGTGACCCGCAGGCGATTTCCTTTCCGCGGCCGATGATCGATTCGGCGGACTACGACATGTCCTTCTCGGGACTCAAGACGGCCGTCCTCTACTGGGTCGAGGCGCGAGACCCGGTGACCGTCGCGTCGCGGCGCGCCGACGTCTGCGCCTCGTTTCAGGCCGCGGTCGTCGACGTCCTGGTGGAGAAGACCGCCCGGGCGGTGCGAGCGCTCGAAGTCCCCACGGTGCTCCTGGCAGGTGGGGTCGCGTGCAACGGCGCCCTCCGCGAGGCCGCGCGCGCGCGCCTTGGAGACGAGGCCACGGTCCTCTGGCCGCGGCCCATCCACTGCACCGACAACGGCGCCATGATCGCCCGCACCGCGATGCTCCACGCCGACGAGGCGGTAAGCCCCGGGGAGTTCGACGTCCTGGCGAGCTTGCCGCTCGGCGCTCCCTAAGAGCCAGGCGTGGAAGCCTCCTGGGCGCTCGTCGGAGTCGTCGCCGTCCTCGGGCTCCTGATCGGGTCGTTCCTCAACGTTCTGATCCTGCGCCTTCCTGTGGGCGAGTCGATCGTCGCGCCGGGCTCGCGTTGCCCACACTGCAAGACGCCGCTGCGCTGGTATCACAACGTGCCGCTCGTCTCCTGGCTCGTCCTGGGCGGCCGGTGCGCCTTTTGCAAGGAATCGATCGGGTGGCTGTACCCGGCTGTCGAAGCTTCGACGGCGGTGATCTGGGGGGCCAACGTCGCGGCGTACGGCCTCACGCCGGAGACGGCGAGGGCGATCCTTTTCTTGACGCTGCTCCTCGCGATCGCCGTGACCGATGCGCGGTTCTACATCATCCCCGACGAGTTGTCGCTGGGCGGCGCAGCGCTCGGGCTCGTGCTGTCACTCCTCCCGGGCGGCCCGGCGCTCCTCGACTCCCTCATTGGCGCCGTGGTGGGTGGTGCCGTGCTCTGGGTCGTGGCGATCGTCGGTAGGTGGGCGTTCAAGAAGGACGCGATGGGGGGCGGGGACATCAAGATGTTAGCGATGGTGGGCGCCTTCCTGGGTTGGAGGGGCGCCCTGCTCACGATCTTTCTGGGAGCCCTCGCGGGGACCTTGATCTTCGTGCCACTGGCGTGGAAGAGCGACAAGCTCGTGCCTTTCGGGGTATTCCTGGCTCTGGGCGCCGGCCTCGCGTTCTACGTCGGCGACGATCTCCTCCGCTGGTATACCGGGTCGTTCGTGTGACCGCCGAAAATCACATTGGGGCGCGTTGCCTGATCCCCGCCGCCGGGCGCGGCACGCGCCTCTTGCCGATCACGCGAACCGTGCCCAAAGCGCTCCTTCCGGTCGGCACGCGGCCGATGCTTCAGTGGTGTCTGACCGAGGCGCTGGAAGGTGGATTCGACGAGATCGCCGTCGTCGTCGGATCCGATCAACCGCTGCTCGAACAGTATGTCCGCGATGGAGAATGGCGCTCGGGCATCCTGCCCTCTCTGTACGGGCGGGCCGAGGCGGTCGAGATCCAGATCGTCAGGCAGGCGAGGCCGAGCGGAGTCGTCGACGCGGTCCTCGTCGCGCGTGAATGGGTGGAAGAGGAGCGCCCGTTCGCGGTTCTCCTCCCCGACAACGTGCGGATCGCTGGCTCGCCGCCGATCCGGGCTGAGCATCTTTCGGATGCGGAGGCGGAGGACGTCGTCCTGATCGCCTGTCACCGCGTCGGACCCGAGGCGCGTGACTACTACGGCAATGTTGGTCGAGTCGAGCTCGAGGCGCTGGCCCCGGCCGGAGCGCGACGCCGCGTGGCCGCGCTCCAGATGCGCGGTGAGGGATCGTTTCGCGCCGAACCCGAGGGCGCCTGGCGGCTCGCGCCCCGGTACACGGTGACACGGCCGTGGATCGAGGTGGCGCGCGCAGTGGCCGCCGCTGCGTCAGGTGAGCGGGAGGCCGACGACGTCGAGGTCCATCGGCGGCTCGTCACCGACGGACGCTTGTTCGCCCTTCCATGGCAGGGCACGATGGTGGACGCCGGTCATCCGGGCGGCTACCTCTGGGCGCATCATCTGCTCCACGAAGCGTCGAGCAGCGATCGCGAGGCGGCCGAGGAGGAGCCGTCGGCTCCACTCCTGCAAGTAGAGGGCTTGCAAATGAAGCCACGTCCATCGGGGGTCTAGATGGAGGATATCCGTTATACGCTGGTGGGGAGCGGCACGTGCATCCCCGACGCCGAGCGCGGTCCCGCAGCCCACCACTTCAAGTGCGGAGATGTGACGCTGCTCTGTGATCTCGGCTCCGGGACGCTGCGGCGCATGGACGGGCTCGGGATTCGTTTCTCGGAGCTCGATCTGGTTGCCGTGACCCACCGGCACCAGGACCACATCGCCGATCTCCTGCCGCTGATCTTCGCACTCAAGAACACTCCCGGTGTGGATCGCGTCCGTCCCCTCACGCTGACCGGATACCCGGGGTTCCGCGCAGACCTCCAGCAGCTCGCGGCGGTCTACGGCGAATGGGTGGCGGATCCAGGTTTCCCGCTCGATGTCTACGAGGCGAACGACACGCCGATCGAGATCGAGCGCCAGCATGGTCGCGTGGAGATCGAGGCCCACCCGGTCGTCCACACGCCCGAGGCGGTGGGATACCGTCTGACGATGTCCGCCGGGGGCCGCGAGGTCGTGGTCGCCTATACCGGCGACACCGAGGAGAGCCGGGAGGCGGTCGACCTCGCGCGCGACGTCGACCTTCTGATCGCCGAATGTTCGATGGCCGACGGTCTCGAGGTGCGCGGCCACCTGAGCCCGCGCGCGGCGGGGCGGATCGCGGCCGAAGCTTCCGCCCGCCGGCTGGTCGTCACTCACTTCTATCCCTCCGTCCTCGCACTCGGCTGGACCGAGGTCGAGCGTCGGATCCGGGAGGCCTATCCGCACGATCCGGTCGATCTCGGGGCCGACGGGCTCGAGATCGAGCTGTGACACGGGCACGGCAGGCCTTGGGATTGGATGGAGAAGAGGCGGCGGCGCATCACCTCGAGGCCGGTGGGTGGCGCATCCTCGCGCGCCGATTCCGTGCGGCGGGCCACGAGATCGATCTCGTGGCCACGCGTGACGGCGTCGTGGCGCTGGTCGAGGTCAAGACGCGTCGCGCCGGCGGTGTTGCCCCGACGGCGTTGGCCGTCGACTGGCGCAAGCGACGGCGCATCGCAACCGCGGCGCAGGTTGCCGCGCTTCGTTGGGGGCGATCGGCGCGGGTGCTGCGCTTCGACGTGATCACGGTCGAGTCGGGCCTCGCAGGCACGACCGTCGAGCACATCGAGAACGCGTTCCGGCTGGGGGAGTGAGGCTTTCCCTTCTGTGGGATTCGAGCGGGCGGCTACGATCGGGCTGGCGGCTCGCGCTGTGGCTGACGCTCGTGACGACGCTGGGCGTCCTCGTCCGGTACGTCCTGGGTGCGGATCGGGGTTTGCCGCCAACCCTTGCGGCGTTCACGCTCGTGGTCGCCCTTCCCTCGGTCTTCCTGTGGCAGCTCGTCGACGGCCGTCGATTCACCGACACCCCGCTCGCTCCCACCCGGGATGCCGGCCTCGCCTTCGCGCTTGGGCTCCTGGCGGGGATCGCCATGGTCGGGGTGGCGGTCGCGTTCCTCTTCGCGGCCGGTGCTTACCGCGTAGAGGCCCGTCCCTGCGACGCCGCCGGCCAGACCGCTTTCCTCGTCCAGTGGTTTTCGATCTTCGCCTTGGCGGCCGCGCTCGAGGAGCTCCTTTTCCGGGGCTACGCTCTTTTCGCCCTGCGCGACGGTCTCGGTCGCGCGTCGGCGGTCGCCTTCAGCGCGATCCTCTTCTCGTTGGGGCACGCGGGAAACCCTTACTACGGTTGGCCGGCAGCGGTTGCGATCGCCTGGATCGGCGCGTTGCTCGCCGCGTGGGTTCTCGTCTCGGGAACGATGTGGGGAGCGTTCGGCATCCACGTCGGGTGGAATGCCGCTCTGGCGGTTGGGGCAGCGATCCCCGTGAGCGGTCTCAGGATCGTGCCACCATGCTATATGGGGATGGTCGAGGGACCTACATGGCTGACGGGCGGGGCGTTCGGGCTCGAGGGGGGCGTACTCGCCGCAGTCTTGTGGGGAGCGGCGGGCGCGGCGATCGCGATCCTCGAGGTCAGGCGCCGGTCAGGGTGAACGCCGGTACGACCTCGCCTTCGAGGAGCTCGTCCTCTTCCCCTACGAGGTTGGAAATGAGGTCGTGGTTCGACTCGATCACGGTCAAGAAGCGGTGCGCGAGCTCGGGATCGAACTGCGAGCCGGCGTAGCGCCGGATCTCCTCGCAGGCGTAGCGCAGCCCATGCTCCCGTTGGCCGTAGGGTCGCTTGCGGATCATCGCATAGAAGGCGTCGACCAGCCCCACGACGCGCGCGCCGTAAGGGATCTCTTCTCCCTTCAGTCCGTCGGGGTACCCCTTGCCCTCCCACCGCTCGTGATGATGTCGGACCAGCGGGACGATGCCCTCGAGGCCCTTGAGCGGCTGGACGATCTGAGCGCTGATGACAGGATGACGCCGCACGACCTCGTACTCCTCGCGCGTCAAGAAGTCCCGCTTCCCCAGAATCTCGTCCTCGATCGCCAGTTTGCCGACGTCACGGAGCAGGCACGCGATGTGGATCGTCCACCGTTGCCGCTCACCGATCGGAAGGCCGGCCAGGAACAGCTGGGCGATCGTCGAGATATCGCGCATCTGGTCCACTGCGGCCGGATCCTTGGCATGCATCACCGCCGTCAGGCTGGCGATCACGTCGAGGTGGCGCAGCAGGTCGCGTCCCGACTCGAGCCCTTTGAGGGCGGTGCGGATCGTCTCGATCGTCGTCGGGTCGTGAAGCGGCGCGTCCTTGCGCTGGGGCTGGACCTCGATGCCATCGATGTCGTCGTAACGTGTGCACAGGTTGCGGCCGCGGTCCTTCGAAATGTAGAGCGCTTGGTCGGCCCTCTGAAGCAGCTCATTCGACGTGAGCGCGTCGTCCGGATAGGTGGCGACGCCGATCGAGGCGGTGATCGACTCCGACATTCCGTCGTGATGCATCTCGGCGATGCGCTCGCGCAGCCGCTCGGCCACTACGAAGGCGCGCTCGCTGCCCGTATCCGGCAGGAGCACCGCGAACTCCTCGCCGCCGTAGCGCGCCACCGTGTCGATGGTCCTGAGCTCGGCGAGCAGCATCGCGGCCATTTCGCGCAAGAGCTGATCGCCGGCCATGTGCCCGTAGGTGTCGTTGATGTGCTTGAGGTAGTCGACGTCGACCATGAGGAGGCTCAGGTTCGCACCCATGCGATCGGCGCGCTCGACCTCCTCGGAGAGCCGTCGTTGGAGAACACGCACGTTGTAGAGGCCGGTGAGCGGATCGCGCCGCGCCGCCTCCGCCACTTCCTCGAAGTGTTCGGCGCGCTTGAGCGCTTGACCCGCCACGTCGGCCATTACGCGGCAGAATTTGACCTCGCTCTCGGTGAAATCGTGACGCGAGTCCTCGAGTCGCACGAAGACGACGCCGCGGGTTTCCTCGCTGACGAGGATCGGGGTCACCAGGATCGCGGAAAGTCTCGCGCGCTCGGGGAGATCCGATCGGACCGGCTCCATGCTGGGGCTCTCGGCGAGCTTACCAATGATGAGCGGCTTCTTGCTCTCGAGGGCCGTCTGGATCTCGGGATAACGCTCGAGGTCGATCGTCAGGCCCTCGACCGGCTCACCGCGATCGACGGCAACGGGTATGCGAGCGACGTCGGAGCCAGGTTCGGTGAGGATGACCGCCACACGAGCGGCGCGGAACAGCCGCGAGATGACCTCGGTCAGCTTCTCGTATACGGTGTGAGTGTCGAGAGAGCCGGCCAAGAGGCCTGTGATCTGAAGCGCGTTGTCGAGGAGGGAGGTCGTCTCCTCCTCCTCGCTCAGCTCTTCGCTCAGGTAACCGACGATCCCCGAGGTGATGAGGAGCATGGCGATCTGGAGCAGCACGACGCCAGGATCCTCATCCGCGGTCTCGAATTTCGCCACCAGGTGCACGACGCCGACGGTGAACCCCATGAGGATCGCCCAAACGAGCCGACGCGCGAGCGCGGAGAGCAGGACGGCGAGGAGAAACAGCGAATAGAACAGCCATGACTCCGCCCCCAGGTAGACAGCGAAGATCGATCCGAGCAGGACGAATTCGAGCCCGATGAACGCGAAGTCGAAACGGGGGTGGACGTACCAGCTCGCAGGCAGGACCACATAGACGAGAGTGGTCCCTACGTAGAGCAACCACGGGAGGAGGAGCCAAAGACTGAGACCACCATGCGGCGGGTACACCCACAAGAGCGCACCGGTGGCGAGCATGGCGCACGCCCGCAGGGCGAGGAGCGTACGCTTCTTGTTCCAGGCCTTTCGCGGCGCCATCCGCGGAACCCCCGTTACCCCTTCGTGTACGAGCGCGCCACGATCATGATCGGACGTCTCCCAGCCGAATTCACGCTAGTCCGGCTCATCCTCGCCGGACTCTCCGTGGTGTTACTCTCACTCGTGCTGTTCTCCGTATCGCTTTCCGTCCTCGTCCCGACCGCCAGCGCCCAGGTGCTTCGCTACGGCGGCCCGCCCGGAACCACCCGCACCTACGTCCGCGAGCAGCGCGACCACGTCGTCCAGACCGTCGACGGGCGACCGACCGCCACCGACATCCAGAGCTACTGGCGGCTCCGGACGCGGGTCGCAGCCGAGACGACGGATGACCTCACGATCGGGATCGTCCACGACTCGCTTGCGATCACCGGGGCCCCGTCGATCGGGGACCTGGGGATCGAGGCGCTGGGGCGCACCCCGATCGAGATCGTGCTCACACGGCGCGGCGCGGTGCGCGAGCTGGAGGTGCCCGCCGAACTCACTCCACTCACTTCACGCCTCGACCTCGAGACCACCTACCGGTCGTTCTTTCCGCGCCTTCCGGAGACGGCCGTGGTCGACGGGCTCGTATGGTCTGACACGACCCGGGTGGCCACCCGCCAGAACGGGCTGGACCTCCAGGTCGTCCGCGTCAACCGCTACACCAGCAAGGGTTGGGCCATCTCGGGGGAGAATCGGGTGATCCGGGTCGCCTACGAGTCCGATCTCACGATCGAGGGAAGCGGCCAGCAGCAGGAGGCGGCGGTCGCTTTGAGCGGCTCCGGCCGAGCGACAGGGGCGTTCGACTTCGATCCCCGGGCCGGAGCGTATGTGGGAGGAGGCGAGAGCTCCACGATGAACATGGTCGCGATCGTTACTTCACAAGGACAAAACCTTGTGATACCCATCGAACAGAATCGAACAGAAACGATCACATCAGAACCATCGAGCTAGTTGTCACGTTTCGATCGATCTTCTGCTACGGTTCGATGTCGATTTGCGAGCACCGGTCCACGACTTGCGAGGGCCGGAATCGTGCTGGCGCGCGTCTTCACCGCCGATCTCGCCGGGCTCGCGGGTCGGCCGATCACCGTCGAGGTCGATCTCGCTCGAGGGCTTCCCGCGTTCCACCTCGTCGGGCTCCCCGACGGCGCAGTCCGCGAGAGCAGGGAACGGATCCTCTCGGCGCTCGCGAACTCCGGCTTCGACACCCCGGTGTGTCGAATCACCGTCAATCTGGCGCCGGCCGACGAGCCCAAGAGCGGCTCGGGGTTCGATCTTCCGATCGCGCTCGCCATCCTCTCTGCGGCGGACCACATCGGCGTGCCGGCGGGCTCGCTGATCGCCGCGCTTGGCGAGCTGTCGCTGGACGGTGGGGTGCGGCCGGTGCGGGGCGCGCTTCCGGTGGTCGCAGCGCTCCGCGCTATGGGGGCGACCGAGGTGCTCGTGCCGGCCGCCAACGGCCTGGAGGCGGCACTAGTCGACGGGGTTCGGGCGATTCCCACCACGACCCTGCGCGCCGCGGTCGAGCACTTGAGCGGCGCCGCGCCGATCGCTCCCGCTCAGCCTCCCGCCGCCCGGGGAGCATCACGCACCGATTTCGACTGGAGCGAGGTGCGAGGCCAGGCTACGGCGCGCCGGGCGCTCGAGATCGCAGCGGCAGGGGGACACAACGTGCTCCTGGTGGGACCGCCTGGGGCAGGCAAGACTTTCCTCGCCCGCCGCTTCCCCACGATCCTGCCGCCCCTCGACCGTGCGCAGGCGCTCGAGGTCACCGCGATCCACTCGGCGTGGGGCCGGCTCTCGCCCGAAGAGCCGCTCGTCGTCCAACCGCCGTTCCGCGCGCCTCACCACACGATCTCCGCCGCTGGACTGCTCGGTGGAGGTACACCGCCCGGTGCCGGTGAGGTCACGCTGGCCCACCGCGGGGTCCTCTTCCTCGATGAGCTCCCCGAGTTCCGTCGCGACGCACTGGAGGGGTTGCGCCAGCCGGTCGAGGACGGGATCATTCTCCTGGGACGGGCGCGGAGCCGGCAACGGTTTCCCACGCGCTTCCTGCTCCTCGCGGCGATGAACCCCTGCCCCTGCGGTTTCTGGGGCGACCGCTGGCGCGCGTGCCGCTGCACCGACCTCGCGCGCGATCGCTACCGGTCCCGTCTCTCGGGCCCGCTCCTCGACCGGATCGATCTCCACGTGGCCGTTCCGGCGGTTCCGTTCGTCGAGCTGATCGATGCCGCTCCCGGAGAGTCCTCTGCAACGGTGCGCCCCCGGGTCGCGCGGGTGCGTCGCGTCCGGGCCGCCCGAGAAACGTCCTTGCCGCACCCGGCGAAACGACGCCGCGAGGCGTTGCCCTGGCTCGCACTCGATGCAGACGGCAAGCGTCTTCTGGAGCGCGCCCATGACGCGCTCGGCCTGACCGCGCGGGCTCACACACGAATCCTCCAGGTCGCCCGCACCATCGCCGACCTGGCGACCGCCCCGCGGATCGAGGTCGTGCATCTGGCGGAGGCGATCCAGTACCGGGCGCTCGACCGCGAAGCCGCGCTCGAGGCCGCACGGGACCGTTGAGATCACCCCCCATCGCCGGCCGGGCATTGGGCGCTTCCACGGGGCTCGATCCGGATCAACAGCGCGTCGTCGCCTGCCGTGACCCCACGATCCGCGTCGTGGCGCCGGCCGGCGCGGGTAAGACACGCACGGTGGTCGAGCGAGTCCTGATGCGGATACGGGCGGGGCTCGATCCCCAGCGGGTTCTCGTTCTCACGTTCGACAACTCGGCGGCCGCGGCGCTCGAGTCGCGGCTCGCGGAGAGGTCGCGGGAAGGAGGGACCGCGCTCCCTGCGCTTCGCGTCGCCACGCTCAACGCGTTCGGCTACGCCCTGCTGCGCCGTCATACGCCCTCGGAATTCCGTCCCGTCGCGACCGGCGACGAGCTCGAAGCGATCGCCGCAGAGACGCGCGCAGCGCTCGCGCGAAAGAGTCAGCGGCACGAGGCGGTGCTGCCAGCCGCCGACGACCGCACATGGGCCGAGCTCTTCGGACGTCTCAAGAACGCACTCTTCGATTCCCGGGCTCTCGACCTTCGGCGTCTCGCCGGAGTGCTCGCGCACGAGGAGCGCGAGCTCTTCGAGCAGGCCGGACGACGCGACCGGGCGCGGGTTGTCGAAGCGGTGGCCTGGCTCATGGTCGCCTACGATCGCGCGCTGGCGCTAAGGGGCCGGATCGACTTCGACGACCAGAAGCTGAGGGCGTGCCTCGCGCTCCGGGAGTCCCCCGAGCTCCGGCGACGGTTCCAGTCGCGATGGTCCGAAGTGGTGGTCGATGAGTTCCAGGACATCAACCGGCTCGACTTCGAGCTGATCGGAATCCTGTCGGCTCGCGCGACCCTCGTCGTCGTGGGCGACGACGACCAGGCGATCTACGCGTTCCGCGGCTGTTCGCCTGAGTGGATCATCGATCTCGAGAAGCGGTCTGGACGACAGCTGACATCGCTCGAGCTCCGCACCAACTACCGGAACCCACCGAACCTGCTCGCCGCCGCGGTTCGGCTGATCCGCAGAAACCGCTGCCGTATTCCCAAGCGGCCGGTCGCGAGCCGCACCGACGAGGCTACGATCGATGTCGCCGTCTATGGCTCCGCGATCGAGCAGGCGAAAGGCGTCGCGCGGTCGATCCTCCGTGCTCGGCGGCGCGACCATGCTTTGAGGTTTTGCGACGTCGCGATCCTCTACCGTGTCAACGCCCAGAGCCAATCGCTCCGAGCAGCGCTGCGAAGCGCCGGAATTCCGTGCGTCGTCCAGGAGGAGGACGACCGAGCAGAGAGCCCGGGCCCCCACACGGCCGCAGCAGACGCCGTCTCTCTCCTCACCTACTTCCGCGCCAAGGGCCTCCAGTGGCCAATCGTCTTCCTCACCTCCTGCAACGAGGGACTGACGCCGCACCGCCGCTCGCCGGTCGAGGACGAGCGGCGCCTCTTCTACGTCGCGATGACGCGTGCCTCGGCCGCGCTCCACGTCTCGTTTCTCGATCCAACGGACGGCGCCCAGCCACCCGCGAGCCGCTTTCTGCGTGAGTCGGGGATCCTCACGGGGGGCGAGACTCGCCGGGCCATGACGGCGACCTTGGACGTCGAGATCGCCACGCCGTGAGGGCGATCGAACCTGGACCTGGCGAGGATGACCCGTTCGCGGACCTGCCGATTCCCAAGGTCGATCTCCCCCGGCGCCTCATTCCGCGGCGTCGCCGACAGCGCCGGCGATGGCCGCGCTGGCTCTGGTGGTATCTCGCTGCCGCCGCGGGTTATCTGTCTTGGCTCGCGGTCGACTAAGCTCGACCCAGACCGGCGAAGCATGACCGAAGGGCTTTGACCTAGACGGCGCGTCTCGGGTAGGTTCGGCCGCCGTGGCCGCGCCCCTCCGCATCGATGCCGTTACCCTGCCGGTCCCCAATCTCGGCCGTCAGGGGAAGTTCTACCGATGGGTTTTGGCGATGCAGGACGCTCCGTCCGCCTCCGATGAGAGTCTCGTACTGGGATGGGGGAAAGAAGACCGAATCGAGCTGATCGACGCGGCAACCGAAAGCGCGGAGGAGGCGGTCACTCTGCGCCTGCCGGCGATGACGGTCGAGGCGGCGGCCGGTTGGCTCGCGGAGCGCGGCCTCGCTCCGACCACCGTGATCGTTCCCGAAAGCCATCTACCCGACGCGCGGGAGGCGTGGCCTGAAGCAGCGGTCGAGGTGGCTCCCGGCGCCGATGGGCTGATGCTCACGGTCCGCGGTCGAGTCGAGCCACGGATCGACCTCCATATCCCGCTTCCCGGAACGACGACCGCAACGGCAACAGCTGAGGCCACGGAATCGACCGGTCTCGAGGTGCCCGGTCTCCTCGGCGTGACGACGGGTGCTGCGAACCTGGAGTCGGCGCGCGGTTACCTGGCCCTCTTCGGGATCGAGCCGCTCGATCCCAGCGCCGAGAAGGGGCCGCTCCGCGTCGGGGATCAGCAGTGGATCGTCGAGGAACGGGAGCCAGCCGGGATCTACGGCATCGCCGTCGTCATCGAGCTCGATCGGATCAAGGACCTGGTCCGGACGCTCGAACGTCTCGGGGCCGAACATCGTCACGAACGGAATCGCCTTCTCGCGCTTGACCCTGCGGGACGCATCCTCATGGTGCACGGCCTCAAGGGTGGATAGGCCACGGCGCCGTTCCTAACTTCCGCGCCTTCGATGGTGCATCCCGCCCCCGCCGCAACGAACGACCTCGCCGCCAAAGAGGCGCGCCTCGAGGCGATCCTCGGGACCTGTGGCTCCGTGGTGATCGGCTATTCTGGCGGGGTCGACTCGACGCTTCTTCTCAAGAAGGCGCTCGACGTCCTCGGACAGGAGCGCGTCCTCGCGGTCACCGCCGCGACGGCGACCTACGAACCGGGCGAAGTCGACGAGGCCGAGGCTTTGGCGAACGCACTTGGCGCGACGCACGCGCGGCTCCGTTCCACCGAGCTCGAGGACGAAGGGTTCCTCGCCAATCCTCCTGAGCGGTGCTACTACTGCAAGACCGATCTCTACGGCGACCTCAAGCAACTCGCCGCGGAACGCGGCTTCAAGACCGTGATCGACGGCTCGCAGGCCGACGACGCGCTCGATTGGCGGCCGGGCCTCAAGGCGCTCGACGAGCAGGGGATCGTGAGCCCGCTCAAGGAGGCGGGGCTGACGAAGGCCGACGTCCGCGCGCTGTCGCGCCAGCTCGGGCTTTCCACCGCCGACAAACCAGCCAACGCGTGCCTGGCGTCCCGTTTTCCGTACGGCGAGCCGATCACCGCCCAGAAGCTGGGTCGCGTGGGGCTCGCCGAGCGCGTGCTGCGCGAGGCAGGATTCGGGACGGTGCGCGTGCGCCATCACGGTGACGTCGCGAGAATCGAGGTGCCGCCAGGAGATCGGACGCGGCTCCTGGCCGCAGCCGACCGGATCATCCCGGCGCTCAAGGCGCTCGGCTACGTGTGGGTTTCGATGGATCTCGAGGGGTACCGCACGGGGAGCATGAATGAGGCGCTGGCGACCGGCACAAAACCGGAACCCTCGCGGTGAGCATTCTCCCCGATCGCGAGATCGCGCGCCTGGCGCGCGAGCAGGGAATGATCGAGCCATTCGAGGAAGGTCAGGTCCGCGGCGGGGCGATCTCGTACGGACTCTCGTCCTACGGCTACGACATTCGGGTCGCCGACGAGTTCAAGGTCTTCACGAACATCTACAGCGTGGTCGTCGATCCCAAGGCGTTCGATCCGCGCTCGTTCGTCGACATCCAGGACGACCACTGCATCATCCCACCCAACTCGTTCGCCCTCGCGCGCACGCTCGAGTTCTTCCGCATCCCAAACGACGTACTCGTCGTGTGCGTCGGAAAATCCACGTATGCACGCTGCGGTATATTGGTGAATGTTACCCCCCTCGAGCCCGAATGGCGTGGTCATCTGACTCTCGAGATCTCGAACACGACCCCCCTCCCGGCCAAGATTTACGCCAACGAAGGGATCGCGCAGCTTCTTTTCTTCCGCGGCGCAGGCATCCCGGCGGTGACGTACGCGACGCGCGGAGGCAAGTACCAGGATCAGCAGGGCGTGACCCTGCCGCGCATGTAGCATGAGGCTTCGCTTCGAAACGATCCGGCCTGTTACACGACTGGCGCTGTCGGCTCTCGCGTGCGGCTTGATGCTGACCGCGGGATGTCTCTACGAGGCGCCGCGCCAGCTTCCCTCTTCGATCCGGATCCTCTATTCCCGGACGACACCCGACTCGTTGGGGACACAAGTCGACATCTACTTCCTCGTCGCCCGCGAGGGGAACGAGCTCCGCCTGACAGGGGAATCGGGGGACGACCGTCAACCGACCTTCGCAGCAGGTCTTCGGAAGGTGTTCTTTTCGCGGCGATCGGGGGCACGCGACGAGATCTGGGCGATGGACCTGGACGGCAGCCAGGAGAGCACCTTACTGGCTTCCGACGGCGTCGACTTTCGCGATCCGGCGGTGAGTCCCGACGACACTCGCCTCGCTTTCACGCGTGTGGAGAGCGGCCGGGCAGAGGTGTGGATCGCTGATATCGACGGTCGGAACCCCCGCATGCTACTGGCCGAGGGTGGTCCCTGGCGCCAGGCCGCGTGGAGCCCCGACGGCCGGACTCTCGCGATCGTCGGCGGTCCCGAGGGAGCGGGCCGGATCCACCTCCTCCCGGCGGCCGGTGGTGCTCCGCGGCCGCTCGCCGCCGGAGGCGATTCTCAGAGCGATCCGGCATGGAGCCCCGACGGAGCTCGCATCGCCTTCGTTCAGGGCACGGGGCGCTCGGCCGAGATCGCCGTCGCCGAGGTAACGGGTGGAGGCGCGACTCGCCTCACCGAGAACGAGGTGTCCGATGCGGCGCCCGCATGGAGTCCCGACGGCGAACGGATCGCGTTCGTCTCACGTCGGCCGAACGGCCGCGACAACGTCTGGCTGATGGACCCCGACGGCCGGAACGTCGAGTCGCTGACTCGCCACGATCGCTCCGACGCCCAAGACCCCGACTGGCTCTAGCCCCTCAAGAAGCCACCGCGCCACCGCGCGGCCGAGTTCGAAGATCCGAAAGCAACCGCGAAGATTTGCTGTTTAGCGACGCGGCGTGGGGGAAGGTCCCGACGAGACGTTAAAACTCGGTCGAAGTTGGCAAGGCAGGAATGAGTACCGCGATCGGGATCTTAGAAGGCCCACGGCAGCGTCTCGTCGGGGCCTTCCCCCACGACGCTTCCGACTAAGCCGTCTTGGCCGCGCCGTTAGCGCTCGCCATAGTCTTTTCCAGATACGCGACCGCCCCGTCGTACGACAGATCCTTGATGAGAGCGATCTCGCTCACCAGAAGATCGCGGGTCTTCTCGAAGATCCGCTGATCGCTGGTCGAGAGCCCGTTCTCCGCCCACTTTGGATAGAGATCGCGAAGGACCTCACCGACCTGCATCGGGTCGCCGCTTTCGAGCTTCGTCTTCACCTGTTTCATGCGGCGATTGAAGTTGCGATTGAGCTCTTCGGGGGCCGAAGTAAGTGTCTTGCGCAGCTCGCGGAAGCGGCTGTTGTTGAGTGGCGGGCGGATCGCTGAAAGCTCCACGCTGCCGCGTGGCACAAAGATCTTCCGGTCCTTGGACACGCACCGGATCTTGAGGCACTCGATCCTGTCGCCGCCGACCTCGATCGACTCGATCCCGGCGACGTACCCACCGCCGTACTGGGGATGAACTACCTTGTCATGAACCTTGAAGTCGTGGACCTTGAAGTCCCGACCCTTGAAGTCATTGTTTCGGGTGGGCATATTCGCTCCGGGAGTCACTACTAACCTCGACGACTGCGGGAGCGGAGCTTGCGTTGCCGGCGTTCGCTCGGTTTCTCGTAGTGGCGCTTGCGCTTGAGCTCGGAGAAGATGTTCGACTTCTTGACCTCGCGGCGGAAGCGTTTCAGCGCGCTTTCCAACGATTCGCCTTCGCGAACGTGAACCTCGGCCATACGGATCCCTTCTTCGTAACGCGGCATTGGGATGCGGACAGGGTAATAAAGAGTGACAGACTATAAAGTTAGAAGATTCTCATTAGTGAGTCAAGGAAGATCCGCTGGATCGGCGATGGCGATGCTCCTGACCGTTTTGGCTTGCGCGGCTCCCGTCTCGACGATGCGGAGTCCCTATCATCTCCGCGTGGTCGAGGTCCGTAACGATTCGGATCAGCTCCGCACCCTCAAGATCGAACCGGCCGCGGACCAGCACCTCGGCTCCGCCACCACCTTCACCGGCATGCTGCGTCCCGGCGAGGTCAAGGTCCTCTACCTGTATCACGGCTTCGAGTACGACTTCCGGATCCTTGACCCGGCCGGCTTCAACGAGGTGACGCGGACGACGGTCGCGGTCGACCGCGACATGGGCCTGTTGTTCGCCGGCGATTCGCTGACCACCGGGACCCGGCTGGTCGCGCGGATCGGCGAGCCCACGGTGACCTTCGCCGACAGTCTCCAGGAGTCCGACCCCTTCGGACTGCGTCGCACCCGCGCGATCGAGCCCGACACGAGCCGTGGGCACTATCCTTCACCCGCCGGAGGCCACGTCGGCGAGCGGGGGAATCCCGAGAAGAGGGGAACGCCGTAGCCCGCTCCGCGCCGCGCCGGCGAAGGGCCGGGAAATCGGCGCGCGAAGTCCGAGCCATCCTCGACGCGCTCGGCAGAGCGTACCCCGAGGGACGAACCGCTCTCGACTACCAGACCCCGTTTCAGCTCCTCGTGGCGACGATCCTCTCGGCCCAGTGCACCGACGTTCGCGTGAATGCGGTCACGCCCGAGCTCTTCGCGGATCACCCCGATGCCGAGGCGATCGCCTCCATGAGCCAGGAAGACCTGGAACGGGCCATCAAGACGTGCGGGCTCTACCGCGGCAAGGCACGGAACATCCTCGCCGCAGCGCGCACAATCGCATCCGAGCATGGGGGCGAAGTACCCGCTTCACGCGAGGCGCTCGAGCGACTCCCGGGAGTGGGCCGCAAGACCGCCAACGTCGTCCTCTCGAACGTCTTCGACGAGCCGGCGATCGCCGTCGACACGCACGTCTTCCGCGTTTCGCGCCGGCTCGGACTAGCCCGAGGAGATACGCCGCGCGAGGTCGAGGAGGAGTTGATGGCTGCGCTGCCGCCAGAATCGTGGACGTCGGCTCATCACCGCCTCATCCTCCACGGGCGCCGCGTCTGTCAGGCGCGTCGTCCGCGCTGCGAAGAGTGTCCTTTGACCCGCTGGTGCGATTGGTATCAGGAGAACGTCGCTCGGCGAAAACCGGCTGCCCGGCGAACGAGGCGCTAGCTTTGAAGAGAATGTCGCTTCCCGAGCTCACGTGGCGCTTCGCCCGCGAAGCGCTGCCCTTTTTTGTGGGGTTGCTCGCGATTGCCGCCACGGCGTGGGCGCTGGGGTGGCCGCTGGTAGCGCTGGGCTCGCTTTTGGCGGCGTTCCTCGCCCTCGCCTTCTTCCGTGATCCCGAGCGTCGAACGCATGCCGATCCGGGAGTCGTGCTCGCCCCGGCTGACGGTCGCGTCGTGCGCGTCCTTTCCCCGGCCCAGGGACGGGGCGCCGTGATCTCGATTTTCCTGTCGATCTTCAACGTCCACATCAACCGGGTTCCCGTCTCGGGGCAGGTGGTTGCGGTGGAACAGAGTCCCGGCGGCTTCAAGCCCGCGTTTCGCGAGGACGCCTCCGAACGGAATGCCCACGTCGCTGTGCGCATCGAGACGCCCTGGGGAATCGTCGAGTGTGTTCAGATCGTGGGGCTTCTCGCGCGCCGCATCGTGTGCCGCCTCAAGCCTGGAGATCGGATCGAGGCGGGACAGCGCTACGGTCTAATCCAGTTCGGCTCGCGCGTAGACGTCCGACTGCCTGCGACCGCCGCGGTTCTGGTCGAGATTGGTCGCAGGACACGCGCCGGCGTGACGGTGCTCGCACACTTGGGGGGCGATGCGCCCCGGGGAGCCGCAGTCTGAGACCTAGATTCGAGCCCGTCCTGCGCGAGACCCGGCGGGCCCGGCTGCGACGCCGGATCCACCTTCTGCCGGACCTTTTCACGATTGGCAACCTCTTCGCCGGCTATTTCGCGGTCAGCGCCGTCCTTGCTGGGCTATTCGACCGGGCGGCGATCGCGATCGTCGTCGGCTTCGTGCTCGACTCCCTCGACGGTTCGGTGGCCCGGCTCGTCCGCACGCCTTCTCGGATCGGCGTCCAGCTCGACTCGCTGGCCGATGTCGTGACCTTTGGAATTGCTCCCGCGATCCTGGCATTGGCGTGGGGCGCCTGGCCCGCGTCGGCTACCGACCCGGTTTGGGGCGCACATCTGCGGCGATTGGCGTGGATCGCCTCATTCGCGTTCGTCGCCGCCGGCACTCTTCGCCTCGCGCGCTTCAACGTGATGTCCACGGCCCATGCGCCCGCTGCGCCGACCACGCGGCGCGAAGCGTTCATCGGAATGCCGATACCGGTCGCGGGTCTGTGCGTCGCCATCGTCCTTCATCTGATCAAAGCACCCCAGCGGGGGTGGCCCTACAGCGCCGCCGGGCTCGTCTATCTCTTCACTCTCGCCGGACTCATGGTGAGCCGCATCCCATTCCCCCACTTTCGGCACATCCTGTCGAGTCCCCGACATCCCCACCTCCTGATGCTCGTGCTTGCCCTGCTCCTGCCCGCCCTTTACTTCTACTCGGAGATCGTGCTCTTTGGTCTTCTCGGCCTGTATCTTTCCAGCGTCGTCCTGTACAACGTCCGGCGGCGCCACGGAACCGGCTAAACGGGGACCTGCCCACCGGAGTTTGAGTCACGACAACGCGAGGAGTTCTCGTCTGGCCGACATCGATCCCGACGTCTTGACGCGCGCCCAGGAGGGCGATCGCGCCGCGTTCGACGAGCTGGTCCGCTTCTACCGCCAGGACCTGCTGAGGGTCGTCTATCGTTTCGTCGGCAACTACGAGGATGCGCGCGACGTGCTCCAGCATGTCTTCGTCAAGGTCTATCTCAACATCGACCGGTGGCAGCCGCGAGCGCCGTTTTGGTCGTGGCTCTATCGGATCGCGGTGAACGAATCCCTCGGCTGGAAGAAACGTGAGCAGCGGCGTTACAGTCTGGTCGCCCCGATCGAGGACAGCTCCCTGCCCGAAGCCTCCAGCGGGGCGCCTTCACCGCTCGACGAGGTCGCGTGGCGCGAGATGGGGCTTCGTGTCCTCGAAGCGATAGAGCAGCTGCCCGAGATGCAAAAGGCGACCTTCGTGCTACGCTTCCGCGAACAGCTCTCGGTGAAGGAGACGGCCGCGATCCTCGGCTGCGCCGAGGGTACGGTGAAGGCCAACGGTTATCACGCGATCCGGCGCCTGCGGAAGATCCTGGGAGCCGACGCGATCGAATGGGGGGCGGGGGAGGAATCCCTCGCACAAGGAGAATGAGTCCACTCAAATGCCATACGGTCCGTGAGGCGATTTGGGAGCGCGCGGCGAGCGCGGGGCCCGCACCGCTCACGCCGGCCCTGGCCGATCACCTGGCGTCGTGCAACGGCTGCCAGGTGGAGGGCCGCGCGGTCGCGGATCTCCTCGAGGTGGCGCGGACGTACCCCACCCCGACACCTCCAGCCGACATCTGGGACGGGTTCGACGAGGAGCTCCGTCAGCAGCTGTCGGCGGCCGGACGCGAGCCGTCGGCGTGGCTCCGGTGGGGACGACGACGCATCACCTCGATGGCGGCCGTTCTCGTCGTAGGATTCGCGCTGGGTATCGCCGCTGCCCGGTTGGGAGGCTCCACAGAGGGCGAGCGGACCGCCGCCGAACAGGCGCTTCTCGCCGAGCTGACAGAAGACGCTCGGCTCGAGGCGTACCGGCTCCAGATCGAGGAGCGACTGGCAGCCGAGCGTGCGCGCGAGCCGCTGCCCCAGGGTCTCGTCGCCGGTCCAGGCGTCCCGTCTGCGGAGGCAGGGGAGCGTATGGCCGGCGGGGCGGCCGAGCGCGAGCGGCTCCGGACGCTGCTTCTCGCCGCGCTCGCGGCCGAGCTCGAGACGGAATCGCGCGGGTTCGGCTACCTGGATCGGCGCATCGCCACTATCACCGGACAGCACTTCCTCTACCTGGTGCCCTGACCCCTCCCCTCGTAGCGGTCTTCGGCTCGGGATCGGCGCCGGCCGCAGACCTCAATCGCGCCCGCGACCTCGGCTACGCCCTCGGCCGGGCGGGCTACGGTGTCATCAACGGCGGCTACGGCGGCACCATGGAGGCGTCGGCGGAGGGAGCGCGAGCCGCGGACGCGCCGGTGATCGGCGTGACCTGCGCGCTGTTCCGGTCCTTCCGCACGGGTCCCAACCCTCACGCCAGCGAGGTCGTCGAGGCGCCGACGCTCTACGCGCGGCTCGAGACCTTGATCGAGCGCGCCGCAGCGTACGTCGTCATGCCCGGCGGGGTCGGGACGATGATCGAGCTCGCTCTCACGTGGGAGCACCTGCGGCGCGGACTCGTTACGGAGCGACCGCTGGTGGTCTGGGAGGAACCGTGGCGCGAGGTCGTCCGCGTGCTGGAGGCGGGCCCCTACGCCGAGACGGGCCACGAGCTCCTCACCTGGGTAGGGAGCGTGGACGAAGCCGTGGCGGCGATCCGCGCTCGCGTCCCGATCGACATGGCGGAGCATGCTCGGGACGACCAGCGAGGCTAGAGCCCCGGTCACGGACGCCTACGAGGGGCTCCGGGAACTCGCAGCGTGAGCGACGAGTCGGCGCCCATCCCCTTCATCCTCGTCGTCGACGTGGAGCCCGACAAGCCCGAGGCGGATCCGCGAGAGAGCCGCGCGCCCCGGGTGGGGTTCGAGCGATGGGTAGCGCACGTGCGAGACCTCCGGCCCCGACTCGCGAAGTCGACGGCGGCGCCCGTGCACGTGACTTGGTTGCTGCGCATGGATCCGCCGGTCGCGCGCATTCATGGGTCTCCGGCCTGGGTCGCGGACCGCTACGGTCGGGAGCTGGCCGAGATGCGTGCCGCCGGCGACTGCCTGGGCCTGCATCCCCACGCGTGGCGCTGGCAGGATCCGCCCGGCCGCTGGCTGGCCGATCACGGCGACCCTGCATGGGTCGAGGAGACGATGCGCCTCTCGTTCCGGACGTACGCGGAAACTTTCGGTGAACCGTGCGTCACCCACCGATTCGGTGACCACTTCATGAGTCCCCGAGTGGTGGAGGTTCTGCGATCACTCAGGGTTCGGTACGACCTGACCATCGAACCGGGAGCGCGGCCGGCCAGGACGGCCCAGCCGGGCGCCGCGGCGACCGGACGCATCCCCGATCACGCCGCGGCGCCGCGCGAGCCGTACCGACCGTCGCCCGACTCCTCGATGCGGCCGATGACCGAGTGCCCCGCATTCGAGGGCCCGAACCTGTGGATGATCCCCACGACGTCGTTCGACGGCGACTCGCTGATGCCACCGTGGCGCCGCGTGGCGCGCCGAGTACGGGACCTAGGCCGCCCGCGCCCACCTGGATGCGTGCGTGAAGCCCTACCTGTGCTTCGCGCTGCGGAGCGATGTCACCATCAGGCCCGCGCTCTGGGGAGCGGTCGTCGCCAAGCTCGACGTGCTCGTCGAGGCTACCGAGCTCGGGCTGCTGCGCTTCACGACGCCCGCCGAGGCGATGGCCGTGCTCGGCGTCGAGGGCTGAGCCCGCCGTGCGACGCGAACACCGGTACGAGGCGCCGGTCGATCAGCGAGATGCGAGCGGCTCGTCGCGAAGGGGGTAGCGCTCCCAGTCCGGTGCGTCGAAGTGCCACCATTCGGTGGCGAGTGGGATCCAGCCTTCGGCCATCATCGCCCGCTCTAGCCGCTCGCGGTTGGCGATCGCCTCGGACGGCAGGTCCATGAAGGCGCGGGCGGCTCGTGGCGAGAAGTCATCGTGCTCGGTGGGGAGCGGCACGGCGCCGCCGTCGAGCGCGCGGAGCCCCACGTCGACCGCCGCGCCCCGGTTGTGGCGTGATCCCTTGCGTGGATCGGCCACGTAGTCGGGGTTCGGGACCAGCTCCCACATCGCCCACTGCACCGATCGCGGCCGGTAGCAGTCCCATACGACCAGGCGGTATCCTTCGCGTCGAAGCGCCCGCTCGGCGGCGAGGAGGCGCTCGGCGGCGTCACGCACGAGAAGACAACGCGGGGCGTCGTAGACGGCGCGGCCCAGAAAGTTGTCGGGGGTCGCGTAGCGAATGTCGAGGAAGAGACCGGGGTCGAGGGTCGCCACGTCGACCAGCTCCGGCTCGGCCTGCGAGCGCGGTGGTTCCGACGGAGTTCGCTCGGTGCTCGGGGCTCGTCGCGCCTCGGCGCACGCCGCCATCACCAGCGCGAGCATCAGGAGAAGTCGCGCGCGATTCGCTCGCCGAAAACGATGG
>JBHEOA010000177.1:0-14965 GCA_046261835.1 Gemmatimonadota bacterium
CATTCGAGTGGGTGACGCGCACCTCGCTGCCGTCCGAGAGGTGTGCGGCGACCGCCTGGCCGGTGTTCTGGAGCTCGGCGTAGTCGACGGCGATCCCGTCCCAGAAGAGATCGGCCAGGGCGTTCTTCGTGATGCCCCACTGCTCGGCCCGCCACTCCGTCGGGTAGAGCTCATTGCCGACCTCGACGTACCTGACGCCACGCTCCCGGTTGCGTTCGCCGATCGCCTGGTTCGCGGTGGCACGCGTCGCGAACCGCTCGGGCGTCACGTGCGCGAGAAGGCCCGGCTCTGCCCCGACCGGGACCTCGATCACGACGTCGGCGATCTCGGTCATCGCCATGGCCATCGCGTCCATCTCCGTATCGTGCTCGGCCGGGACGTCGTCTAACATCCGCTTGATCAGCCGCTCGCTCTTGATCTCGATGAGGGGGAACTCGCCGACCGCGCGCGCCTGGACCGAGAGGTCCTCGAGGAGCTCGAGGTCGCGGACGCTGCCCAGGATCAGGACCTTGTCGCCCGCGCGGACGCCGGCGTTCTGGGTTACGATCGTCCGGGCCAGCGCATCGTAGTCGGGGGACTGGGCCAGGGCGGGAAGGTGAAGGACAGTGTGATGCCGACAGCCGCCCGAGAGACGCCCGCCGTCAAGGCTTCTATCCGCCGGATGGCAGATACTCCGGCGGGATCGGATTGTCTGGACGCTCGCTGTCCCAGGTCGCGTGCGTGATCCACCACCGACCTCCGTCGTGAAAGAGGTGGATCGAGTTGATCCCGCGACCCCGCTCGCCGTCGGCGGTCTCCCATTCGTAGGTGCTCCACACGTTAGCGATGTTGCCGAAGCGCCGGGTGACGCGGTGAATCTCGCGCTCGACGAACCCTGACTGGACGAGAAAGGCGTCCGCTTCGCGCACCCAATCCTGCTTGCTGATCGTCGCGGCCGTCGGCCGCCCGTCGGGACCGATCTCGGCGGGCGTGAAGGCGATCCCCGGCAGGTAGAGCGTTGCGTCGCGGCTCCAGTCGCGCGGCGCCCCGGCCGGTCCTGAAACGACCTCGTACCATGCCGCGACGATCCCGTCGATCGTCTCGACGTCGGCGGGGATCACGGAGACTTCGGTGGACGGGGGATCCTGCGCTCGAGCTACCGCGGCGCACGCGACGAAGATGACGGTGAACATCGATCGGCGAAGCATCGGACCTCCTCAGGAAGGAAAGAATTCCAGTCTAGCCGGCTCTTTGGTCGCTGACCCATCTGACTGCTAGTCTTGTGAAACTTTTCACATATATTGCGAACCGCCATCCGCTACAGGTGGAGATCGGCTTGCCGCGCGGCTAAACTGCGGATTCCGCGTAAGAACCTCGCGCGACCGGGAAGGGAGGGGATCTTTTGCTGGCCGAATACCTGCCCGTCGTCTTCCTGCTCTTTCTCGGTCTCGCGACCGGCGCGGCGATGCTGGGGCTCTCATACTGGCTCGGCCCCAAACCGTCTCACCGCCGACTCCATGACTCTCCCTTCGAGTGCGGCATCGTCCCGACCGGCGACGCGCGCCAGCGCTTCGACGTCAAGTTCTACTTGATTGCGATGCTGTTCATCCTCTTCGACGTCGAGATCGTGTTCCTCTTCCCCTGGGCCGTAATGTTCAACGCGCTGGGGGGACTGGGCATCCTCGTTATGGTCGAGTTCCTGGTGATCCTGATCGTGGGCTACGCCTACGTCTGGAAGAAGGGAGCGTTGGAGTGGGATTGAAAGGTCCCCGAGCCTACGGCGTTCCCGACCGGCCGCCGACTGCGGTAGCCGAGCCGAGGGGCACGTTCACCACCCAACTCGACAAGATGGTCGCGTGGGCGCGTTCGGGGTCGCTATGGCCGCTCCCCTTCGGAACGGCCTGCTGTGCGATCGAGTTCATGTCGGTCGTTTCGTCGCACTACGACCTGGCGCGCTTCGGTGCGGAGGTCGTCCGGTTCAGCCCGCGCCAGAGTGACATGATCATCGTGGCCGGTACGGTCGTGGACAAGCAGGCTCCGATCCTCAAGCTGATCTACGAGCAGATGTGTGAGCCGAAGTGGGTCATCTCGATGGGCGTCTGCGCCTCGTCGGGTGGCTTCTATCGTGCTTATCACGTCGTTCAGGGCATCGACGAGATCGTCCCCGTCGACGTCTACGTGCCGGGCTGCCCACCGACTCCGGAAGGGTTGATCTACGCCATCCTCAAGCTTCAGGAAAAGATCGAGCGCGGTGAGCCTTCGCGATACCAGGAGCACAAGGCCCAGATCCTGACCGCCGACGAACCGGCTGCGGCCGAAACGGAGCGGCACGTCCTGGCCGAGGTCTGATGGCCCAGTTCGTCGCCGACAACCTCCAGCGCCGATTCGGCGAAGCGATCGAGCGGGTCTCCGACGACTTCGGCGACCTGACCGTTTGGATCGATCGCGCGCGGGTCCATGAGCTGCTCGAGCACTGCAAGCGCGACCCGGAACTTCGATTCGACTTCTGTATGGACGTGACCGCCGTCGACTACCTGCCGCTCGGCGGAACGCCCCGCTTCGCGGTCGTCTACCACCTTTACTCGCTCGGCACCGGCAAGCGACTGCGGGTAAAGACCGGCGTTCCCGAGGACGATCCCGTGGTGCCGACCGCAACCGATGTCTGGAAGTCGACCGACTGGTTCGAGCGCGAGGTGTACGACATGTTCGGAATCCGCTTCGAACAACATCCCAACATGAAGCGGATCCTCTGCCACCTCGACTTCGTCGGTCATGCCCTCCGGAAGGACTACCCCGCCGACCTCCGTTGGAAGAACGCCCGCCCCGACGATCTGATCGACGAGATCTCGCCTAAGGAGATGGAACGCGTCCGCGCCAAGGTGAGGAAGCGGCTCAGCGACTGATGGTTTTCAAGGACGCCGCCCTGACGCCCGCGGAGATGCCGAAAACAACGCCCGTGCCGGAGCAGCACGGGAGACCGCATCCCACGGGTTTCGTCCCCGACGAGAAGCCGGACCTATTGCCGCCCACGCAGCCGGCGAGCTCGGCGCGCCAACCGGCCGCGACACGTCGCGGCGTCACGATCGAGCGGTTCCCGTTGGACGAGGAGGGCATGCAAGATCCCCTCGCCGAGGAACTCGTCGTCCTCAACGTGGGGCCCAGCCACCCCGCCATGCACGGCGCTTTCCGGATCAAGTGCTGGCTCGACGGCGAGACGATCGTCAAGGCGGTTCCCGAGATCGGCTACCTCCATCGCTGCTTCGAGAAGATGTCCGAGTTGCACCCCTGGCAGGAGGTCATCCCTTACACCGACCGCCTCAACTACATGTCGTCGTTCCTCAACAACGTCGGCTATTGCATGGCGGTCGAGAAGATGTTGGGAATCGAAATCCCCAAGCGTGCCCAGCGGATCCGCGTAATCCTGGGCGAGTTGTCGCGCATCATGGACCACCTGGTCTGCATCGGCACGAACCTCGTCGATCTCGGGGCGCTCACGAACTTCTGGTACGCCTTCCGTGGCCGTGAGGAGATCTACTCGCTCCTCGAGCATGTCTCGGGAGCGCGCATGATGGTCGCGTACGGGCGGATCGGCGGCCTCATGCGCGATGTCCACAAGGGGTTCGAGGACGAAGTGCGCGCCCTGCTGCGCTCGCTTCCCAGCTACATCGATGACGTCGATCGGCTGATCACAAACAACAGGATCTTCATCGACCGGACGCGTGGGATCCACGCGATCAACGCGGCAGAGGCGATCGACTGGGGCTGGACCGGCCCCTGTCTCAGAGCGTGCGGCGTGCCGTACGACATCCGGAAGGTCCACCCCTACTACGACTACGATCAGCTCGAGTGGCAGGTCCCGGTGGGGACGACGGGCGACGTGTACGACCGCTACCTGGTGCGCATGGAGGAGATGCGTCAGAGTCTGCGGATCGTCGAGCAGGCGCTCGACGACCTCCCCGACGGGCCGGTCAACCTCGACGACTGGTCGATCGTGCCGCCCCCCAAAGAGGCGGTCTACAACACGATCGAAGGGATGGTCGCGCACTTCAAGCTGGTGTTCGAAGGAATCCAGGTCCCGCCCGGCGAGGTCTACTCGTACAGTGAGGGAGGCAATGGGGAACTGGGCTTCTACATCGTCTCGGAGGGCGGCGGACAGCCCTATCGCATCCACTGCCGCGGACCGTGCTTCGCGATCTACCAGAACATCGGAGTGACCCTGGAGGGCCACATGTTGAGCGACATCGTGGCGATCATCGGCTCGCTGAACATCGTGGCCGGGGAGCTCGACCGCTGATGGCGTTTCAGATGAGTGGCGAGAGCACGCGCCGGGTGGACGAGATCATCGCGCGCTATCCCAAGAAGCTGGCGGCGATGCTGCCGGTCCTGTGGGAGGTCCAGCGCGAGCAAGGCTGGATCTCGCCAGAGGCGATGGAGTGGGTCGCCGCGCGGCTGGAGTGCTCGCCGGCCGCCGTTCAGAGCGTCGTCACGTTCTATACCATGCTCGACGACCAGCCGGTCGGGAAGTGGAAGCTCCAGGTGTGCCGGACACTCTCGTGCGAGCTGATGGGCGCGCGTCGGATCATCGACCACTTGCGCGCGCGGCTCGGGATCGAGCCCGGTGAGACGACCGCCGACGATATGTTCACGCTCCAGGAGGTGGAATGCCTGGCGTCGTGTGGAACCGGCCCCATGATGCAGGTCAACCTCAAGTTCTACGAGAACCTGACGCCCGAGCGGATCGACGCGCTCCTCGAGGAGCTACGCGGCAAGGAGCCTAGCTGGGACGACGTGGCGCCCGTGATCTACGAGCGGCCCGCCCTCGAGGAGTATCGGGCGATGTTTCCAGAACGCGAAGGAGCGATGGTTCGTTCCGTGACGGGCGGAGCGGAAGTGGAGGCTGGGTAAGTGGCGGCATCCAAGATCCTCATGCAGCGGGGGCTCGATCGGCCCGCCGACTCGTGGACGCTTTCCGCGTACGAGGCTGCCGGCGGCTACCGCGGGGTCCGGAAGGCACTGGCGATGGATCCGGCGGCGATCATCGACGAGGTCAAGAAGTCCGGGCTGCGAGGACGCGGCGGCGCCGGCTTCCCGACGGGCACCAAGTGGTCGTTCATCCCGCGCGAGGTCGACAAGCCCAAGTACCTCGTGTGCAACTCCGACGAGTCGGAGCCTGGCACCTTCAAGGACCGCTGGCTCCTCGAGCGCGATCCCCATACGGTGCTCGAAGGAATGATGATCGCGGCGATCGCGATCGATTGTCATCTCATGTTCAACTACTTCCGCGGCGAGTTCGCTTTCCCGGTCCATCGCTGGCTCGCCGCGGTCGAAGAAGCGCGCCAGGCGGGTTATCTGGGTCGCGGGATCCTCGGCTCGAGCTACGACCTCGAGGTCGTGACCCACGTCGGGGCGGGCGCGTACATCGCCGGCGAAGAGACCGGTATGATCGAGTCGCTCGAGGGGAAGAAGGCGATGCCGCGCAACAAGCCGCCCTTTCCCGCCATCGAAGGCCTCTTCCGCTCGCCGACCGTCATCAACAACACGGAGACCCTGGCGGTCGTGCCATGGATCATCGAAAACGGCGCTGACGCCTATGCCCAGTACGGTCCCGAAAAGTCGCGCGGGACCAAGATGTGGTCGGCGTCGGGTCCGGTACGGAACCCCGGCGTCTACGAGCTCGAGATGGGCTACGATCTCATGACGTTCGTGGAGGAGGAGCTCGGCGGACTCCTCGATGGTGTCGAGCTCAAGGGAATCATCCCCGGAGGGTCTTCGGTGCCGGTCATGACGCCGGAGGAGTGCCGGGGCGCCCGGATGGACTATGAAGGGCTCCGGGAACGTGGGAGCCTGGTCGGTTCGGGCGGATTCATCGTGATCGGCGACAACGTCTCGGCCGTCGACTGCCTCCTCAACCTGGCGCACTTCTACGCCCACGAGTCGTGCGGCCAGTGCACGCCGTGCCGCGAGGGGTGCGGCTGGATCGAACAGCTCGTCGCGAGGATCCTCGAAGGCCGCGGCACTCAGCGGGATCTCGATCAGATCCTCAGGATCTCCGATCAGATGGCCGGAAAGACGATCTGCGCTCTCGCTGACGCCATGGCATGGCCGGCGATCGCGTTCATCAAGAAGTACCCCGACGAGTTCGCCGCCCTGTGTCGCGAAACGGTCGACATGGAGGCGCTGCGTGAGGAGATCGGAAAGCACGACCACATCCTGCCAAGGGCGTCATGAGGCGCAACCTGGGGAGCGAGAAGAACACCGCCTACGGCGGCGCCCACCGCCGGCCCGCCGATCTGTCTTCGATCCTGCCGCCTCCGACCGTGCTCCCGGCCGAACGCGCGCCCGAGGAGACGCCCTCCGAGCGGACCCGCGAGCGACTGCCTGAGCCCCTGCTCAGCAGGGTATCCGAGCTCGAAGAGAAGAAGGTCGAGGGGCTCCTGACCGTCATGATCGACGGCGTCACCGTCCACGTCCCCCAGGGATCGACGATCTTCCAGGCCGCCGAGCTCGCGGGGTACACCCCGCCCCACTTCTGCTACCACCGCGACCTCTCGATCCCCGCCAACTGCCGGATGTGTCTGTGTGAGGTCGAGGGGCAGGCAAAGCTTCAGACGTCGTGCTCTGTGGCCGCGGCGGACGGGATGGTCGTTCGCTTCGATGCGCCCAAGGTCAGGGAGGGAGTCCGGGGAGTCCTCGAGTTCGAGTTCAAGAATCATCCGCTGGACTGTCCCGTGTGCGACCAGGTCGGTGAGTGCTACCTCCAGAAGTATTACATCGAGGTCGGCCGCTACCATCCGCTCCCGATCACGCGCGTTCGCAAGGACAAGGTCAAGGACCTGGGACCGATCACGCTGGACGCGGAACGTTGCGTCCTGTGCTCGCGGTGCGTGCGGTTCGGCGAGGAGATCTCCGGCAGCGGCGACTTCGTGATCGCCAGCCGCTCCGACCATGCCGAGATCATGACGTTCGACGATCGTCCGGTGGGGACCGCGTACGCGCTCAACTATACCGATGTCTGCCCCGTCGGGGCGCTGACGTCGAACGACTTCCGATTCCGCAAGCGCGTCTACTATCTGAGGACCGCCAAATCAGTGTGTCCCGAGTGCTCGACCGGCTGCAACGTCTACGCCGAGCAGTCGGAGGACACCCTTTACCGCTATCGCCCGCGGTACAACGATCAGGTCAACGACTCGTGGATGTGCGATCCGGGCCGACTGTCGTATGCCCGGCTGGCAGAGACACACGATCGCTTGTCAGATCCGCTGTTGCGACACGGTGGCGAACTCGTACCCGTGTCCTGGGAGGACGCGATCGCACAGGCGGTCGAGGCGCTGGAGTCGCGGCGCGGGCGCGTGGCGGCCATCGCGAGCCCGAGAATGTCGAACGAGGATCTGTGGCTCCTGCGCTCGCTGATGGATCTGGTGGACGGCGTCGTGGATTTTCGCGTGGACGACTCGTGGCGCGGCGTCGACGAGCTGATCGACGGCGTCTTGATTCGGCGCGACCCCAACCCCAACACCCGCGGGGCTCTCGAGATCCTGGGTCTGGCGTCGAACGCCCCGAGCCGCGTCGAGGAGATCTTGGAATCGGTCGCATCGGGCGCCATCGAAGCTCTCCTGGTCTGCGAATGGCCCCCTGAGGCGCTGGGCGAAGCGGGCCAGCGCGCGCTCCAAACCGGAGCCTGGGTCGCTCGCATAGGGCCTCGCCGCACGGCGCTCTTCGAGCGCGCCGATCTCGTTCTCCCCGCTACGGTCCACGTCGAGCGGGAGGGAACGTTCACGAACTGGGCGGGACGCGTGCAGCGATTCTGGCCGGCCGTGCCGCCTTACGAGCGGAGCCGGCCGGCTTGGGAGATCCTGGCCGCGATCCGGTCGGGGCTTGGACGCGGCGAAGCTCTATCGGACGCTGCGGCCGCATTCCGCGAGCTGGCCGCCGCTGTCCCCGCCTTCCATGGACTAGGCTACGTCGCGATCGGCGACCAGGGGATGTGGCTCCGGGGGTGGGAGAAGGACGCGATGCCGCCGGTCGGCTTACGCCCAAGGCCCGGTGTGCGGGCTCAGCAGACGTTCTGATGGACTGGACCGCACTCGCCATCGACCTCGCCCTGACGCTGATCGTCTTTCTCGGCGTCATGAATACGGTGCCGGTTCTCGTGTGGGCCGAGCGGCGAGGAAGCGCCTTCATCCAGAACCGGCTCGGGCCCAACCGCGTCAACATCAAGGGCATCACGCTGCTCGGCCTGGTTCAGCCACTGGCCGACGTCGTCAAGTTCCTCTGGAAGGAAGACTACACCCCGACCTACGCGCACCGCGCGTTCTACCTGTTGGCGCCGGTCATCCTGATGATCCCCGCCTCGATGACGTTCGCGGTCATCCCCTTCGGCGACGTGCTGGTGGTGGCGGGGCGGACGATCCAGCTCCAGGTAGCCGACCTCAACGTCGGAATCCTCTACGTCTTCGCAATCACCTCGCTTTCGGTTTACGGGATCGTGCTCGCCGGCTGGGCGTCCAACAACAAGTGGTCGTTGCTCGGGGGCGTCCGATCGACCGCGCAGATGATCAGCTACGAGCTCACGCTCGGCCTCTCGGTCGTGGGGATCCTCATGATCTACGGGGCCATTCAGCTCGACGAGATCGTCCGCGGCCAGGGCGAGCTCTTGTGGGGCTGGCTGCCCAAGTGGGGGATCGTCACCCAGCCGCTCGCCTTCTTCCTGTTCCTGACCGCGATCTTCGCCGAATCGAACCGGCTACCGTTCGATCTACCCGAGGCCGAGAGCGAGCTCGTGGTCGGCTATCATACCGAGTACTCGGCGATGCGGTTCGCCCTCTTCTTTATGGCCGAGTACATGGCGATGGTCAGCGGTTCGATGCTTATCGTGACGTTGTTCTTCGGCGGCTGGCAGATCCCCTGGGTCTCGAGCGAGGGACTGCGTGAGGCGGTGGGGCCGATTCCGGCAGCGCTCCTTCAGGTGGGCTCGTTCTCCGCCAAGCTCCTCTTCTTCCTATGGCTCTTCATCTGGGTGCGCTGGACCCTCCCGCGGTTTCGCTACGACCAGCTGATGCGTATCGGCTGGAAGGTGATCCTGCCGCTCGCGCTGGTAAATCTCTTCGTGACGGGCGCGGTGCTCTACGCGCTCGCGACTGCCCGATGACGCCCGATCCCAAGCACGTCGAGATCCTCGATCCCAAGCACGTGAAGGTGCTCGACGCCGAGGAGATCCTGCGTCAGGTGAATCCAGACGCGTGGTGGAAGCGACTCTACTTCCCAGCGGTCGCGATGGGGCTCGCGGTCACGATTAGGAAGTTTCTAATGAACCTCATGCGGCCCTCACGGCTGCCGACGATCGAGTACCCCGAGGAGCGTCGGGACTACGGCCATCGCTTCCGTGGCCGGCACTACCTCAAGAAGCGCCCGGACGGATCACCACGCTGCGTGGCGTGCATGATGTGCGCAACCGCCTGCCCCGCCGACTGCATCTACATCATCGGTGGCGAGCACCCCGATCCGGCGATCGAGAAGTACCCCGTGCGGTTCGAGATCGACGGACTGCGCTGCATCATGTGCGGCTACTGCGTCGACGCGTGTCCCGAGGATGCCATCGCGATGACCAAGGAATACGAATGGGCCGGCTACAATCGCGAAGACTTCATCTGGGACAAGGAGTATCTGCTCAACTGGCGCGACGACAAGGTGGTGGAAGACGGGTACCAGCCGTACGAAGATGAAGTCGACAAGTCGCGGATGAGCCGCGGAACGCTATGACGACCCCTCTCATGGATCAAATATCGCGTGAGGCTGCGGCGTCGGGAGATTCACCTCGTCGATGTGCGCCCAGCCGGGGAGCCTCCTCGGCACAGATCGCCTCCGGGGTCTCCCCTCCTTCCTGCGCCAACATCTCCTTGGCGAATCTCCCGACGCCGCCGTCTCATGCGAGGATCGACGCATGACCGGTGTCGACATCGCGTTCTGGATCCTCGCGCCCCTTGCGGTCGTCACCAGCGTGCTGGTGGTCACCAACCGCAATCCCGTTGCCTGCGTGCTGTTTCTCGTCGTGTCGTTCTTCGCACTTGCGGGTCTCTTCGTGACGCTCCACGCGCACTTCCTGGCGGCGATCCAGATCCTGATCTACGCGGGCGCCATCATGGTGCTGTTCCTCTTCGTGATCATGCTGCTCAACCTCGGAACACGGCAGTGGTTCGACGTGGCGCGGGTGCCCGCCCTCGGCGTGGCCATCGCGCTGGGGATCGGGTTCGTCGCGATCCTGTGGTCCGGTGGCATCGTCGCCTTCGATCCACCGGCTCGAGGTCCGGTAGCCGGCGTTTCACCCGACGTCATCGGATCGACCGAGGCGATCGGCACGGCCCTCTACTCGGCCTACTACCTGCCGTTCCTGGTGACCGCTTTGCTTCTCCTGGTCGCCATGGTGGGTGCGGTCGTTCTTGCGCGGAGGGAGCGGTAGTGGCGGTCGGACCCGGCCATTACCTGGCGCTGTCGGCGATCCTGTTCACGATCGGGGTGGTAGGCGTCCTCACGCGCAAGAACGCGATCATCGTCTTCATGGCGATCGAGATCATGCTGAACGCCGCCAACCTCACCTTCGTGACCTTCGCCGCCGCGATCGGTGACGTGGGCGGACAGGTCGCGGTGCTCCTCGTCATCTCCGTGGCCGCGGCCGAGGCCGCGGTCGGGTTGGCGATCATCGTGGCGATGTTCCGGCATCGCGAGACCGTCAACGTCGAAGCCTTCAGCACGCTCCAGGGGTGACGCGTGGATAGCCTGCTGTGGCTCGTCCCCGCCTTGCCATTGGCGGGCTTTCTGCTCAATGGCCTTTTCGGCCGCGTGCTCGGCGAGCGCGGGGTCGCGGTGATCGGCCCTGGCGCTGTGGGCGCGGCGTTCGCCGTGGCGGTGGCGATCTTCACGACGCTGGCGCGGCTGCCTGTCGAGCTCCGGGTCTTCCGCCAATCCCTCTTTCCCTGGATCACGGCCGGAGATTTCGCCGCCGAAGTCGGCTTCGTGGTCGACCCGCTCTCCGCGGTGATGATGCTCGTGGTAACGGGCGTCGGCTTTCTCATTCACCTCTACAGCGTGGGCTATATGCACAGCGAAGATGCGCGCGGCTTCGCGCGCTACTTCGCGTACCTCAACCTCTTCACCTTCGCAATGCTCCTTCTCGTCATGGCCGACAACTTCCTGCTCCTCTTCGTCGGTTGGGAGGGCGTGGGGTTGTGCAGCTACCTCTTGATCGGATTCTGGTTCAAGACGTTCGATTTCGCCGAGGCGGGGAAGAAGGCGTTCATCGTCAACCGGATCGGCGACTTCGGCTTCCTGATCGGAATATTCCTGATCTTCTGGCAGTTCGGCTCTGTTGCCTTTCCCGAGGTGCTGCCGCGTGCGGGCGAGCTGAGTGGGCAGGTGGCTTTCTGGATCGCGCTCTGCCTCTTCATCGGCGCGGTGGGCAAGAGCGCGCAGATCCCGCTCTATGTGTGGCTCCCCGACGCGATGGCGGGCCCCACGCCGGTCTCCGCCCTCATCCACGCCGCCACCATGGTCACGGCGGGCGTTTACATGGTGGCGCGCGCGCACGCGATCTATGCCGAGGCGCCATCTGTGATGGCGATCGTCGCCGGCATCGGCGCCGCGACCGCGGTCTTCGCTGCCACCATCGGACTCGTCCAGAACGACATCAAGAAGGTGCTCGCGTATTCCACCATCTCGCAGTTGGGCTACATGTTCCTCGGTGTCGGCGTGGCCGCGTTCGCAGCCGGGATTTTCCACCTGGTGACGCATGCCTTCTTCAAGGCGCTGCTCTTCCTCGGCGCGGGGAGCGTGATCCACGCGCTCCACGGTGAGCAGGACTTGCGCCGCATGGGCGGGCTCAGGCGCCGACTTCCGCTCACCTACTGGACGATGCTCGCCGGCACGCTGGCTATCGCCGGGATCCCACCCTTGGCGGGGTTCTTCTCGAAGGACGAGATCTTGTGGGCAACGTGGGACGGCGGGCAGCGGATCCTGTGGGCTCTCGGGCTCGCGACCGCCGGCCTCACCGCCCTCTACATGTTTCGCCTGCTGTTCCTCACCTTCCACGGCCATTTCCGCGGAGACCCCGAGAAGGAACGGCATGCTCACGAGGCGCCGCCGACGATGGCGCTTCCGCTCGTTCTCCTGGCGATCCTTTCGGTGATCGGCGGCTGGATCGGGATCCCCGCGGCGCTGGGCCGGTTCGTGGGCGGGATCGGCAACGTGTTCGAAGATTGGCTCGCGCCGGTGTTCGGCGACCTTCCCGCGCACGGCGCGGTGGGGGCGGAGGGCGCCCATGCCGCGCCGTCGGCCGAGTACGCGCTGATGGCCGCCTCGGTCGCCGTCGCGGCGCTCGGACTGATGGCGGCGTGGTGGCTCTATGTTAAGCGTCCAGAGCTCCCGACACGGATCGCGGGCCAGCTCCGCGGCCTGTACCAGGTCCTCTACAACAAGTATTGGGTCGACGAGCTGTACGACGCGATCGTGGTTCGGCCCTTTCGCGCTCTCTCGCGCTTTGCGTGGCGGGTGATTGACGACGGGCTGATCGACGGGCTCGGCGTGCGTGGGACCGGGGCCCTCGTCAAGCTGGGAAGCAGGGTCACGAGCGGCTGGGAGACGGGCTACGTGTCGACCTACCTGGTCGTGTTCTTCGGCGGGGTCGTGATCCTACTGGCCTACGTGCTCCTTACATGATTCTGAGCGCCATCCTCTTCTTCCCGATCCTCGGGGCGATCCTGATCGCCGGGATCCCGGGTGAGAAGCACGGCGCGATCCGCCAGGCCACACTGGCGGTGACGCTCGTCCACTTCGCTCTGGCCTTGCCGCTGTGGTGGCTCTACGACCCGGCCGGCGCCGAATACCAGCTGGTCGAGCGCGTGCCGTGGATCGACGCCTTCGGGATCGAGTACCACCTCGGGATCGACGGCGTGTCAATCCTGCTGACGCTGCTGACAGTGCTCATCAATCCGCTCGCGGTGCTCGCCTCCTGGCGCTACATCGACCGGCACGTCAAGGAGTTTCACGTCATGCTGCTGGTCCTGACGACGGGCATGCTGGGTGTCTTCTTCGCGCTCGACCTCTTCGTGTTCTACGTCTTCTGGGAGGTCATGCTCGTTCCGATGTACTTCATCATCGGGATCTGGGGCGGCAAGGAGCGCATCTACGCCGCGGTCAAGTTCTTCCTCTACACGTTCGTCGGCGGTCTCTTCATGCTAGTGGGTATCGTGGCGCTCTACTTCTACCACGAGCAGGCGACCGGAGCGTTCACCACCTCGCTGCCGCGGCTCCTCGCGCTCGATGTGCCGGGCGACCTCCAGATGTGGCTGTTCCTCGCCTTCGCGCTCGCCTTCGCGATCAAGGTCCCGATGTTCCCGTTCCACACCTGGCTTCCCGACGCGCACGTCCAGGCGCCCGCCGCGGGGAGCGTGATCCTGGCCGCGGTCCTCCTCAAGATGGGAACCTACGGCTTCTACCGATTCGCCATGCCGCTCTTCCCCGAGGCGGCCGTAAGGCTGCTTCCGTGGATCGCTGGTCTGGCGGTCGTCGGGATCATCTACGGCGCGATGGTGGCCCTGGTCCAGCCCAACATGAAGAAGCTCGTCGCATACTCCTCGGTCTCGCACCTCGGATTCGTCATGCTCGGCCTCTTCGCGCTCAACGGCGCGGGGGTCCAGGGATCGGTCATCCAGATGATCAACCACGGCCTGTCTACGGGAGCCCTCTTCTTCATCTGCGGGATGATCTACGAGCGAGCGCACCACTACGAGATCGAGCGCTACGGCGGCCTCGCCGCGCCGATGCCGATCTTCGCCATGCTGTTCATGATCGTCACGCTCTCGTCGATCGGGCTGCCCGGGCTCAACGGCTTCGTCGGGGAGTTTCTCGTCCTCGTAGGGATGTTCGGCGAGCACCCGATCCTGACGACGATCGCGACGGCGGGAGTGATCCTCGCCGCCTACTACATGCTCCGGATGTACGGCCGCGTGATGTTCGGGGCGGCCCGCGGCGAGAACGCGATCCTTCCGGACCTCGGTAGGCGCGAGATCGCGGTCCTGGCGCCCTTGGTGGCTCTCATCGTCTGGATCGGCGTATACCCCGCGCCGTTCCTCGAGCGGACCGCTCCGTCGACCGACCGGTTCGTCGCGCGGGTGCGCCCGGCAGAGTCCGTGCCGGCCGGCGCCGTCGCGCTCGACGTCGAGGAGCCGGCCTCCGGGCGGCCCAGTCCCGTCGAGCCGCGGGGCGCGTCCGGCCGATGAGCCCCGAGATCCAGGGCCTCCTCGAAACGTACTCGCTCGTTCGGCCGAGCCTGTTCGCGTTATTGCCGGCGGCGATCGTGACGGTGTTCGCCCTCATCGTCCTCTTGGCCGATCTCTTCGAGAGCGGATCGACGCGCGGGGCGGCCGAAGGGAGTGAAGGTCCGCCGATCGTGGCGCCCTACGTCGCGATGATCGGGACGGCGCTCGGGCTCGCCGCCATCGGGTGGCAGGCCCTTCGCCTGGACGAGGTAGGCGGGAGCTACTTCAGCGGCATGCTGGTGGTGGACGGCTTTGGACTCTTCGTCTCGGGCGTCGTCCTGGCGGGGACCCTTCTCACGCTCCTCCTCACGGTCGGCTACTGCCGGCGCGAAAACATCCATCTCGCCGAGTACTACCACCTGATCCTGATGGCGGCCGTGGGGATGATTCTGATGGCCCAGAGCACGAATCTCGTGATGATCCTGTTGGCGCTCGAGCTCCTTTCGGTGTCGGTCTACGTCCTGACCGGCTTCCACCGGACGCGGCTCGCCTCGGTCGAAGGCGCGCTCAAGTACTTCGTGCTGGGCGCGTTCTCAACCGGCTTCTTCGTGTACGGCATCGCCTTCGTCTACGGCGCGACCGGAGCGATGGACCTGCCGGCGATCGGACAGGCGCTGCGCGGCGGGGAAGCGCCCGCGCTCCTCATCGTAGGCGTGGGGCTTCTCGCCGTTGGCTTC
>JBHEOA010000178.1:0-4771 GCA_046261835.1 Gemmatimonadota bacterium
GCTCGACCCTGAATTCGAAGCGGCGATGACGCCGCGGATGGCGATCATCGGTGGCGGGCCAATCGGCCTTGAATGCCTGGTCCGTGCGGTGGCGGAGGGCTGGGACGCCACCCTCTTCGAGCGCGGAAGCATCGGGGAAAACGTACGCGCGTGGGGACACGTCCGGATGTTCTCGCCGTGGTCGATGAACCTCACCCCCGGCGCGTCTATCCCGGGCCTCGATCCTGCGGTGCTTCCAACCGGCGCCGAATACGTCACCCACAGGCTCGAGCCGATGGCGCAGCGCCCGGAGATCGCCTCGCGCATCCACCAGGGGTGCGAAGTCGCGGCGATCGCTCGATCCGAGCTACGGAAGAGCGATGCGATCGGGAGCCCCGAGCGAGCCGGCCGGCCGTTCCGGCTGCTCCTCGTCGAGCGCGGGCGCGAACGGGAGGAGGAGGCCGAGGTCGTCGTCGACGCGAGCGGCTCGTTCGCCACCTCGAACTGGCTCGGCGAAGGCGGGATTCCGGCGATCGGGGAGCGCGAGCTCGGCGAGACGATCGAGCACCGCTTGCCTGACATCCTGAGCCGCGATGGTCCGCGGATCGCCGGCCGTCACACGACCGTGGTGGGTCACGGCCACTCGGCGGCGACCGCGATCGGCTGGCTCTCGACCCTTGCGCGTGAGGCCTCCGGCACTCGCGTCACGTGGATCACGCGCAGCAACGCGGCGCGTCCCGTCACCGAGCATCCGGGCGACCCTCTCCGCGAGCGCGATCGAGTCTCCGTGTCGGCCAACGACCTCGCCGAGCGCGGCGCCCCCTGGCTCACCTGCCTGCGGGGTTCGCGGGTGCGCGAGGTCAAGCGTGCGAATGGCGGCGTCGCGATCGTGGTCGGCGGTGTCGAGTCGCCCCGAGTCATCCAGGCCGACCGCGTGCTCGCCCTCGTGGGCTACCGCCCCGACCTCTCCTTCCTGAGTGAGCTCCAGGTCCAGACGTGTTGGGCGACCGAAGGCACGTATCCGCTTGCGGCGGCGCTTCTTTCCCGGGGCGGCGCTGCCGACTGCCTGACCGCCGGTGCCGGTCTCGACGTCCGGACTCTCCTCCACCCCGAGCCCGGGTTCTTCGTCCTCGGCGCCAAATCGTACGGCCGTAATCCCGACTTCTTGATTCGGGCCGGCCTCGATCAGATCGAGAACCTCTTCGCGCTCCTCCGCGACCGCCGGAGCTGAAAAGGCCGCTCGCGCCTCAGGCGCTAACGGTCGCGACGGGCGAGGAGCGCGAACTGCATGAAATAGGCGCCGACCCGATCCGCCTCGAACGAGACCTCGCCACCGCCGAAGAAGAGCCCGCAGAATTCTTCGCGTGCGCGCGCCAGCTCCCGCCGCCGCGACGTCGACCAGCGAGAATCGGCGAGCGTCAGGTCGAACAGCTCCAGCGCGCGCTCCAGCGCTCGATCGAACGCCTCCCGGTCGGCCCGCTGGCGCGCGCGGATCGTGCGATCGACCTCGCTGCCGAGGTTGCCGAGCTGCTCGACCGGCGAAAGCGTTTCCCACCGCCCGCTCGCGAGGTCACGATGGGCGACGGTCATTCGAGGATCAGCGCGTCGACGATCTCCGCGATCGCGGTGCGGGTCGCCGCATCCTCGACATCGCGGGAGCGGTTTCCCTGCGAAGGACGGATGTTGATCAGCGAGTCGAACTCGATTCGTTCGGAGCGTGATCGCGAGGGGTAGAGGTTGATGCCCCAGAGATCCGACTGCCTGGAGCCGTCCTCGATCAGCGCGGCCTCTTCGTCGGAGTGAAGCTCCGCGCCGATCGCCATGAGCCGACGATCCACGTCGACCACCGCTTTCACCATGTCACCGAAGGTCTCGCGTGCGAGGTTCTCAAGCGCGGACAGCGGAATCGGGTCAGGGACGAAGCGCAACAACCGCTACCGGGGCACGATCTTGTACACGCTCCCACCGCCTGTCATGAGGTACAGCTCGCCCGCTGCGTCCTCGCCGAACGAGCCCACCTGGCTGTCGTTGCCGGGAGGTTCGAGCTCGGACCACGTGCGCTCCTCGGTCGCCCCGTTCCCATCGAATCGGAAGCTCCGGACGAACCCGCTGCAATAGTCGCTGTAGAAGTAGGTCCCGCGAAGATCCGGGATCGCGTCACCGCGGTAAACGTAGCCGCCCGAGATCGAGCATCCGTCGCCGTGATCGTAGTCGACGACCGGCAGCGTGAGGCCGTCCTGATCGCATCCCTGGGACGGTTCGAAGCACTCGCTGCCCTCCATGACGTCCCAGCCGTAGTTTAGCCCTCTCCCGGGGCCGCCCACCGCGTTCACCTCTTCAAGCCGATTCTGCCCGACGTCGGCGATGTACAGGTCCCCCGTCTCACGGTCGAACGCGAAGCGCCACGGGTTGCGGAGCCCGTACGCCCAGACCTCGCCTCGCGCACCGGGGCGGCCGACGAAGGGATTGTCGGCCGGCACCGTGTAGGGAGCGCCCCCATCGACATCGATCCGCAGGAGCTTTCCCAGGAGCGTCCCCAGGTTCTGAGCGTTCTCCTGGGGGTCGCCTCCCGAGCCGCCGTCTCCCATCCCGATCCAGAGCTTGCCGTCGGGCGCGAAGAGCACGAGCCCGCCGTTGTGGTTGGAGAACGGCTGCTCGATCGAGAGGATGGTCCGGACCGGCGAAGGGTCGGCCCGATCGGGATCCGAAGAGACGCGGAACTCGACGATCTGCGTGTCGCCGTTCCGGTCGGTGTAGTTGACGAAGAATCGACCGTTCGAGGCGTAGTTCGGGTGGAACGCCATCGACAGCAGCCCCTGCTCCGATCCGCGGGAAACCTGGTCGGTCAGGTCGAGGAACGGCGCGGCCAGCACGCTACCTGCCTCGAGCACCTTGATCAACCCGTCCTTCTCCACGATGAAGATCCGCGGGTCGCCGGTTGGCGCGGTCACGTACAGCGGAAACGAGAGGCCTTCCGCCACGCGTTGGAGCGTGACCTCCTGACCGTTTCCGTTGGGAGGAGGCGGTTCGATCGCGCGTCCGTTTCCATCGCAAGCCAGCCCGAGGACGAGAAGCCAATGGAATCGAATATGCGGGCGCTTCATAGAGCTGCCATTTTAGCCATATGCGATGCAGAGGGAAGGGGGGAACGATGCCATGGCTCATCCTCGCGCTCGCCCTCTCGTGCACCCCCGAAGCCGAGCCGCCCCAGCCGGCCAGAGACGGGACCGCGACCTCCGGGGTATCCGGCGCAGCGCCCGCGTCCTATCTGTTCGCCTGGGCCGGGGATCTCGATCGAGCCGAGAGCGACTTCCTCGCGGTTCTCGACGTCACGCCTGCGACCCCGCGCTACGGCCGGATCGTGGCGACGCTGCCCGTGGGCGCGCGCGGAACGATGCCTCACCACACCGAGCACCGAATGCCCGAGACTCAGCGCCTTTTCGTCAATGGCTTCATGAGGGGCCGGACGTTCGTCTTCGACCTGGACTCGCCCGCATCCCCCGAGCTCGTCGCTTCCTTCGAAGGACTCGACGGCTACACCTATCCCCACAGCTACGTGCGGCTCCCGAACGGCAATCTGCTCGCGACCTTCCAGGGACGCGGGTCGGACAACGTGGATCCCGGTGGTCTGGTCGAGATCGACGAATCGGGACGCGCCGTCCGTTCCGCTTCGGCCGCCGATCTCACGTTCCCCCGGGCGATCCTCAGGCCCTACTCGCTCGCCATCGTCCCGGACCTCGACCGCGCGGTCACGACTAGCTACGACATGGGGGAAGACATGGGGTTCACCGGCGGTCGGCGCGGCCGGACGCGGCATGTCCAGGTGTGGCGCCTCTCCGACCTGGCGGTCCTCGCTACGATCGAGCTTCCATCCGGCCCGCGCGGGAGTGAGGGCGAGCAACCCGGCGAACCGCGCCTGCTCGAGGACGGGCGAACCGTCCTGGTCGCGACGTTTGCCTGTGGTCTCCATCGGATCGTTGCGCTCGACACCGAGCGTCCCTCGGCCGAGTTCGTCCACGGCTTCGACGGCGGAGGATGCGCGGTTCCGGTCGTCGTGGGGCGTTTCTGGGTCCAGTCGGTCCCCTCCGCTCATGCGGTGGTGACTCTCGATGTCTCCGATCCCGCGAGCCCGCGAGAGGTGTCGCGGGTCACCCTGGGGCCGCGCAACTTCCCGCACTGGCTCGCGCTGGACGAGGATGGCCGCCGCATCGTGGTCGCCGACCGCGGCGATGGTGAGCGGCGTTTGTTCATCTTGACGATCGATCGACAGAGCGGCGAGCTCGCACTTGACGAAGCTTTTCGCGACGAGGGATCGGACCGAGCCGGCGTCAGCTTCGACCGCCGCGATTGGCCTCATGGGACGACAGGGCCCGCCAAGCCCCACGGCAGCGTCTTCGGCCACTGAGGCGCGCTTCTTTGGCGGGGGACCGCCCGGATCACACTGCGACGCGCGGCCGCTCGGCGATTCGCTCGATCCACGCGGCAAGACGCGGATGTGCGCCGCGTCGGATCGGTTCCTGCCAGTCCCACAAGATGCGATGGAAGAGCCAGGGATCGTCTTCGTATCGCACGGTGGCGTACCAGAGGAAGGGCCAAGCGGCGCAATCGGCCAGCGAGAACTCCTCGCCCCACAAATAGTCACGTCCGTCGAGGAGCGCTTCGAATCGGTCGAGGGCGCCGATCATCTCGAGTCCCATCCTCTCCACGAGACCGTGATCGGGAGTCGGCTTCTCGAGCTCGTCGTTGATCACGTTGGGAGGACGCTTCCACACCCGATTGAACCAGTCGAGGA
>JBHEOA010000179.1:0-11976 GCA_046261835.1 Gemmatimonadota bacterium
GAGCTGAAGGGCCGCGAGACGTTCTCCCAATAGCGAATGCACTGCTTCGAGCCAACCCGGAAAGGAGATCATGATCGACATGGCACGATGGTGGTTCCTGATCATCGCGCTCCTCGTCTCGATTGCCGCCTGTGAGCAGCAAGAGGCCGAGGAGGTCGGCACGACCGAGGAGACTGCGGCGGTGGACGCGGCCGCGGTCGAAGAGCACATCCGTTCCCTGGACGTCAGATTCGAGCAAGGGATGTCGACGGGTGACGCCGACGCCCTGGCCTCGTTATATGCCCCCGACGCGGTCGTGCTGCCGCCCGGCATGCCGCGCGCGGAGGGCATTGACGCAATCCGGTCGGTGTGGCAGCAGATGTTCGCGGCCGGCCTGCCGACGGCCGTCTCGATCGATACTGAGACGGTCGTCGTCTCGGAGGGCGGCGACATGGCGTACCAGGTGGGCTCCCTCTCCATGGCCGTTCCGGGCCCCGACGGCTCGTCGATCACCGAGACTGGCAAGTTCGTGACGATCCATGAGCCGACCGAGGGCGGCGAGTGGAAGATCGTGGTCGACACCTGGAACACCGACCAGATGCCCGGCGCGGCGCCGAGTGCCCCGTCAACTCAGCGCGAAGCGCCGGCGGGTCAGTAGACCCGCGCCGCGATCCTCAGGCGCAGGAGACCCCGCCGGCCTTCGTCGGCGGGGTCTTCGCATCGAAGATCCTAGAGAGCCCTGACTATCGAGGGAAGGGGCTTCTCGCGCGGTCGGCGCCACGCGGCATTCGGTCGAGCGTCGTCGCGCGTTCCTCCGAGGAAGCGACCCGGCCGGCGAGGCGCGCGGCCAGGTGCGATAACCGGTCGTGCCCCCAGAATAGCTCGCCCTGCCAGCCGAACGTCGGGACGCCGCATACGCCCGCGGCTAGCGCCTCCGCCGTGTTCTGGCGCAGAAGGGTCTTCGCCTCGTCCGTCCCCGCCCGCTCGATAATCGCCGCGCCGTCGAGGCCCGCCTCCGTCGCTACGACAGCCACCACCCTCGGGTCCTCGAGGTTCCGCTTCTCCCCCCACGCCGCACGGGAGAGCGCGACCGCGAGCGGCAGGGACGCGGGCTCGGCCTGGACCAGGGCGGTGGCGCGGAGAGCGAGGAGCGATCGGAACGGGTGAGCGGGCGGGCCTGTGAGCGGCACGCCCAGAATTTCCGCCGAACGCAGGATATCGCGCAGCACATAGGAGCGCTGGATCGGGATCTCGGCCGGACCCGTACGGCCGGTCGCGTCCAGCAGCGCGGCGTAGAAGACAGGGCGCACGTTCCACACAACCTCGTGCTCACGCGCGAACGACTCGACCTGCGTCAGCGCCAGGTACGAGTACGGCGAGATGTAGTCGAACCATAGCATGACGGGTTGGCTCATCGAGCCGAACAGGCAGGGACCGCGTCAGTGGACTGGTGAGAACGCGGCCCGTTCACCGACAGATACATGAAGGGCGGGATCGTGAGGGCGACGACGTCGTCGCCGCCGGTCAGTTCGCGCGCCCACCCTAGCGCGTGCCGGAGGGAGCCCGCCCATGAGACCCCCAGCCGCCGGGCCGCGCGATCGTCCGGCGGCCCCACCAGGATCACCTTCGACAGGTAGCGCAAGGGATAGGTCGCCCAGTACCACACCGTGAAGGGGTGGAAGCCGTGGTGGGCGAACCGGCGGCGGTACGCCTCGACCAGCTCGGGGTCACGTGCGAACCGCTCCTGGTGGTGGGTATGCATCTCGAACGGATCGGCCGTGTCGCGCAGGACCTCGTCGAAGAACCGCGAGTAGGCGGCGTGATAGAGCGGGTGGAACACCTCGTAGACGGGGTTCAGGATGATCACGACGCCGCCCGGCTTGACGAACGGCCGGTTCCAGAACCAGTTGAAGACGTAGCCCAAGACGTCGCTCACGACGAGGACCGGATTGAGCCGCGCCCCGATCGCGTAGGGCGAGAGGTCAGGGAGTCCGAAGACCAGGGTATCGAACTGACGGTCGACCCCGACCTCGAGCTGGGGTCTCAGGGCGTCGAGCGTCAGCGGGTGGACCTGATCGATCGAGCCGGCGACGATCGATAGCGGCTCGTACTCCGACTTCATGGCGCGGAAGACTTTGGCGCGCGCGGGCTCGGGCATCGCCTTCATCGAAAGCGGCGTCGCCTTCCGCGCCACCCGCTCGGCGGGATTGAGGCGCTCTGGAGGCTTGGCGAGGAAGCGCATGTGCGCCGGGTACGTGGCGCCGTTGAAGGCGCACTCCAGCACCATGACCCGGCAGTGCTCGAGGAGCACGCGGCTGATCCGCTCGATCGAGTCGTGCATGTGGGAACCATCGGGCTGCATGACGTGCGGCACGTGCTCGGTCATGCGCGGGCTGTGGTGCGGCGCGATCGAGTCGTAGGTCCCGAAGCCCACGGCGACCGACTTGTGGCCGCCGTTCAGCGGAATCTGGATCCCATCGACGTAGATCACGAGGTCGCTCTCGACGACCGCGCGGCTCGTCTGGACCGGCTCACCCTGAGCGGTCGTTCCGACCTCCACGATGTCGGTTGGATCCTCGGCATCGAAGTTCTTGAGCTGGCGGGGCCAGAACTCGGCCATGATACGCGGGCCGACCATCGCCTCCATCTCGTGCCGCTGCATCTTGCGGTGGAGGGCGACGGCGCAGCGCAGCTCGATCCGCTCCTTCTCGACGCCGTACTTGTACAGCATCGCGAGCAGCTCCTCGATCACGAGCTCGCGAAAGTCGGGTCGTCCCGTTGCCGGAAACGGCTGGCAGTTGTCGTCGAAAGCGATCGTCACGCGCGAGCCGGGACCGACAAGCTCGGACAGCGGCGGCATGCCGACCGGATTCTGGAACGCGCGCCGAGCCGTGGCTGCGACCTCGCTCCTGGGGAATCCTGGGATCGGAGGCGGCGGGTAGAGGATCGTGGCCGAGTCGGGTAGCTCGGCTTCGATCAAGGTATTACCGCTGTACGTCAGGTACTTCTTCATCACACTCAGGGCCTGAACGCCGTCTTGAGGATGCCCGAGCGGCCGGTGTCGAGCGCCGCGCCGAGAGCGTCCTTCCACGCCTCGAGGCCGAACACCCCACCGACGAACAGAGCGAGCCGCCCGTCCATCTCGGCGGCGAGGTCGATCGCCCGGTCGAATGCCGCCGGGTGCGAGGTGTAGCTGCCGCGCACGGTGAGCTCCTTGTGCCACATGGCCGTCCAGTCGATGCCCTCCGCTATGCCCGGCATTCCGACGACGATAACGGCGCCCCGCGCGCGCGTAAAGCGCATCGCGTCGTCGATCGTGCGCCCGCTTCCAACGCAGTCGAACGCGACGTCGGCGCCCCCGAGGACGCTGGGAGGACCGATCTCGGGATGGTAGAGCTCGGCACCGAGCGCGCGCGCGAGCTCTTCGCGCATTCCGGAACCAGCGTTCACGACGAGGTCCGCGCCGAGCTCCTGCGCGGCCCGCATCTGATGGGGGTACTTGGCCACTGCGACGACGCGGACGGGCCGGGCGATCGCCCTGAGCGCCACCAGCGTGAGCGCCCCGATCGACCCGACCCCCAGGACGAGGACCGTCGCCCCGTCGGGTACGACCGCGCGCTCGACCGCATGGAAGCAACACGCCAGGGGCTCGACCAGGACCGCCGTCCGGTCGGAGAGGCTCGCCGGGAGGGGGAAGAGCTGGACATCGTGAGCGACCAGCGACTCGCCCCACCCACCCCCGGTGTCACGGCAGAACCCGGTCTGGATCCCGGGCGCGATCATCCCGCGCGTCACGTTGGTGCAGTGGCCGACCATCCCGGCGCGACACGGGGCGCACTTCTGTTCGATCCCGCGAACCTCGCAGTGGAGCGGAGGGAAGAGCACCACCCGATCGCCGACCCGGACGCGCGCCACCTCGGGGCCGGTCTCCACGACCTCGCCCACCACCTCGTGGCCCAGGACGAACGGCATCGACGTGAAGGGCGCGAAGTAGGTCGACCCCGAAGCCGTGACGGTGGCGAGATCGGAGCCGCAGACGCCGGCGAGAAGCGGCCGCACCCGCGCCCATCGCGGGCCTGGCAGCGGCGGCTCCGCGATCCGGGTGAAGCGCACGGGCGCGAGTCGCGACGTCGCCGCGCCTTCCCACCACCGGCCCAACGAGCGGACAGCGAGGTAGCGGGGGACACTGCGAACGTACTGAATCGCCCGCATCACGCGGGCCTGAGGCCGAAGTCAGCCGGAGCAGGCCAGCGGTAGACATCCCACCCGCGGTCGCGCGCGAGCCGCTCGAGCTTTCGCCCCGGATTGACGACGGCTGGATGGCCGACGCGCTCGAGCATCGCCGCGTCGTCGAGCGAATCCGCATAGCCGTACGAAGCACCGAGGTCGACCTCCCGCTCCGCAGCGAAGCCCGCCACCGCTTCCGCCTTGCGCTCCCCGGCCAACGCTCCGTTCTCGAGCCCGCCCGTGGTCCGACCCTCGCGCGTCTCGAGCCGCGCGGCCAGGACCTCGTCCACCCTCAGATGGCTCGCCAGCGGACGCACGATCGGCTCGACCGAGCCCGACACCAGGACCACCTGGTCGCCGCGATCACGATGAAAGGCGACGCGCGCCGCGGCCTGCGGTCGGATGCGCGGACGAACGAACTCCTCGAAGAGCCGTTCCGCTCGACACGCAAGCTCGTCGGGGTCGAGTCCCGCGTAAATCCGATAGAAGGAGCGCTGGAACGCCTCGCGACTCACCGCGTCGAGAGCGAGGAGCCACGGCACGCGCGGGAGGTACGCCGCGGTCCAGGCGCGCCTCCCAAGCGGCGACATCCGTTGGGTCCGGATCTCGATTCCGTAGCGAACGATGTTGGAGGCGACGAGCGTGCCGTCGACGTCGAAGAACGCCGCCGGTCGGGTCATCCCGTCCCGTCGGTCTCGGGACGAGAGAGAGCGGCGCCGCGCCCGGCCGGATGGACACCGTCGCCGAGCGCGACGATCCGTCGCCTCACGTCGGCGGCGATCCTGCGGTACAGCTCGTCGGGCGGGACCGCCTTGGCGAGCTCACGGTACTGGTCCATCGTGACCGGCTCACCGAACGTGACGCGCACGCGGTTCTTGCGGGGGACGTGCTTGCCGACGGGCAGCGCCTCGTGGGTGCCCTCGATGTGCACAGGAACGATCGGCACCTGGAGCTCCCAGGCGAGGAGGCCGAGGCCGGCTTTGAAGGGCTGAATCTCGCCGCTGCGCGAGCGGGTCCCCTCGGGGAAGATCAGCGCCGCTTCGCCGCTCGCCAGGATCGACTTGACGGTGCGCAAGCCCGAGAGCGAGGTCTCCTCCCGCTCGATCGGGACGGCGTTGAGGAAGGTCGAGAAGAACCACCCCTTGAGGCGAGTGTCGAAGAAATAGTCGCGCGCGCCGAGCACGTGGAGCTTGCGCGCGGCGCGGCGGCCGCGGGCGAATTCGACCGCCGACAAGACCGCCGGGGCGTCGAGGTGGCTGGCGTGGTTTGCGGCGATCAGGTAGGGGGCCTCGCGCGGCAGCCGTTCGGGATGCTCGACCTCGAGGTCGAACCAGGCGCGATAGAGCGTCTTGGCGCCGGTGCGGAAGGCGCCGAAGAGCCAACGGTGCACGGCCCGCCGCTCGTCATGAGGAAGCGCTGACCGGATCGCCGCTCGCCGGCTGGGAGCGGGACCGCCGCCCGAGGCCGGGTCCGGCTCGCTGAGGCGCGCTTCGATCTCTGCGAGGAGATCGCCGACCGTCTCGAGCCGCGCCGCGACCTCGTCCTCGAGCGACACGCCGAACTCGTGCTCGAGGAAGAGTAGCAATTCGATCGCGAGCAGTGAATCGAGGCCGAGGTCGTCGTAGAGATGGGTCCCGCGCCCGATCTCCTCCTCGGGCACCCGGGCGAGGCGGGAGAGCTCCCTGAGGAGGACCGCCTCCCGGTCGCGACCGGCGTCCGTCGAAGGACGGGTCGGTCTCAGCTCGCCGGCCGGCGCTCTTTCGCCCACCCGCTTGCGGATCGCCTCGCGATCGAGCCGGTCTTCCTTGTCACGCGGCAGAGCGTCCCACAGATGGACCTGCTGGAGCCGGTGATAGCTGGGAAGCTCGCGTCCCACCGCCTGGATGCGGCGCTGGATTGTCTTACGCACCTCCTCTTCGGGCAGCTCTCCCAGCACGTCGCGATCGGGGACGACGACCGCGTGGACGTCTTCGGTCAACCCGCTCGGCACGCCGACGACAGCGATCTCGCGGATCCCCAGTACGAGCTCGCGATAGATCGCCTCGAGGTCCATCGGGTACACGTTCTTTCCGGCACCGGTCACGATGACGTCCTTGATGCGACCGGTGATATAGAGGTAGCCGTCGGTGTCGACCCAGCCCAGATCACCAGTGTGGAACCAACCATCCACGATCGCCCGCTTCGTCGCGCGCGGATTCTTGTAATAGCCGGTCATCAGACTCGGCGAACGGACGATGATCTCGCCGATCCCCTCGGAGTTCGTGTGGTAAAGGCGCAGCTCGATCCCGGGAAGCGGCTTGCCCGCCGACCCCGCGCGGCTCCTGTGAAGCGGGTTCACCGTCAGGACCGGGGCCGTCTCGGTGAGGCCGTAGCCCTCGTAGAGCGTGAGCCCTAGCTCCCGATACGCGAGATAGAGGTCCTCGCCCAGCGCCGAGCCGCCGCTGACGAAGACGCGGATTCGGCCGCCCAGCTCCTCGCGAACCCGCGCCGCGATCTGTCGCGCGACGAGGTCGCTCTTGAGCCGGCGCGCGATTTGACGGGTCGTCTCAACGATGCGCGGGCGGCGTGGCTCATCCCGCAGAATGCGCCGCTCGATGTCGTCGCGGATCAACGCGTAGAGCGTTGGCACCCCGAGCATGATGGAGGTGCCGGTCTCGCGCATCGTTTCGATGATCACCTTGGGCTTGAGCGAGCGAGCGTAGGTGACGCTGGCTCCGCGGTAGATCGGAGCGAGAAAGCCACACGTGAACTCAAGCGCGTGGTAGAGCGGGAGCACGGAGAGGAAGCGATCGCCTTCGCGCGGGCCGAGGTAGCGGCTCACACCGAAGAGATTGTTGAGGAAGTTGCGATGCGTGTGCACCGCCCCCTTGGGATCGACCGCGGTCGAGGTGGTGAAGATGATCGACGCGGGGTCGTCGGGAGCGACGGCCACCACGTCGCGGTCGGGGAGCGGCGGCGCGCCTGCTGCCGCCGCACCGGCGGCCGTCGTGCGCGGGAAGTCTTCGATTGCCAGGGGCCGGCACTCGACGTCGACCTCGAGCACGGAAAGCGGCCGCGCTGCACCCTCGTTGGCTTCGATCTGTTCGGGCGGCACGCGCTGGAAGCACGCCCGCGATGCGAGGATCGCCCGGGTCCCGGTGAAGCGCGCCGTCGACCATACCTCGCGCGGCCAGGTCTGGGCGTCGAGCGGCACCACGACGAGGCCCAGGGTCGAGGCGCCGAAGTACGCAGCACCCCACTCGGGCCGGTTCTCGGACCAGAGAACCACGCGGTCACCCTTGGCCAGGCCGAGCGCCTTGAGTCGTCCGGCGACCGAGCGCGCGGCCTCGCGCAGCTCGCGGAAGGTGTAGCCCCGCAACTCCCCTTCGTGGCGGATCTGGAGCGCCATGAGATCGGGGTACCGCTGCACGGCGTGCTCGAGGATGTCGACGATCGTGGCGACGCCCTCCCGCTCGGCGGCGGCTTCGTCGTCGAGTTCCAGCGTCCCCGAGCGCTCGGCCTTGAGGATGTACTTCTTGACGCCGGCGATGTGGACCTGGATGTAGTGGCGCCAGTTGAGGCGCGTGACGTCGAAGTTGTAGCGGCGCCGCTCCTCGTCCTCCAGCCACGTGTGCAGCTCCATCATGCGGGAGACATCGAAGCGGCAATCGAGGTTGAGGTACGGCAGGTACAGCTCGCCATAGTAGAAGAGCTTGTCGATCGCGGCTCTGTTGGCTGCAGCCTGGCGCTTGAACTTCTGGGCCCGGCTCGAGGCCACACCCCGCTCGATCAGCTGCTCCAGGATCTTTTCGGTGGCCTCGAGCGGCAGCGCCTTGAGCTTGTATTCGCGGCGGAACCGCTCCGCGCTCGGAAACTTGAGCGGCTTGACCTCGATGGGCCGGCCTTCCTTGTCGAGCATCGGATTGGCCTGGAAGTAACCGACGATCAGCTCGTGGAGCTCGTGCATCCGCACCGGGTTGCGCGAACCGGTCGCGACCTGGTAGACCGCCAGGCCTCCGTCTTCGGCGATCTTGGGGATCGAGGCGAGGAGCGCGTTGACGACCATGTCGGCAGGCACGATGTCGAGCGTGACCTGGGGATCGAGCGGCAGCGAGCGCAGTCTACCCTTGCCGATGGCGGCGATCAGGGGATCGGCCATCCTGAGCCCATCCAGCCAACCGGGTGAGGGTTCGAGCAGGCTCGACTCGATGATCGCCGGGCGCAGAATGACGGTCGGTACCATGGCGCGGTTTCGCAGCACCATCTGCTCTCCAAGCGCCTTGGTGTACGTATACGTGTCGTTCCATCCTCTCTGGCGGGCCCACGTCATGCCGACATCGACGAGCCGATGCTCGATCCATTTCTTCCGCAGGTTCTCGACGATCTGGCGGCGCGGCTCGGTTCGCTGCGACTTCTTGCCGCGCGAGCGGCGGACCAGGGCCTCGATCAGCTCCCGACGGACCTCGGTGCTGCGTCCCTCCTCGTGGACGTGGTCGATGAGGCCGCGGATGTGATCGAGGTCGAGCTGGAAGTCGGTGAACTGCCGCGCGGGGTAGGGCTCGAGCGTACCGGGTGGGGCCTGATGATGGATCGTCTCGGGAATCGTGGCGTTGGTCGCGCCGCAGACGTAGGCGGTCGAGACGTGGATCAGCATCGCGTGGTCGCACTCGGCGGCGAAGGCGGCGACGCGCCCGGAGCCCAACGTGTTGAGCTCGAACGCCTGATCCAGCGGAGCGTCGAACGAGACGACCGCCGCGCTGTTGACGATGACGTCGAGCGTACGCGCCAGATCGGATCGCTCGGCGGGGTCGAAGCCCAGGTTCTCGCGCGAGATGTCGCCGGCGACGGCGATCACCTTCTCGGCGAGGAACGAGTCGAAGTCGTCGCCGTGGCGGTCCCGCAGCCGGTCGAAAACGCTGGAGGGGAAGATCTCGCGCTCGAGCCGTTCCTGCGGATTCAGCATCTCGCCGCCGAATGGTCGCTTGGGTCGGATCAGAACGTAGATCCGATCGACGTCGGGGGCGGTCCAGAGGATCTTCTCGAGCAGTGGTTGGCCGAGGAATCCGGTGGCGCCCGTCACCAGGAGACGCTTGCCGCGGAGAAAGCCGGCGATCCGGTCCATTATTGGGGCAGGACGACCTGGAGGCCGCCGGGGACGACCGTCGCCTCGACCGGCGTCCAGCCGCAGAGATCACCGTCGAACATCTTCTCGAGCGGCTCCTCCGAACGGATCGTGACCGAACGCGTTCGGTGAAGGGAAAAGCTCGGGTGCTCGAAGTGACGCCCCCGGTACACCTTGGGAAAGTTGATCATGAGGTCGAGCTTGCCGATCCGCTCGACGACTACGACGTCGAGCATCCCGTCATCGACTCTCGCGGTAGGCGCCATGTGGAGCCCTCCCCCCGTGTAGGGAGTGTTCTGGACCATCACCGCGACACACTCGCGCTCGATCACTACGTCGTCGAGCTCGATCGAAAGGGGAACAGCCCGCAGGCGGTGGAGCGCCTTGTAGACGGCCACGAAGAAAGCGGCCGAACCTCGGGGGAAGGTCATGCGGTTGGCCTCGTAGGCGACGAGTGCCGGGAAAACCACCCCCAGGACCGAGATGAAGTCGCGATCGCGCTCGCGTCCGACATCGACCGGTCGGGGGCGGCCTTCGATCGCGATCTCGAGCGCGGCTTCCAGGTCGTTCATCGGCAGGCCCAGGCTTCGCGCGACGTCGTTGCCCGTCCCCACTGACAGGACCGCCAGCTCGACGTCCGACCCGGCCAGTGCCTGAACGACCTCCGAGATCGTGCCGTCGCCCCCCATGACCGCCAGGCGTGAGCCGTTCGTTTGGGCGAACGTGCGAGCCAGCTCGGTCGCGTGGCCCGGCCTTTCGGTGGGGACGGCGGTGCAGTCGAGGCCGTGGCGCCGGATCAGAGCGCGCAAGCTCTCGAGGTTCCCGGTGCCTGCGCCGTGACCGGCCCGGGGGTTGGCGATGATCATCATGCAGATCGGCAGTATATAGAGGAGCGTCTGCCCCGGCTAGAACGCTCCCACCTATTGCGGTCCATTTCGGCAGGGGGCAGGTTGCTTCTTTCACGTCGCCGACCCAGAGTCGAGCCAGGCCCAACCTGAGATGAACGCTTCCAGCGCCTCGCCTCCGGCTCCTAGCCGTCGAGGCATCTCCTAGAAATCGACCGAGTTGACGCACTCCCCGCCATTTCAACCTTCGGTGGTCGATCGGCATCCCAAAGTGGGTGCGGGAGGCCCGATTCCAGACGCGTCAGACCATGAGAGCGACAAACTCGTCGCGCGCGCGGACGGGGGACCGAGCCGCGTTCGAGGCGCTGTACCGCGCCCACGTGGGGCGAGTCTATGCCGTGTGCCTACGCCTGTCGGGAGACCGCGTGCGCGCCGAGGAGCTGACGCAGGACGCCTTCGTGCTGGCGTGGCGCCGGCTCGCATCGTTCCGCAGCGAGAGCGCTTTCGGGTCGTGGCTTTACCGGATCGCGGTCAACGCCGCGCTCGGCGAGCGTCGCGCGACCGGCCGACGCGAGCAGCGGGTGCTCCCGTTCGCCGACCCTCCTCACGGACGGGTCGACCCAGGCGATGCCGCGACCGGGATCGACCTGGAGCGCGCGATCGCCGGGCTTCCGGTCAAAGCGCGATCGGTCTACGTGCTCCACGACATCGAGGGATATCGGCATGAAGAGATCGCCACGATGACCGGGGTCGCCGTCGGCACGAGCAAGGCCCAGCTCCATCGTGCGCGTCGGCTCTTGCGCGAGGCGTTGACGGGATGACCTGCGACGAAATCCGCGAGCGACTGGACGTCTACCTTGAGGGCGGGCTGTCCCATGAAGAGCGTGCGGTTGTGGCTGCCCACCTCGAAGCGTGCGCAGCCTGCGGCGCCGAGGCGGCTGCCTGGCGCGAGCTCTTCGAGCGAGCAGCCGCGCTTCCACGCTCGATCGAGCCGCCCCGCGACTTGTGGCCATCGATCGATGCCGCGCTCGACGAACCGCACCTTATGAGGGGGACCCGGGTCTTTCCCCTGACGGGGCGGCTCCGGCCGTTGTGGCTGGTCGCCGCGGCGCTCGCCCTCGTCATCGTGACCGCGGCGATCACGACGTTCGTTCTCCGCCAGGCGGACAGCGCCATGGCACGCAAGCTCAAGGGACTCGAGCCCACCGACACCCAGGTCGTGGAGCCGGGCGCCGGGCCCTCGACGGAAGAACTTCTCCGTTCCCTCGAAGCCCAGGACCTGCCGCCCGAGACGATGGCGATCGTTCAGCGGAACCTGGCCGTCATCGATGTCGCGATCGCCGAGCTCGAAGCCGCGCTGGAACAGGACCCCGGTAACCAGGAGCTCGCACGGATGCTGGTCTCGACCCATCGCAAGAAAGCCGATCTCGTCGAGCGGGCGGTCCGGGCCGCGGAGGACAGTTGAGGCCGCGCATCGAGCCCGCCCGCGGCCGGGTCGTCATCGGCTGTCTCGCCGTCGGCCTGGTGTTCCTGGCTCCAGAATCTCTGGTCGCGCAGACCCCGATCCGGGCCAGCCGCGCCACCGCCCCTGACGGTGTGTCGCTTCGCATCATGAACCTGGAAGGCTCGGTCCGCGTGACGGGCTGGGACCGCGACTCGATAGCGGTGAGCGGAACGCTGGCGGGCGGTGCACGACCGAACGCGTTCTACCTCGCGGGGAACGACGGCGGGACCGGCTTCAAGCTCGGGATCGAAGTCGGTGTCGACGGCCGGCCGCTGAGCGCGGCGTCCCTCGACGTTCGAGTCCCACGCGAGAGTCGCGTG
>JBHEOA010000180.1:0-10197 GCA_046261835.1 Gemmatimonadota bacterium
GCGGGCGCGGTCGTTTCCGCGGCCTCTCATGCCGCCAACGGGCGTTGGATCCGCCCCGTGCGACGACTGGCCGAGGCGTCGACGGCGTTCCTGCCTGTGTCCTTCCTCCTCATGCTGCTCCTCTTCTTCGGGATGGAGCACGTCTACGAGTGGGTCGTTCATCCGATTCCCGTGAAGGAGGCGTACCTGAACCAGGGCTTCTTCGTTACCCGCCAGGCGGCCGGCGTTGCGATCCTCTACACCTTCGCGCTGGCGTTCGTCTACTGGTCACTGCGTCCCGATCTGGGTCGGTTCCGTGAGCGGGTCAGCGGATGGCGCCGCAGCCTGTACCACCGCCTGACCTCGGGATGGCGCGGCCTCGACGAGGAGATCGATCGATCTCACCGCGTGCGCGACAAGCTGGCCCCGGCACTCTGCGTCCTCTACGCGCTCCTGTGGACCGTCACGGTCTGGGACTGGATCATGTCGGTCGACCCCCACTGGTTCTCGACCCTCTTCGGCGCGTGGATCTTCATGAGCCATTTCCTGGCGGCGCTGGGGACGCTGGCGATCGTAACCTGCCTCATTCGTCCATACAGGAGCTTCTCGACGCTCATCGGGCCGCGTACGCTTCACGATCTGGGGAAGTTGGTTTTTGCCTTCACCGTCTTCTGGACGTACCTGTTCTTCGCGCAATACCTGGTGATCTGGTACGGGCGCTTGCCCGAGGAGACGCACTTCGTCGACATGCGGATCTGGGGGACGTATCAGCCAATCGCCACGATCGTCTTCGCGGCCGTGTTCATCGTGCCGTTCATCGGTCTGTTGAGCGTCAAGTCCAAGCGGACTCCGTCGCTTCTCACCGCCTTCAGCCTCGTCAGCCTGATTGGGCTGTGGCTGCTCCACTTCCTGCTGGTGGCCCCCGGGGTGATCAGCGATCGCGTCGCATTCGGCTGGATCGAGGCGTCCGTGGCGCTGGGCGTCTCGGGCCTCTTCGGGATTTGCTTCATCCTTTTCCTCAGCGCGTTCCCCGCGGTGGCTATCGCCGCCGGGCTGCCGACCGACCCCGAGACCGAGAAGCTGGCGGCGATGACCGAGCCCCATCACCACTAGCCGATCCGCCGCGCTCGCGGCTTCCAGGGCCCGGCCCTGCCATTGTTTCGAGCTCACGCGCGGCACGTGCTTGGCTGTCAGGACACGGACAGTCGTGACGAGCAGGCTGATGTATCCTGAAATCGCCGAGCCGTCTGTGACTCGCGAGCTTCGCTTCGCGGTGCTCCCTCGCCGCTCGAAACTCGAGAAGGAGGTGCCACGATGCCGCAAGGCGACAAGTCGTCGTATACGGGAAAACAGAAGCGCAAGGCGGAGAAGATCGAGAAGCAGTACAAGAAGAAGGGCGTATCCGGGAAGGAGGCCGAGCGGCGCGCCTGGGCGACCGTGAACAAGCAGGAGGGAGGAGGCAAGAAGTCGGGATCGGGTCGCAAGAAGTCGGGTGGCAAGAAGAAGCCGGGTGGCAAGAAGAAGAGCTAGCGCCGCGCACACCGCTGCGGCCCACGACCGCGACAGCGTCCTGCGCGCTGCGGCGGGAGCGCTCCTCGGAGCGCTCCCGCTCCTCTACACAATGGAGATGTGGTCGTTGGGGGAGACGACGCCGTCCTGGCTCGTCCTCGTCATTCTCGCCGTCACCGTACCCATCGTCCTCCTGGGGCTCCTCTTCAGCGGATTCCGGCGCGGGGTCGCGGGCCGGCTCGGCCTCGACATCCCGATCGTCGTAGGCGTCTCGGTCGTCTGCGCCGCCATGACCCTGCTGATCCTCGGCCGTCTCAGGCCGGACGCGATGCCCCTCGCGGTCATGGCGCGCATCGTGGGAATCGAGACCGTGCCTTGCGCGATCGGCGCTTCGATCGCGATCACGCAGCTCCGAACGCGGTCCCATTCCGAGCGGATCGATCGCCACATCCACGCGCTGCCCCAGGACCTCCAGAAGATCTTCGCCACCCTGGTCGGGGCGGTCTTCTTCGCCTTCAACATCGCTCCCACCGAAGAGGTCCGGAAGATGACGATCGAGGCGGCGCCAGCGCTGCTGCCGCTCATCGTGGTCTTCTCGATCCTCTCCTCGCAGGTCATCGTCTTTCTCGCCGATTTCGCCGATCGGCCTCCCCATTGCTACGAGGGGGTCCTGGGAAACCCCCTGGCGGAGACCTTCGTCTCGTACTTGATTTCCCTGATGGTGTCATTCGCATTCATCCATGCCTACGGACACGTGAGCGCCTCGACCCCCTTCGACGTCCAGCTCGCGATGACGGTCGTCCTGGGCTACGTGACGACGCTCGGCGCCGCGGCGGGACGCGTCCTGGTGGCCGAGCAGTAGTCGTGGCCGACCCGAAGGGCGATGAGCCGACCGCGTTCTCGTACGTAGCAGCCGCAGTCGGCGCGGGTCTGACCCTCCTCCTGGCGGGGTACCTCGCGTACGACGCGGTGCGCTCAGAGGCGCCGCCGCGCTTGAGGGCCGTGGTCGTCGCGGTCGAGGTGCGAGAGGATGGAAGTCAGTCTTACGTACCGGTCGATGTGACGAACGCAGGAGATCGCGCGGCCGTTCAGGTCGTCGTCGAGACAACAGGCGAAGACGGCGAGGCCACGGTCCAAAGCGTGATCGACTATTTGGCCGGCGGCGAAACCCGGCGAGTCGTGGCGGTCGTGCCGACGACCCCAGGCGGGGCGTTTCGCGCGCGCGTCGTCGGCTACCAGGAACCTTGAGTGAGCGAGCTGGCTGGCCGGACGGCCCTCGTGACCGGATCGAGTCGCGGAATCGGCCGTGCGACCGCGGTGGCGCTGGCGAGTCGCGGCGCGCGCGTCGTGCTGAGCGCCCGCGGGGCGTCCGACCTCGAGGAGGCGAGGCGCGCGGTCGCCGCGGTGGGCCTCGAGCCGCGAAGCGAGCAGTGCGATTTCGGGCTTCCGGCCGAGATCGATGGGCTCTTCGATCGCCTCGATGGCGACGGCGTCGTGATCGACATCCTGGTCAACAACGTGGGCCGTGCCTCCATGGCGCGCTTCGACGAGGTTCCCGACGAGGAGTGGGCGCGCGACTGGGAGCTCAACGTGATGAGTGCCGTCCGCTGCTGCCGCCGCGCGTTGCCCGCCATGCGCCGTCGCGGCTGGGGACGGGTCGTCAACGTCGCCTCGAGCGCGGGGAAACGTCCCTCGGCGCGCTGGCCGCACTACGCGACGACCAAGGCCGCGCTCCTCGGTCTCACGATGGTCCTGGCCGACACGTACGCCCGCGAGGGAATCACGGTCAACGCCGTCTGCCCGGGACCGGTGGCGTCGCCTTCGTGGACCGCCGAAGGCGGTCTCGCCGACCGGCTCGCGGACGAGCGGGGCGTCGATCGGCGCGAGATCCTCGATCGCGTGGCTGCGGGAATCCCGATCGGGCGAATGGGCGAGCCCGAGGAGATCGCGGCGGCGATCGCGTTTCTGTGTGGCGACGCGGCCTCGTTCGTCAACGGAGCCGCGCTCTCGGTCGACGGCGGGAACGTGCGCATCGTCGTGTGAGACCCGCGGGGATCGGACGCCAGGCGTGGCGCGACCTGGTGTTCCTTCATTGGCCCTATCCTCCGGAAGCGATCCGGCCCCTGGTGCCTGCGCCGCTCCAGCTCGACGCGCGGGAAGGAACGGCCTGGGTCGGGATCGTCGCGTTTCGGATCGAAGGGCTCCGTTACAGACGTCTCCCCTTCCGCCTCGGCTTTCTCGAGACGAATGTCCGGACCTACGTCACCCTGAGCGGCGAGCCGGCGATCTGGTTCTTCGCGCTCGATGCCGCATCACCGCTGGCGGTGATGGGCGCGCGCGCGGCCTACCGCTTGCCCTACCATCGCGCGCGAATGTGGATGAAGAGCGAGGGCAAGCTGGCGGAGTACGGCCACGATCGAATCGGGGAGGAGGCCCGATTCCGGGTCGGGGTTCAAATGGGTGCACCGCTGGGACCGGCGACGCCCGGTACCCTCGAGCACTTCCTGGTCGAGCGATACCGCTTTCACGTCGTTCGTCGGGGCCGCGTCTGGACGACCGAGGTGCGCCACCGACCCTACCCGTTGCGCGCAGCTGCGATCGAGTCGCTGGAGGAGACGCTGCTCGCTGCGTCGAGGATTCCGCCGCCGAGGGGGTCGCCCCTCGTCCATGCCAGCGAGGGGGTCGATGTCGAGATTCTGGCGACGAGGCGCTGAGGGTGTAGCTTGATCGTGCTTCCACCCTCAGTCCGGCCCGCGACCCAGGAGCCTCATGACGTCCCCGACCGCCGCCGCGCGTCCCTGGCTGCGCCGCGCCACCAAGCTCGTCGCGATCGCGACCTTCGTGCTGCTGATCGCGGGCGGCATGGTGACGAGCACCGGCTCGGGGCTCGCGGTACCCGACTGGCCGCTCTCGTTCGGTCAGATCATGCCCGAGATGAGAGGCGGGGTGCTCTACGAGCACGGCCACCGGATCATCGCCTCGGTGGTGGGCCTAATGATCGTGATCCAGGGCATCTGGCTCCAGCGGGCGGAACCGAGGGCCTGGGTGCGACGGCTCGGGTGGGCGGCGGTCGCGGGTGTCGGGGTTCAGGGGTTGCTCGGCGGCCTCACGGTCCTCCTGCGGCTCCCTGACCCGGTCTCGATCGGTCACGCCGCGCTCGCCGAACTCGTCTTCGCACTAACCGTGACGATCGCGCTCGCCTGCTCGCGCGGTTGGGCGCGAGCCGGCGAGCTACCGCAGCGGATCGATCGCCGGACACCTGCGCTGGCGACCTTAGCCATGGGGTTGGCTCTCCTCGTATGGCTCCAGATCCTCCTGGGGGCCTGGGTCCGCCATGTAGGCGCGGGGCTCGCGATTCCGACGTTTCCGCTCAGCTACGGACAGCTCGTCCCGCCGCTCGACTCGCAGCCCGTCGCGCTCCACTTCGCGCACCGCGTCGGGGCGGTCGTCGTGGCGCTTGCCGTCCTGTGGGTCGTCTCCCGTGCGTGGCGGGACCACCGCGACGAGTCCTGGCTCCTTCACCCGGCGCTCTTGCTGGCGATCCTCGTCGCGGGCCAGATCGGTCTCGGCGGCTGGACGGTCCTCGCTCACAAGCACCCCTGGGTGGCGACCGCGCACCTCGGCACGGGCGCCTGCCTGTTCGCCACCTCGGTCGTACTGGCCCTCCGTACACGGCGGCGGGTCCGACCGGCTCCGTTTCCCGTGCACCCCCCGCTCGAGCCGATCCGTGTAGGCGCGCGGTGAGCGACTGGCTCGTCCTCACGAAGGCGCGGATCACCACGCTCGTCCTCGTCACGACGGCGGCGGGGTACGTGCTGGGCGCGCGCGGCGGCATCGACCTCACCCGCCTCGCGCTGACCCTGCTGGGGACAGCCCTCGCCTCCGCCGGCGCCGCGGCGCTCAACCAGGTGGTCGAGCGAGGGGCCGATGCGCTCATGCGGCGAACCGCCTCACGGCCGGTCGCGGCCGGCCGGATCACCCCCCGCATGGGGCTCGCCGTTGGCCTGGCCTTGAGCGCGGCCGGGGTCGCGACGCTCGCTGGCACGGTCAACGTCCTGACCGCCACGCTCGGCCTCGCCACCATCGTGCTCTATCTCGGCGCCTACACTCCGCTCAAGCGCCGCACCGAGCTCAACACGCTGGTGGGGGCGGTGCCGGGCGCGATCCCGCCTGTCATGGGCTGGACGGCGGCGACGGGATCGGTGGACGCCGGCGCATGGGCGCTCTTCGCGATCCTCTACCTATGGCAGCTGCCGCATTTCCTCGCGATCGCCTGGATGTACCGCGAGGACTACGCCCGCGCCGGCTTTCCAATGCTGCCGGTCGTCGATCCGGGCGGCAAATCGACCGCGCGCCAAGTCGCGCTGGCGACCCTGGCGCTGGTCCCCGTCAGCCTCGTCCCGACCGTTCTCGGCCTGGCCGGCGCGATCTACTTCTTCGGAGCTCTCGCCCTCGGCGTCGGGTTCGCGGCGTTCGGCCTCGCCCTCGCGCTGCGGCGGGGGCGCAGCGCTGCGCGTCGGCTCCTGCTCGCATCCGTGACCTACCTGCCGGCCCTCTTCTTCCTTCTCGTCCTCGACCGCACCTCGGTTCCGTGACCGAAGCCGTCGTCGAGGTCGAGGGATTGAGCCACCGCTACAACGGACGCCAGGCCCTGAGCGGCGTCTCGTTTACAGTGCGGCGCGGCGAGCTCTTCGGCCTGCTGGGCCCCAACGGCGGCGGCAAGACGACCCTCCTCCACGTCCTGGCCACCCTCCTCTCGCCCATCGCCGGGCGCGCGCGCGTCGCGGGGGCTGACGTCGCGCGGGAACCGGCTCGGGTGCGGCGCGCGATCGGCGTGGTGTTCCAAAGCCCGAGCCTCGACGTCCAGCTGACCGCGCGGGAGAACCTGCGCCACCATGGTCACCTCTACGGCCTTCGGGGTCGCCCGCTCGCCGAGCGAATCGACCACGCGCTCGAGCGTCTGGGCGTCGCCGACCGTGCCGGCGACCGCGTCAAGGTGCTCTCCGGTGGGCTTCGCCGGAGAGTCGAGATCGCCAAGGGGCTCCTTCACGAGCCCGAGGTCCTGCTCCTCGACGAGCCGACGGCGGGACTCGATCCCGCCGCGCGGCGCGACGTCTGGAATCACCTCGAGTCCCTGCGCGAGCGGGAAGAGGTCGCGGTCCTCGTGACGACCCACCTCATGGACGAAGGCGAAGGGTGCGATCGAGTGGCGATCCTCGATGAGGGTCATCTCGTCGCGCTCGGCACTCCCCGCGAGCTCGAGGGCGAGATCCGTGGCGACGTCCTCCTCCTCGAAGCCGACGATCCCGCTCGCCTCGCGTCGGCGATCCGGGAGCGATTCGAGGTCGGCGCGGTAGTTCTCGACGGATCGGTTCGGATTGAGCGCCCCGACGGGGCCGCCTTCGTCCCACGCCTGGCCGAAGCCTTTCCTGGCGAGATCCGGTCGATCACGGTGGGGAAGCCCACCCTCGAGGATGTCTTCGTGCATCGGACGGGCCATCGCTTCTGGGCGCCGATCGAGCCCGGCCGATGACCACCTTCGCGCTCCCCGCCGCGAGCCTCTGGTGGCGCGAGTGCATCCGGTTCTACCGCGACCGAACCCGCGCGCTCAGCACGTTCGCGACCGCGCTCCTCTTCTGGATCTTGATCGGCTTCGGGCTGGCGCGGTCTTTCCATCCGATCGGGATGCCGGCTAGCGTCGACGCCGTCGAGTACCTCTTTCCAGGCACCGTCGTATTCGTCGTTCTGCTGACCGCGATCGTGGGGACATTCTCGCTCATCGAGGATCGTCGTGCGGGATTCCTCCAGGGCGTCCTGGTCGCGCCGGTGTCGCGGGCCGCGATCGTCGTCGGCAAGGTTCTCGGCGGAACGACGGTCGCCCTGCTCCAGGGCGCGCTCCTACTTCCGCTCGCGCCTCTCGTCGGAATCCCGCTTGCACCGCATGGCCTCGCGCTGGCACTCGTCGCACTCGGAACGCTGGCTCTGTCCCTCACCGCGCTGGGGTTCATCCTGGCGTGGAGAATGGAGTCGATGCAGGGATTCCACGGGATCGTGAACCTCATGCTCATGCCGCTTTGGTTTCTCTCCGGGGCACTGTTCCCGCTGCACGGAGCGTCGCCCGGGCTCCGGTTCCTCATGCGCCTCGATCCGGTGACCTATGGGCTTGCGGCGTTCCGGGGCGCGCTCTACGGCGGCGAGGGAATCGCAGAGATCGACCCGGCGCTGGCATGGACAGTGAGCGCCGGTTTCGCCGTCGTCACACTCGTGGCCGCTATCGTTCTGGCGCGTCGGTGATCGGGCTCCACGATCTCCCCGCCCTCAACGCGACCCTCAACGCGACCGCCGCTGCGCTCCTGCTGGTCGGTTTCGCGATGATCCGGCGGGGCAAGGTGCCCTACCACAGGGCGTGCATGATCGGCGCGCTGATCGTCTCGGCGGCGTTCCTTGCGTCGTACATCGTCTACCATCTCGAGGCTGGGTCGACCCGGTTCACCACGGCGGGCTGGCCGCGGGTCCTCTACTTCGCGATCCTCTCCACCCACGTTCCGCTGGCGGCGCTGGTCCTGCCGCTCGCGCTGATCACTCTGTCGCGGGCCCTCAGGGGACGGTTTGACCGTCACCGGAGGATCGCGCGCTGGACCCTTCCGATCTGGCTCTACGTCTCGGTGACGGGAGTGCTCGTCTACCTCATGCTCTATCGCTGGTTCCCCTCGACCGACATCCTGGTCCGGTGACGCTCCGGCTCCGCGAGATCGACACCTTGGTCGGTCGTCTCGTGGCCGCGATCGACGACGCCGGCGCCGTGCGGCGAATCACCTTCGCGCGCGACGCGCCGCTCGCGGCCGTGACCCAGATGATCGCCCGTGGCGAGGGAGAGCTGGTCGAATGGGATCCGCCGGCGGGAGACGACCTGGCGCGACAACTGGCGGAGTACTTCGAAGAGCGTCGGCGCGCGTTTCGACCTCCTGGACGCGCGCGGTGCGATCCATGACCGAAGAGTATGGAAGGGCGTTGTCGGAAATATCCTACGGCAAGACGGTCACGTACGGCGAGCTCGCCGAGCGACTCGGCGAGCCAGGGGCGGAGCGGGCGGTGGGTCGGTCCGCCGCGCTCAACCCCCTGCCGATCGTCGTTCCATGCCATCGGCTGGTCGGCGCGCAGGGGACGCTCACCGGCTACGCCGGCGGACTCGATGCCAAGCGCACCCTCCTGGCCCTCGAGGGGGTCATCCCGCGATCGCTTTTTTGAGCGGTCGCACCTGCATCGCGCGGCCGCCGATGTTAAGGAACGGCTGCCGACGTAAGCCACACGACTGCGCGCGTGGCACGAATCGGTAGGATAGGGCGTCCATGGCATTCGAGCCTTTACCGATTTCGAGGAGGGGAACCATGGCTTCACTCCAGGAGCTCTTCGTCAAGGAGCTGCGCGACATTTACGACGGGGAGGAGCAGATCATCGAAGCTCTGCCCAAGCTCTCCGAGAAGGCCTCGAGCGACGAGCTGAAGCAGTCGCTCGAAGACCACCTCGAGCAGACGCGCGGTCACCTCGAGCGACTCGACCAGATCTTTTCCCAGTTGGGAGAAGGGCACACGACCAAGAAGTGCAAGGGGATGGAAGGCCTGCTCGAGGAAGGCGAGGAGGCGGTCAAGGAGGTGCCGAACGGCGCGGCCCGCGATGCCATCCTGATCGCCGGTGCCCAGAAGGTCGAGCACTATGAGATCGCGACGTATGGAACTCTGTGCGCGTGGGCCGAGGAGCTCGGCCACGATGACGCGGCGGATCTTCTCCAGGAGACGCTCGACGAGGAGTCGGCGGCCAACGAGAAGCTGACGGAGATCGCCGAAGGAGGTCTCATCGCGGCGGGCGTGAACGAGGCGGCGTCCGACTGACCAACAAGAGCAAGAAGGGCGGAAAGAAGAAAAAACGCCAGCGACCACCGCAGAAGCAAACCCGACAGCCCGGGCGCGAGTCGCGCATGCGACCGCGCCCGCGCTACGCGGCGCCTGAGCACCGAGGGACGGGTAAGCTCGCCGGCAAAGTCGCGCTGATCACGGGCGGCGACAGCGGCATCGGCCGCGCGGTGGCTGTCCTCTTCGCGCGCGAGGGAGCCGACGTCACGGTCGTCTACCTCGAGGAGCACGGAGACGCCGCGGAGACCCGCACCGCGATCGAGGAGGAGGGGGCTCGATGCCTCCTGGTCGCCGGCGACGTCGGCGACGAGGGCCTCTGCCGGCAGGCGGTCGAGGACACGGTCGAGGAGCTCGGTCGCCTCGACATTCTGGTCAACAACGCGGCCGAGCAGCACCATCGCGAGACCCTCGACGACGTGAGCGCCGAGGATCTCGAGCGGATCTTCCGCACGAACATCTTCTCGTTCTTCCACATGACGAAGGCTGCCCTCTCCCACATGGAGGAGGGAAGCGCCATCGTCAACAGCAGCTCGGTGACCGCCTACCGCGGAAGCGGCCACCTGATCGACTACGCCGCGACCAAGGGCGCCATCGTCGCCTTTACGCGCTCGCTGTCTCAGCTCCTGGTCGACCGCGGGATCCGCGTCAACGGCGTCGCGCCCGGCCCCGTCTGGACACCCCTCATCCCCGCAAGCTTCGAGCCCGAGGACGTGGCCAAGTTCGGCTCCGACGCGCCGCTCGGCCGCGCGGCGGAGCCCGAGGAGATCGCTCCCTGCTACCTCTTTCTCGCCTGCGATGA
>JBHEOA010000181.1:0-8000 GCA_046261835.1 Gemmatimonadota bacterium
CGCCCCTCGCGGTAGCGCGCATCAAGCGCGCCGTTTACGAGAGCCTCGACGCCGATCTCGACACGATGCTCGCCGTCGAGCTCGAGAACCAGCTCGAATGCTTTCGCTCGGAGGACGTGACGCGCGGCCTCTTCGCATTCCACAACAAGGAGACCCCGCGCTTCGAGGGGCGCTGAGTGGTGCGCGACGAGCCTTTTCGAAAGACGGACTCGCATGAGGCGGCGCTCGAGATCGAGCCTCCGACCGTGCAGATCGTCGCCGTTGTGGGCGCCGGAACGATGGGCCGCGGCATCGCGCAGGTCGTGGCGCAGCGTGGGTACGCGGCGACACTTCACGACGCCGATCCTGATCAGCTCCGGAACGCCCGCGCATGGGTCGAAACGACGCTCGCCAAGGGCGTCGAGCGTGGCAAGGTCAGCGAGAGTGAGCGGTCCGAGGCCCTCGAGCGACTGCGATTCGAGGGCGACCTCGACCAAGCGGTGATCGACGCCGATCTCGTGATCGAGGCCGTCCCCGAAGATATCGCGCTCAAGCGAGAGCTCTTCGGCGAGCTCGATGCCCACTGTTCTGCGCCCGCGATTCTAGCCAGCAACACATCCTCGCTCTCGATCGCCGCGATCGCCGAATCGACGGCCCGCCCCGAGCGCGTGGTCGGGCTCCACTTCTTCAATCCCGTCCATGTAATGAAACTGGTCGAGATCATCGTGCTGGAGGGGACGGACGCGGGGGTTCGGGAAGCGCTCCTCGATTTCGTGCGTGCGCTCGACAAGGTGCCGATCGTCGTGCGAGACACGCCGGGCTTCGCCACGAGCCGCCTGGGGATCGCGATCGGCCTCGAGGCGATGCGGATGCTCGAGGAGGGCGTCGCCAGCGCGACCGACATCGACACCGCGATGGAGCTCGGTTACAACCATCCCATGGGACCGCTCAAGCTGACCGATCTGGTGGGTCTCGACGTACGGCTGGCGATCGCCGATCACCTGGCGCGGTCGATCGATCCCGCTCGGTTCGCGGCGCCGCGCATTCTGCGCGACCTCGTCGCCCGCGGAAAGCTCGGTAAGAAAAGCGGCGAGGGGTTCTATCGGTGGGTCGACGGTGCGCCGGTTCCCGTTGATGCATCGGGGAAGGACTCGTGAGCGAAGAGGGCGTGGTTCTGGTCGAGGATCTCGGCGGGATCCGCATCCTCACCGTGAACCGACCCGAGAAGCGCAACGCCCTCGACGCCGCCGTCAGAAAACAGCTGGTGCGCGCGTTCGACGAGGCCGAGGCCGACTCCGATGTCCGGGTCGTCGTCTTGACTGGAGCGGGCGATCAGGCATTCGTTGCCGGCGCCGACATCGGCGAGTTCGCGGGTCGGACACCGGTGGAACAGCGCCGGGCGATGCGCGGCCCCACGTTGTTCGACCGCGTGTGGAGCTCGCCGCGCCCCACGATCGCGATGATCCAGGGGTGGTGCCTGGGTGGTGGCTGCGAGCTCGCGCTGGCATGCGATCTGAGGATCGCGTCCGATGCCGCCAAGCTCGGCCAGCCTGAGATCCGCCTCGGTATCATTCCCGGCGGCGGGGGGACTCAGCGCCTTCCCAGGCTGGTCGGCTACGGCAAGGCGCTCCAGATGATCTTGAGCGGCGAGATTCTGGACGCCGTGTCCGCCTACGAGATCGGGTTGCTCGACGACGTCGTACCCGCTGAAGAGCTTCGGGAGCGAACGCTCGAAGTCGCGGGAACGATGGCTGACAAGAGCCCGGTCACGCTGGCGCTCGCCAAGCGGGCCCTGCGGGCCGCCTACGAGATGCCGCTCTCAGCGGGTATCGAGTACGAGCGCGAGTTGTTCGCGCTGGCGTTCGCGACGGAGGACAAGGAGGAGGGGGTGCGGGCGTTTCTGGAGAAGCGGAAGCCCAAGTGGCGCGGGCGATGAAGATCTCGCGCGCGTCGACTATTCCTGCTCCAAGTCACACAACGCTCACGCATCACCGATCGCTTGCACGCGCGCAGCACCAAGACGTCTGACCGGAGGCCGCGATGAACCACGAGGAGACCCGTTCCACTCTACCCGAGCCGATCCCCGCCGAGACGGGGCGCTCGATGTGGAAGAATTTCAGCGACGTCATCTTCGAGCCGAGCTCGACGTTCGAGGACGTTGCTCGTCGCCCCAAGTGGGTCGGCCCGCTGATCGTCATCCTGGCGGCCACCGTAGTCACGTCGTTCCTGCTGATGCCGTTGTGGACCGAGGTGCAGCGGATGGGCGTCATGCAACGAGACATGCCTGAGGATCAGCGTGAGCAGGCGCTTCGGATGATGGAGACGTTCAAGTGGGTAGGTCTGGCCGTGGCCCCGATCTTCGCCACCGTCATCACCGCGATCTTCGCCCTCCTCTTCTGGGCCTGGGGCGCGATCTCGGGCGCCAAGAACGCCACGTTCAAGGTCGCGTTCACCGCGCTCATCTACACCGGCGTGATCTACATACTCCAGTCGATCGCCCAGGCCATCGTCGTGTACGTGAAGGGGGCCGAACAGGTCGCCCTCGAAGGGGGACAGCCGACGTTCGGCCTAGCGCTGTTCATGGAGCGAGGGGACATGTCGAAGTGGCTCTGGGGCCTCATCGCCAGTGTCAACTTCTTCGCGATCTGGTCCGCTATCCTGGTGGCGATCGCCGGCGTTCACGCCCTCAAGATGTCGAAGGGATCGGCCTACGCGTTCGGGATCTTCATGTGGATCGTGGGGGCGCTGCTCTTCGCGCTCCAGACGCCGCCGCCCGCTTAAGCCATGACCTTGCGCCCACCCGTCGTGGCGCGGGGCGCGGGCGAGCGGCCGCCTGTAGCGGCACCTGCGCGGTCGCTGGCCGCGAACTTCCGCGACGTCGTGATCCGCCCGGCGGCGACGTTTCGCGACGTGGCGCGGCGTCCACGCTGGCTCGCACCGCTCGTCGCCGTCACCTTGGCGAGCGTGATCGTCGCACTTCTCGGTTGGCCGACGATGGCGCGGATCGTCCGCGAGACGATGCCCGAGCTCGGCCCGGGCGCGCCGCCGGGGCTGGAGGCTCTGACCCTCGGGTCCGCACTGATGGCGGCGATCCTCGGGCCCCTTGTCGGGACGCCGCTCGGGATCTCGATCTGCGGCGTTCTCCTTTGGGGTTGGGCGCGGCTGACCGGCGCGGGCGGCGCCCGTCTCGACGGCGCGGTCGCGGCCATCGCCTTCGTCTCCCTGATCGGGGTCTTCTCCTCTGTCGCCGACGTCGTCGCGCTGATTCTGTTTCCGGAGGCGGTTGATCCGGTGGGGATCCCTGTCGTCAAGCCCCTCAGCCTCGCCGCGTTGTTCGAGTCGGGCGAAATCACGCTCCCCCTTCACGCAGCCCTCGGCCACGTGAGTGTCTTCTCGCTCTGGTGGGCTGCGCTCCTGGTCGTGGCGGGAACTCACGCATTGGGGATGTCGCGCGGGGCGGCGATCGGCTTCGCGGCGCTGGCTTGGGTCGCGATGGGGGTCCTCATCGTCCTCGGCGCATCGCTCTCCGGCCTGGGCGCGGCTGGGCAGCTACCCGGCGCGCCGATCGCGCTATAATGGCCGCGTCGGGCCTCCGGATCACAGACGTCCATGTCCACATCCAACCGTGGGAGATGCTCCTCCCCGGCGTCCGCGAGCGCATGGCGAAGGGGCGCGCCGATTACGACGACCTCGCGAGGATGATGCACGACCCCGACGACGTCCTGCGGCGCATGGAGCAGGCGGGCGTCTCGCGGATCGGAGTCATCAACTACGTGAGCCCCAGGCTGATGGGCTTTACCCAAAAGGTGAATCCCTGGGTCGCGGAGCTTGCCCGCCACGCCCCCGACCGACTCATTCCCTTCGGCGGCGTCGACGTCGAGACCGGCGACCCCGGCGGGGCCGTCGATCGTCTGAGAGACCTCGGCATCCGGGCGATCAAGCTCCACCCGCCGCACCAGGAGTTCGCGGCCAATGCCTACCGTCACGGTCTGCCGCGCCTGGCCGAGATCTACGACCGCGCCGAGGAGCTCGGGCTCCCGGTCATGGTCCACACCGGCACGTCGATCTTCCCCGGCGCGCGCAACGTCTTCGCCGATCCCCTGCCGCTCGATGACGTCGGTGTCGACTTTCCGCGGCTCGTCGTCATCCTCGCTCACCTCGGGCGGCCGCTCTGGCCCGAGGCCTCGTTCTTCCTTCTCCGGCGCCACCCGAACTTCTGGGGCGACGTCTCGGGGATCCCACCGCGGTCGCTGCTCCGCTACTTCCCGCGCCTCGCCGAGGTCGCAGACAAGCTCCTCTGGGGAACGGACTGGCCGGGGCCGATGGTGCCGGGGATGCGCGACAACCTCGAGCAGTTCCTGGCGCTCGACCTGCCGGACGAGATCAAGCGCAAGCTCCTCCAGGACAACCCGGATCGACTGTTCGGCCCCGCGCCGCACTGACGACCGTCAACGAACCTGTACGCGGAGTGAGGGGTAACGTGGGTGTGAGGCTCACTCTTCTCGTTGCCGCGCTCTTGCTCCTGCCAGCGAGATCGCTGACCGGCCAGGATCGCGTCCTCGACGACGCGACCCTCCCCCAGTGGCTCGGCCTGGAGCAGGGGGAGCATCTGACGTACGTCGGAGACTCCGGCGAGCAGGTGTGCGTCGAGGTCGGCGGCCCGATCACGCTCGGCGGTCGGCGCTACGCGCCGCTCATGCACATGCCCTGGCCGGGCCTCGCGAGCGACAGTCAGGTCTTCCTCCCCCTCGACGGCACGCTCGGGGTCGGCGTCATCCGCGGCCCGGTCCTCGATCCGGACGAGGGATTCGACTGGCTCCTGCCGCCGCTCGCGCCGCGCTTCCTCCAGCGCGTGGAACTCGCCCATCCGGGCGCGGTCCCGGGCGACGGGTGGTACGCGATCGGCGACACGCCCTCCGATCCCTTCGCGCTCCTATACGTCTGGTGCAACGCGTGCAGCGACGCGGGCACGTACGTATGGATGGAGAAGGGACGCGGCATCACGCGGATCGAGGAGATTACGTTCGCGGGACGCCGGCGCCTCGAGCTCGTCGGGGAGGGGTGCCCGGCGGATGCCGGGGCTGACCTCGAAGTCGAGGTGTACGTCGCTCCGCCTCCGGAGCGGCGACCCTAGGCGTCCGTGGCGCCGCCCGAGCGGCGAGCTGAGAGCTCCGTCGCGTAGACGGTCGGGTCGGGCACACCTGCCGCCGCAAACCCCCGCTGCCGCTCCGCGCACTTGTTGCACACCCCGCAGTGGAACCGATCGTCCACGGGAGCGAGGCACGAAAACGTGAGGTCGAGCCGAAGGTCGGCGCCGCGGCGGACGACTTCCGCCTTGTCGGCCCCGGCGAACGGCGTGAGGACGGGGAGCGGGTCCTCGCAGCCCATGGCGAGACCGATAACCCTCCCCATTGCGTCGAAGAACGCGCGCGTGCCATCGGGGAAAGGGTTGGCGGCTAGGGGCCCCATGACGATCGCGCGGCAGCCGCGCTCGACCGCCAGGACGCCCGTCTTGGCGAGGAGCAGGAGGTTACGACCCGGAAGGTAGACGGCCTCGTCGGGCGATGCTGCGCCGGGCGCGCTCTCGCCCGTCCAGCTCCAATGGCTTCCGTACAGGTCGGCAACCGGAAGGTCGAGGACGACGAGCGGCGCGAGCGTCGCTCGGGCCGACGGCTCCGCCGACAGCGTTTGCAGGAAGCGTTCGAGCCAATACATTTCCGCCGGCTCCCAGACCATCCCCGACCGCACGTAGACGGGGACGACGGGCTCCCCCGATCGCGCGGCCTCCGCCAGCGCGACCGCGCTGTCGACACCGCCCGAGACGAGAACGCAGAGACCTCCCGAGCCGCTCACGCCGCCAACCTAACGTGCCCGTCGACGTCCGAGGCAAGGTAGCGCTCGTCACCGGCGCCGGTGTTCGCGTGGGACGCGAGATCGCGCTCGCGCTCGCCGGCCTCGGCATGCACATCGCGATCCACTACAACGCGAGCCAGGCCGCGGCCGAGCGGACCGCCGACGAAGCGCGCGAGCTCGGTGTCGAGGCGGAGAGCCTCCAGGCCGATCTCGGCGCCACGGCCGACGAGCCGCGCAAGCTGGTGGGAGCGGTCGAGCATCGGTGGGGCCGCCTCGACGTCCTCGTCAACAGCGCCGCGATCTTTCCACGAACGCCGTGGGAGTCGATCGATGAGGAGACGTGGGATCGGACGCTGGCCGTCAATCTCAAGGGTCCCTTCTTCACCGCCTGGCACGCGGTCGACCTCATGCGGCGCGGCGGTGGTGGGTCGATCGTCAACATCGCTGACTGGGCGGGGCTCCGACCATACAAGAACTACCTACCGTACGTCATCTCCAAGGGCGGGATCGTCACGATGACCAGGGCATTGGCCAAGGAGCTCGCGCCCCAGATCCGGGTCAACGCGGTGGCGCCAGGTCCTGTCCTCATGCCCGAGGAGTTCGATCCACGCACCGTCGATCGCGTGGTCGAGGGGACGCTCCTCAAACGGCTGGGAAGCCCGGCCGATGTGGCCGAGGCGGTCGTCTTCCTCGTCTCTCGGACCGACTTCGTGACCGGCCACGTCCTCGTGGTCGACGGCGGGCGGCTGATCGCGTGACGCACCGCGCGACGGTCCAGATCCATTTCTGCTACGGCCACCGGCTCCTCGACTACGAGGGCCCTTGCGCCCATCCCCACGGTCACAACGGCTTGGTGGAGATCGAGCTGCAATCGGATTCGCTCGATCGGCGCGGCATGGTCGTCGATTTCGGCGATGTCAAGCGCGGTATCAAGGAGTGGATCGATGCCACGATGGATCACAGGATGATTCTCAGGCGCGACGATCCGCTGGTCGCGTGGATGCGCGAGAACGACGAGCCGATGTGCACGTTCGAGGAGAACCCGACCGCCGAGAACATCGCGCGGTCGATCTTCGAGCACGCGCGCGCCGAGGGATGGCCCGTCGTCGCGGTGCGACTCTGGGAGACCCCGACCTCGTACGCGACGTATCAGGCGTGAAGCACGGCCGGCGGGGCTCCCGCGAAGCGATCGCGGTTCGCCGCCGGTTCTCTCACCTCAGGCGCACGATCCACACCTGGACATCGGTCGAAGGCGTCCCGAAGGTCAACGTGCGCACGCGAACCGACGTGGCCGGCCGAGCCCCTTCCACCACGTAGTAGGCGGTCGAGCCGGCGCGGACGAAGATCGCTTCGTCGAAGGCCGTGAATCCGCGGGGCCGGGGCGAGAGTCTCGCCGTCTCAACCACCGATTCCTCGATCGCTGCCAGGTCCCAGCTCGTCCAGGCGAGGCGGGGATCGGTGCCGGGTACGACGCTCTCGATCGTGGCAAGCCGGTGTTTGCGTTCTCGATGATCGCCTGGTGCATCGCCGCCTCGCCGCCGAGGGCCGGTCCGAACTGATCGGACAACCACCGGAACAACGCCCACGAGACGCCGTACGCCATGTTCCCGATGCAGGGTCCCTTGTTCCCCTCGTCGGGGACGCCCAGGAAGCTGCACTGCTCGGGTGCGCCCGTGACGCGTAGGGTGGGAGTGCGGAACCCGTAATCGCCGAACAGGTCGTCGAAGGATCTGGCGTGCCACGCCTGCGGATTCTCGTCGAACAGGACCTCCGGCCCGTAGTTCGCGCCGGTCGTCCTCCCGCGCAAATGGAAGGAAACGAGCTCTTCGGCGAGCATCGCCTGGCCCTCGGCCTGCCAGCGAGCGAGGTGTCCGGTCGCGCCGGGGAAGGCCGCCCGCCGTCCGAACTGAATGACGTGGGTGGTCTCGTGCGCGATCAAAAGGCGCTCGAGCTCGAAGGCGTCGCTCGTGCTCAGCATCGTGCCCAGCGTACCCTCAGGATCGGGCGCGATCGAATAGTAGTACTCGCCCTGGTTGCTGGAGGGGCAGGTCGTCCGCGGCACAAGGTCGATCGAGGTCACGAAGCCCAGAACACCCAACTCGGGCCGATCATCGAGGCCACGTCCTCGGAGGTCGACTGGACGCCGACCAGGTATTGCTCGTCGGCAG
>JBHEOA010000182.1:0-6507 GCA_046261835.1 Gemmatimonadota bacterium
GCGGCGAACGATTGGACGTAGTGGGCGTAGTCCTGGATCTCGTAGTGCCCTGGTGACCAGGCGGGAAGCGAGACGAGCGTCTGCCCGCCGGCGGACGGGATCTCGGCTTCGACGTGGACGAGGCGACTCGCCGGGTCGTCGACACGGACGAGGTAGCGCACCGCTTCCTGTGCGCCGGCAGGTGCAGCAGCGGCCAAACCGAGAACAAGAATGATCAATGGCTTCATGACGGCTCCTTTAGCTCGGATATCGATCGAACATCACGCGTCGGATCCGGGATCGAGATCACGGCGGATCATACTCCCGAGCGGGATTCGCCTCCAGAAACGCGATCACGGCCTCGACGTCGTCGAAAGCCGCGACCAACGATGACATCGCGCGCTCGGCAGCGAGGCGCTGGAGGAGCGTGTCGACGGGCAGGGTCTCCCGCCAGAAGGTCGTGCCCAGGAGGACCATCGGGCTGATCACTCCCTCCGTGCCGTAGTAGTTCTGGTTGGCGTCCATGAAGATCTCCTGGACGGTCCCGGCGCTGCCCGGCGCGAAGACGATCCCGCGAGTCGTGATCGTGACGAGCCCCGCCTCGCGCACGGAGTTCGCAAAGTATTTGGCGATGTGGGTCGCGAACTGGTTCGCCGGCTCGTGGCCGTAGTACCAGGTCGGCACAGCCAGGCTCTCGCCGCCGCGACCATCGATGGGTGAGCGGGGATCCAGTGACAACGCCTCGAGCACACGATAGCCGAGCTCGAGGTAGCGCTCGGCATCCTGGTCGAAGGTCGGCGAGGGCGCGAGGATGGCGAGCGCTCGATCGAGCGCGTCGTCGTCCAAAGGCGCGAGCCAAGCGCCCAGGTTCCCGGCCTCCATCGCCCCAGGCCCGCCGCCGGTCGCGACCAGCCACCCTTTCCGGGTCAGCGCGCGGCCGAGTCGCGTCACGTCGCGGTAGACCGCCGCGGCGCGCGGAAGCGCGTGGCCACCCATGATCCCCACGACGTCGAAGGAGTGCGCGGACAGGAACTCGCGCATCGCGTCGTCGATCGCGTGGTCGTGGAGACGCTGAGACAGCGCCTCGAGGATGCCCGTCGACTGACGCTGGCTCTGGAACCAGCGGAACACGCGGCCGTCGAGCGTGTCCTCGAAGAGACTGCCCGGCCGCTCGACATCGAGCCCCTCCATGAGCTCGGGAAGTGAGTAGAGCCGGTCCCGATACACCTCGAAGGGGAGATCCAGGAGCTCGCGGAGCCGCGGGAAGACGACGCCACCGGTCTCGATCACGTGATCGACCGCCTCGGTCTCCATGCGCGTCCCCAGGAAAACCGCACAGTGGGCGCTCACCGCGAGGAGGAAGTCTGTCTCGCCGCGGAGGTCGAGTCCCTTCACCACGACGTGGCGGAGCGATCCGCGCGCGGCCCAGTGGGCTTTCAGCTCCGCGACCGATTCGACGGCGACGTACATGCCGCGAACGTAACACGCGCCGCCGCGAGCGTAGGTCAGGGTCTTGAGCCGGCTGACTCGGTCCGAGAGAGCGGGCATCATGTAAGACATCGCATAGGCGAGGCACGCCAGCTCCTTTATACTCGGATTGCAGTTGAACTTCACCGGAGGGAAGAGAGATGGGATTGTTCGATAGCGACAAAGAGAAAGCGAAGGAGAAAAAGAAGGAGAAGGCCGACTTCTCGAACGTGAGAACCGGCTCCTCCTCGACCGCCCCGGAAGCCCGGCCGACCGCGGGGGCAGCCACGGGGCAGTCCTACACCGTGAAGTCGGGCGACACGCTCTGGGCGATCTCGAAGCGATTCTATGGGGACGGGGCCCAGTGGTCTCGGATTCACGAGGCCAACCGGAACCTGATCAAGGACCCCGACGTCATCCAGCCGGGCTGGGTCCTCACCATCCCGGGCGAGACCGTTGGAGGCGCCAGGTGAGAGCCGCTCGCGGCCCGGCCGCGACAACGCTCGCGCTCCTTTTCGGAGTGCTCGTCTCCCTGAGCGCGTGCAACCGAGAAGAGCCCGAAGGGGCCGCGACGACCGAGACGAGCGAGGTCGAGTCGCGCGTCGACGTAACCGGCGTCACGCTCGGCCGCGGCGTGGGAGCCGACAGACGGGTGACCGAAGAGGTTGCGACCTTCCGCCCCGGCGACACGATCTACGTAAGTATCGCGACCGAAGGTGTGGGGCGTAGCGCTACGCTCGCGGCCCGGTGGTTGTACGAGGACGGGCAGGTGGTGGACGAGAGCTCGCAGTCGATCGCACCGAACGGACCCGAGGTAACGGAGTTTCACGTCACCAAGCCCGACGGCTGGCCGACGGGGAATTACGAGGTCGTGATCTCGCTGGACGGTCGGGAAGTCGAGCGGAAGTCGTTCAGTGTGGAGGCCGGAGCGTAAAGGCGACATTCCGGCTGTGGCGAAAATCGGGCGGCGGCTTCGAACCCGCCGCCCGCTGGATAGTAGAAGAGAGGAAAGTTCGAACGAGGAAGAGAACCCATGTACGCCCGCCGGACCCTGCTCGAGCTCTCCTTCCGATTGCGATTCTCGCCTGCTCACGAGACGATCTGCTCGGCCCCCCAGCGCCGTTAGCTTGAGGTCTGCAAGCCCGGAATCATCCCTCAACGTCTGGACGTTGTGACGTCAAAACGCTATCATGGAAGGTATGTTCAAGCGCGCGACCATCTACCTCGATGAGCAGCTGCACCGTGCTCTCAAGTTCAAGGCGGCGGCCACGGATCAGACGATCTCCGAGATCGTCAATGAGGCGGTCCGGCGGGATCTCGCTGAGGATGCGGAAGATCTGACGGCTTTCGAGGAGCGGGCCGACGAGGGGGTCTACTCGTTCGAGGATGTCGTCCGGACCCTCCGCGAGCGTGGCAAGCTATAGCGTCTTTTTAAAGCGTTCGGCGGCGAAGGAGCTCGAGGAAATCGGCCGTCCAGTCGACCGCCAGAGGTTGGTCGAACGGATTCAGGCGCTCGCGGAAAATCCTCGTCCCCCCGGATGTGAGAAGTTGGCGGGTCGGGAGGATCGGCCCCGGATCCGACAGGGCGACTATCGAGTGCTGTATGCCATCGACGACGAAAAGCGGATCGTGACCGTGGTGAAAATCGCGAACCGGAGGAACGTCTACCGATCCGACACGTGAGCTTTAGCGTCCACCCCAAGATTGGGATCGTCGCTCTGCTTCTCGCCTGGGGCCCCGCGAGCCTCGCGGGGCAGGAGACGAGGCAGCCCGCGCGGAATGAGGCAGAGCAGGGCCCGCGCCACCCGGCGGCCATCGTTCATCGCGACGAGTACGGAGTCCCACACATCTTCGGCCCCACCGACGCGAGCGTCCTCTTCGCAGCGGCGTGGGTCCAGGCGGAGGAGGACTGGCCGATGGTCGAGGAGAACTTCGTGCGCGCGAGCGGGCGCGCGACGGAGCTCTTCGGCGAAGAGGCGCTGACCGACGACTACCTGGCGCGGGCGCTCGAGATCCCGCGTCTGGCGCGCGACGAGTACGCGCGCGCGTCGCCCCGGATGCGACGTCTCCTCGACGCCTACGCGGACGGCTTCAACGCCTATCTCCGGGCCCACCCCGAAGCGCGGCGCCTGCTCGAGCGAGTCGAGCCCTGGCACACGCTCGCCCTGATGCGTTTCAAGTATCACCAGCTCGAGTTCCTGGGCTACGCGGGGTTCGAGCGCCGCTGGGCGGAGCGGCTGCTCAGGGAAGGGTGGCCGGTAGGTGGTGAAGGCGCGCAGGCGGTGAGCCCGGTGTCGACGATACAACGCTCAAGACACCCCAGCGCGGACCTGAGCTCCGGTTCGCTCACCCGGTTCGCGGGTGACAACCAGGGCCCGCTCGGCGACATCCCGCGCGGGTCGAACGAATGGGCGGTCGCGCCGTCCAGGACAGCGGACGGCCGCGCGATGCTCCTCGTCAATCCTCACCAATCCTTCTTCGGGGTCGAGCGCTACCTCGAGATTCACCTCCACAGCGAGGAAGGGCTCGTCTTCAGCGGCCTCACCCGGTTCGGCTTTCTGCTTCCTTACATGGGGAACAACGACCGGCTCGGCTGGACCTACACCGACAACTTCGCGGACATCAGCGATCTCTACCTCGAGACATTCGACGATTCAGACGATCCGTTGCGTTATCGCTATGGTGACGAGCGTCGGACAGCCGAGACGTGGACCGAGACTGTCCAGGTCAAGGTTGGCGGCGCGACCGACGCCGGTGCTGCGACTGGGGAGCGCACGCTCCGGTTTTGGAAGACTCACCACGGCTCGATCGTCGGCGTCGATGACGAAAGCCGGCCGCTCGCGGTCAGAATCGCCAAGCTCGAAGAGGGCGGCTGGCTCGATCAGCTGGACGCGATGATCCGGTCGCGCTCACTCGCAGAGTTCCGCGCCGCGATCGCCCGGCTCGGCGTCCCATACATGAACACGATGTACGCCGACGCCGACGGGAACATCTGGTACATCTACAACTCCGCGGTTCCGCGCCGCGACCCCTCGTTCGACTGGCGGCGTCCGGTGGACGGTAGCGACCCGCGGACCGAATGGGGCGATTATCACCCGCTGGAGGATCTGCCCCAGGTCCTGAACCCACCGTCGGGTTGGCTCGTGAACACGAACTCCTCACCGATGGTCGCGACTGACTCCGTACCCTACGCGCTCGACGATTTCCCGCCCTGCATGATCTACGACGATGAGGACAACTGGCGGGCGCGTTCCTCGCGCCGCGTCCTCGAGGGGTTCGACAAGATCACCTTCGACGACTTCGCGCGGGCGGTGTGGGATACGCGGCTCTCGTTCGCGGACAGCATTCTCCCGGTGATCGGCGACCAGTGGGAGCGCTTGCAAACAGCGGAGGCCGCCGGGCTTCCGGCGCTGCTTGCGCCTGAGTCGCCCTCTAGGGCCGCGGTCGGCGACGCGGTCGCACGACTCCTCGCCTGGGACCGCGTGGCGGACATCGGGTCGGTCGAGACCACCTGGTTCGTGATCTCGCTCGAGCGGTGGTTCGCCGACAGCCGGTCAGGGGTCGCCCAAGGGCCGTTCTCGCATCTGGAACCTCTCGCTGCGACGCTGGCCGGGTTGGTGAAAGATCACGGCCGGACCGAGGTCACCTGGGGGGAGATCAGCCGGCTCCAGCGGCCGCCCTCGCAGGACCCGGACGAATTCTCCAAGGACCTCCCAAGCCTCCCCGTCGCCGGCGCGCCGAGTGCGGTCGGGTCCGTCTTCGTCTTCCACACCCGTACCGTTCACCTCGACGGACGTCCGCCACGGCGTCCATGGCAATTCGTTCGTCAAGGTGATCGAGTTCGGTCCCCAGGCTCGCGGGCGCTCGGTGCTCGTGTTCGGCCAGAGCGGCGACTCCGAATCGCCCCATTTCTTCGACCAGGCCCCGCTCTATTCGGAGCGACGATTCAAGCCGGCCTGGTTCACGCGTGAGGAGGTGGAAGCGAACGCGACGCGTTCGTATCGACCCGAGGCCCCGCCCGCTCCTTGATACCAGCCCGCCGGTAAACCGAGAAGGACAGCCTGCAACTCGCGCTCGTCCATGGCAGTTTTTGTCACTGCCATGCGAATCCCCCTCTGGACTCTGGCCACGATCGTCCCGCTCCTCTTGATGCCGACCAGCCCGGCACGCGCTCAGGACGCGGAGGTCCGGGCCGGCTGGGTCGAGACGGCCGACGGCGTCCGGCTCCGCTACGACGCGGTGGGGACGGGATCCGACGTCGTCCTGATCCCCCACGGCTTCGCCCTGCGGGAAGACCTTCAGCGCCTGGCGCGGGAGGACCGCACGCTCGTCTTCTACGATTCCCGAAATCGTGGAAGGTCCGACACCGTCGAGGATTCGACGAAGATCACCGTCCAGGGCGACATGCTGGACATCGAGGCGGTCCGAAAGGAGTTCGGCGTGGAGCAGGTGTCGCTGGTGGGCTACTCCGTGTACGGGATGCTCACCGCACTCTACGCCACCGAGCATCCCCAGGGGGTGCGGCGCCTGGCCCGGAATGCGTCCTACGTCGGCGGCCGCGAATGGGCGGCGCTGTTTCCGAGGGACGGCTCCTCACGATCGAGGACGCGGCGCACAACTTGTGGGTGGACGACCCCGAGCGCGTCCTGGGTGCGATCGACGCGTTTTTGGGCGGCGAGTGGCCGGAAGGGGCCGAAAACTTTTAGATCGGCTCCTTGATTACGCTCTCTGGTGCAACCCGAACGCCGCGCCCTGCGGGTCCAGCCCCACGGCGATCCGGCTGCCGCCCGGAACCTCCATCGGCTCGACGATGATTTTCCCGCCTTGCGCCTTGACCTTCCGCACCGTCGCGTCGAGGTCACCGATACTGATGTAGTAGAGCCAGTTCGGCGGGAACGGCTGGTCCGCGCTCTTGTTGTACATCCCGCCCAACATGCGGCCGGCGCGGCCGTACATCTGGTAGACGCCCGCCTCGCCCATGTCCATCGCCTGGTCCTTATCCCACCCGAAGAGGTCGGAGTAGAACTCGAACGCCGCCTCGTGGTCGGTCGTTGCGAGCTC
>JBHEOA010000183.1:0-8870 GCA_046261835.1 Gemmatimonadota bacterium
CGGCGAGACGGCTGTTCCCCGCCTCGGCGAAGATCGGGCATGCGTGAACGTCGACCAGGTCGCGCGGTGAGACAGTGCCGTGCGGAAGCGCGGCGGCGTGAAAACCGAGCCCGAGCCGCTGCCCGTCCCAGCGCCATGTGAACGTGGCGCGCTGGCGGTAGTGCCACGGCTCTGCGGCCGGCCGGCATTCGATCGATGCCGGCGGCTCGACTCGCGCGATCCGGGCGAGCGCATCGGCCACCGCTTGCGCCTTGACCGCGCGCTGGTCGTCGGGCGAGAGCTGCTGGAGCTGACAGCCGCCGCAGGTCGTGAAGACCGGGCAGCCCGGCGCCACGCGGCGGGGCGCGGGCTCGAGCCCCTCGACGAGCCGAGCCCGAGCCCAGCGCGCTCGGAGCTCGACGATCTCGCCGCGAACGACATCACCGGGCGCGGTCCACGGGACGAAGACGACGAGCCCTTCGAGGTGCGCCACGCCTTCGCCCCCATGGGCGACACGCTCGATCTCGGCCTCGAATACAGCGCCGATCTCGATCGTCGCGGTCAGTACCACACGAACCTCGACGCGGCGCGCCAACGGCTGCCTCTTTGAACGGGCGCGATGCGGTGCGGTCTCCCTGCCCCGGCATGACGAGCGAGCGAAGCCAGGGCGGCGGCCAGCGGCTCGTCGTCCGCCCGTCGCTCGACGATGCGAGCCCGGATCCGGTCGGCGTGGGCTTCGAGGTACCGTGTATCCACGCGACCCGATCGGACGCCGGGATCATCGAGCAGCGCGCGCAGGAACGGAAGGTTCGTGGTAACCCCCCCGATCTCGGTCTCCGCCAGCGCCCGCTCCATTCGCGCGAGCGCGTCCTCACGGGTGGCGCCCCACGTGATGCACTTGGCGAGGAGTGGATCGTAGTAGGGTGTAACGGGGAGCCCTTCGGCGATCCCGCTGTCGAAGCGAACGCCCGGCCCGGCGGGCTCGCGGTAACGAACGACCTCGCCCGTCGCTGGAAGGAAGCCGCTCTCGGCGTCCTCGGCCGCGATGCGGCACTCGATCGCATGCCCGTTCCAGGCCACGTCCTCCTGCTCGAACGGAAGCGCCGCTCCGTCCGCGATCGCCAGCTGCAGCCGCACCAGGTCGAAGCCCGTCACCATCTCGGTTACGGGGTGCTCCACCTGGAGCCGCGTGTTCATCTCGAGGAACCAGAAGGTGCCGTCGGCGGCGAGGAGGAATTCCACGGTGCCCGCACCGACGTACCCCACCGCATGCGCGGCGCGGACCGCGACCTCGCCCATCGCCTGACGAGTCTCCGGCCCAAGCCCGGGCGCCGGCGACTCCTCGAGAATCTTCTGATGGCGCCGCTGGAGCGAGCACTCGCGCTCGCCGAGATGGACGGCGCGACCCTGGCCATCGGCCATCACCTGGATCTCGACGTGCCTCGCGGAGGGCACGTACTTCTCGAGGTAGACAGCGGGGTCCCCGAAAGCGTTCCGGGCCTCGCTGGCGGCTGCCCGCAACGCCCCCGGGAGCTCTTCCGCCGAGCGAACGACGCGCATCCCCTTCCCACCACCTCCTGCGGCCGCCTTGAGAAGGACCGGGTAGCCGGCGCTGTCGGCCGCCGCCTTCAAGGCCTCGAGCGACGTCGCGGGCTCGAGCGTGCCCGGGGTGACCGGTACGCCGGCCGCCTGCATCGCTCGCCGCGCCGCCGTCTTCTCCCCCATCGTCCGCATCGCATCCGGCGGAGGGCCGATCCACACCAGCCCTGCCGCCTGAACCGCGGTGGCGAAGTCGTCGTTCTCGGCGAGGAAGCCGTACCCCGGGTGGATCGCGTCGGCGTCCGACCGCCGAGCCGCGTCGAGAACACGCTCGACGTCGAGATAGGACTCGCTGGCCGGCGCCGGGCCAATCTCGAGCGCGCGATCGGCGAGCCAAACGTGCGGCGAGCGACGATCGGCCGTGGAGTGGATCGCGACCGCTTCGATGCCCGAGTCATGACATGCTCGGATGATGCGCACGGCGATCTCGCCGCGATTAGCGATCAGTACGCGGCGTATCGGTGAGGACGGGGCGGACCTCATGCCGGGTGGGAGCTGAGACCGTTTAAGATGTTATCCGTCACATAGATCAGAGAGGTATGTTACCGTGCTTTCGAGACGGATTCGCATCCCGCTTGGTCGCTAGGGCAACCAGACCTCGGATCAACATCGTCCGAGTCTCGGCCGGGTCGATGACGGCGTCCACGTATCCTCGCTCGGCCGCTACGTAGGGGTTGGCGAACCGTTCGCGGAACTCGGTCGTGCGGCGATCGATCAGCGCGTCCGCGTCGTCCGCCTTCTCGATCTCCCTGCGCCACAGGATCTCGACCGCCCCCTTGGGTCCCATGACCGCAATCTCGGCGGTGGGCCACGCTAGGTTCAGATCGCCGCGAATGTGCTTTGACGACATGACGTCGTAAGCCCCGCCGTACGCCTTCCTCAGGATGACGGTCAGCTTGGGAACCGTCGCCTCGCAGTACGCATAGAGGAGCTTGGCCCCGTGCTTGATGATCCCACCCCACTCCTGCGTGGTCCCCGGTAGGAACCCCGGGACGTCGACGAAGGTGACGAGCGGGATGTTGAACGCGTCGCAGAAGCGGACGAACCGAGCGCCTTTGAGGCTGGCGTCGATGTCGAGGACGCCGGCCAGCACGGCGGGTTGGTCGGCAACGATCCCGACCGGGCGGCCGTCGAGCCGAGCCAGTCCCACGACCAGGTTGCGGGCGTAGTCGGCCTGGACCTCGAGAAACGAGTCGCGGTCGACGATCTCCGCGACGATCCTCTGGACGTCGTAGGGCTTGTTGGGATTCTCGGGGACGGCCGCGCGCAGCGAAGGTGAACCTCGTCCGGCATCGTCGTCAGAGACGATCACCGGCGGATCCTCCTGATTATTGGATGGCAGATAGGAGAGAAGCCTCCGGATTCCGGCGAAGCAACCTGCCTCGTCCGCGAACGTGAAGTGGCTGACCCCGCTCTTCTCTGCGTGGACGCGTGCGCCCCCCAACTCTTCGAACGACACCTCCTCGTGGGTCACCGTCTTCACCACGTTAGGGCCGGTTACGAACATGTAGGAAACGCCGTCGACCATGCAGACGAAATCCGTGATCGCGGGCGAGTACACCGCGCCCCCTGCGCACGGACCGAGGATCGCGCTGATCTGCGGTACGACGCCGCTAGCCAGCGTGTTGCGAAGGAAGATCTCGGCGTAACCTCCGAGCGCGGCGACCCCTTCCTGGATCCGGGCCCCACCCGAGTCGTTGAGCCCGACGACCGGCGCGCCGATCTTGAGAGCGAGGTCCATGATCTTACAGATCTTCTCGGAGTGAGCCTCGGAGAGCGACCCGCCGAATACCGTGAAGTCCTGACTGAAGACGCATACGGTTCGTCCATCGATCGTACCGGTTCCCGTCACGACGCCGTCGCCCGGAACCTTTTGATCCTGCAGATCGAACTCGTGCGTCCGGTGGGTCACGAACATGTCGAGCTCGATGAGCGAGCCCGGATCGAGCAAGAGGTCGAGCCGCTCCCTTGCGGTCAGCTTTCCCTTGGCGTGCTGAGCCTCGATTCGCTCGGGCCCGCCTCCCAGCCTGGCGGCTGCCTCCCGCTGCCTCAGCTCTTCGAGTCGATCCACGCCATCACTACCAGTCGACCGCGACCGGTTCACCTTGTTCGATTCGATGAACCACCACCGCGCGGCGGATCCCGGCGCTGCGGGTGCGGAAAAGGGCCGACGCGCCCCGATAGTCGTTCACCGGCCGCCCGCCGGTTGCCGTCGTGGTGGCGCGCATCTCCGCCAGGAATTCGACTGCGAGACGGGTGGCGTCGTAACCCCAGGCGGGGATCAGGTTCTTGGGTGGCTCTCCGTACCGCTGTTCATACGCCGCGGCGAACTCCTCCCAGCGAGTGATGCGGGAGTCGCGGCTGAAGGTGTCGGCGAAGTAACCGCGCGCGAACCCTCGGCCCTGACGGTAGAACTCCTCGTCGTTCCACGCGTCGGTTCCCAGGGGAGTCATGCCCCAGAGCTCGTAGAAGGCCATCTGGTTGAGGATTCGGAGCGCTTCCTGGGGGTTCTTGGTGGCGATGAAGATAGCGTCGGCCTGGCTCCGTACGAACGCTCCGAGCGGATCGGTGAATTGGGTCGATCCCGATTCGTAGACGTGCCGTCCCACCACGCGCGCGCCGCCGGCCTGGATGGCGGCGGCGAAGGCGTCGGCCTGAATCCGCCCGTATACGTTGTCCACCGCGAGAATGGCGAATCGCTTGCGCTCGAGGACCCTTACCGCGAAGGTGCCGAGCGTGTGCCCGATCGCTCCGTCGATGGCGTTGACGGTGTAGACCCGCGGACCGATTTCGAGGAGCCGGGCATCCGTGGCGGTCGGGCTCACCAGCGGCACGCCCTCCTCCGAGGCCGCCCGCGCCGCCGGCACGGCGATTTCGCTGACTAGCGGCCCCAGGATCGCCTGGACTTGCTCGTCGCGCGAGAGAGAACGGATGACCTCGGCGGTCGAATCGGGGTCTCCGGCGGACGCGCGCGTGACGAGCTCGATCGGCGCCCGGCGTCCTTGATTCAGCTCGGCGAGCGCGATCTCGATTCCTCTCCGCACCTCCTCGCTGACCGGCGCGAACCGTCCCTCGGTGGGGGTGAGAAAGCCGATGCGAGCGGCCACCGCCCGGCCGCTCGGCGCCCCGCCGGCAAGACGGCGTGCGTCGTCCAAGAGGGTCGGAGGAAGCTCGGGAAACGCCAGCACTTTGCGCGCGAGGGTCCGGACGCGCGCTTCATCCGCATCGACCTGGGCCCAGCGGGCCGCCTGGAGGTAAAAAGGCGCCAGAAAGTTGCGGGAAGGCTCGGCGCCGGCGATGGCTTCGATTCGCGAGCGCGGGAGTTGTCGCAGGAGATCCCGCGCCAGCGCGAGAAACTCCTCCAGGCGAGGCTGCGAAACGCGGTCGATCCTGAGCGCCGCCGTGATCGCGGGCTCGAGTTGCCGCTGCTCGAAATGGCCGCTGGCGAGGATGAGAATGGCGTGCTCGCGGAAGGGCACGGCGGGTGAGAGAGCAAGATAGCGGTTAAGGGCTTCGACCGATTCGGCCGGGCGCCGCAACTGATACAGCGCGCGGCCCCGCCAGTAGAGGGCGAGGCCCGACTCGCCGCTGGCTGGGTACCGCTCGACGATTGTGGTGAATGCCTCGACGGCGGCCTCGTACGACCCGGCCTGGTAATCCGCCAGGCCCCGCTCGTACGACTCCTGAGCCGCGCGGGCATCGGCGCGCGACAGTCGCCCGCCGGAGAGGGCCGGGGCCAATTGCTCCCGCGCCGCGCACCCCAGCGCCAACACCATGGACCCCAGGACCAGACTGACGAGGAATGGGGGGGAAGAGCGCTTCATGCGGCGGAGGCGCCGCCCCGCTTCAGGAGCCGGAGGTCCGATCGGCCGTGTCTTCGGCGGCGAGCTCGATCCCTTCGGTCGACGCCTCGGCGAGCGCGTGGGAGGGAGCTTCCTCCTCGTCACGATCGCGGTAGCTGGGAATGTCGATGACCGACATAACGATGCGACGATTTTCGGCGTCCGACTCGATGACCTTGAGGACGAGCTGATCACCTTCGCGGAACTTGTCGGCCGGATTCTCGAGATTTCGATACCCGAGTTGACTGATCGGAACGAATCCTTCCACCTCGCCGTCGAGATCCACGACCACGCCTTTATCGAGCAGGCGCACGACTTTCCCTTCTGTTTCGATCCCGACCCCGTATTTGTCACTCAGCTGGGGCCAGGGGTTATCCTCGAGATCCTTGATCGAGAGTGAGATCCGCTTGTTCTCGGTGTCGATGTTGAGCACCTGCACATTGACCGTCTCACCCTTACGCACGACTTCACTAGGATGATGGATCCGACGGGTCCACGACATGTCGCTGATGTGAACGAGGCCGTCTATCCCCTCTTCGATCTCCACAAACGCGCCGAAGGTCGTGAGGTTCCGAACCTTGCCGGTGAGTACCGTAGCCGGTGGGTATTTCTCCGCTAGGCTCTCCCAGGGATCCTCTTCGATCTGCTTCATGCCCAAGGAGATTTTCTCTTCGTCCTGATTGACGTTCAGTACGACCGCCTCGATGACGTCGCCGATGGAGACGACCTTGGAAGGATGCTTGATATGACGCGTCCACGACATCTCGCTGATGTGAACGAGACCCTCGACTCCGGGCTCGAGCTCGACGAAGGCGCCGTAGTTTGTGATCGACACGACGCGCCCTTGAATCCGCGATCCGACCGGATACTTGGCGGCCACGTTCTCCCACGGATAGGGCTGGAGCTGCTTGAGGCCGAGCGAGATGCGGTTGTTCTGGAGATCGAGGTCCAGGATCTTGACTTCGATCTCGTCGCCGATCTTGACCAGCTCCGATGGATGCCCTACCCGTCCCCACGACATGTCGGTGATGTGCAGCAGTCCGTCCGCACCGCCGAGGTCGATGAACGCGCCGAAGTCGGTGATGTTCTTCACGACTCCTTTGCGAACCTGCCCCACTTCGATCTCCTCGAGGAGTTTCCCGCGCTTTTGCTCCCGGATCTGCTCGAGGATCATGCGGCGAGAAACGACGATGTTGCGGCGGCGCTTATTGAGCTTGATGATCTTGAATTCCATCGTCTGCCCGATCAGGGCGTCGATGTCGGGCACGCGACGCAGCGCGATCTGGCTACCGGGCAGAAAAGCGTCGACACCAAACAGATCGACGATCACCCCGCCCTTGATCTTCCGCGCGAGTCGACCCTGAACGACTTCGCCCGTCTCGTAGGCGTGGCGGATCTTGTCCCACACCTTGAAGAAGTCGGCCTTCTTCTTCGAGAGGACGACGCGGCCTTCCTGGTCCTCGAGGTTCTCGAGGTACACATCGACCGGTGCGCCGATCTCGAGCGAGTCGCTCGGCTTGAATTCGTCGAGGGGTACAACACCCTCGCTCTTGAACCCCACGTCGAGGACGACGACGTTTTCGTCCACTCGCAGGATGTGGCCGGCGACGATCTGGCCTTCCTGAATGTCCTGAATCGATTCTTCATACATGTCGAGGAGCTCTTCATACTCCTCGATCGAATATTCGTCCTCATCGAACAGATCGGGCCGCATGTTGATCGACTGAGCGGTCCGCTCGAGCTCCTCGTCGAGCAGCTCGTCCGTCGCCTTGGTATGGATGGGAGGTTCCTGCGAGATGGTGGCCGCGGCGGTGACCGCGCGCGGCATGGAAGGTTCCGTATCCGTTTCGGTCGTGTTTTTGGAGTCGGCCATGAGCTCGGGGTTTCGGGTTGACGCCACTACGGCTGGCCGGGCGAGCCGCGCCGGCGGGCCGAATCCTTAGAGACTAAGGAAGTTAGCCGGTCGAGGCAGGAGGGTCAACCAAAAGCCTCTCTAGTATGTAGCGTTGCAGCAGAAGTGTCCTCCCTTGTTTGAAGCAGAAGTGTCCTCCTTCGGGGGTTGTTCGGCTAGGCTGAGGCCGAACCGCCACGCGGAGCGAGGAGATGCTGCTGTTGAGCGCCAAGGAGCGTGACCGTCTGGTACAGTTGCGAGCGATCGTAGAGGATCGGGTCAGCGTGAGCGAGGCCGCCCGTCGGTTGGGGCTGAGTCGACGCCACCTGCGGCGTTTGGTGCGCCGCTTTCAGCAGCAGGGCGATGGTGCGGTGGTGCACCGGGCGCGCGGTCGGCCGCCCAACAACCGCCAGCCGGCGGCCTTGCGCGAGCGCGCGCTGGCGCGGGCTCGCGAGCCCGCCTATGAGGACTTCGGTCCCACGCTGTTGTCCGAACACCTCGCCCGGGACCCCCAGATCGGCCTCGTGAACCGCCACACGCTGCGCCGCTGGATGATCGCCGAGGGGCTGTGGAAGCCGCGCCGCCACAGGCCGCGGCACCGCACATGCCGGCCGCGCCGCCCGGCGTTTGGCGAGCTGGTGCTGATGGACACCTCCGAGCATGCCTGGCTCGAGGACCGCTACACGGGTCCGATGGCGCTCATCGCCTCGATCGACGATGCCAGCAGCGAGGTCGGCGCCCGCTTCGTCGAGCGCGATACCGGCGAGGACAACCGCCGTTTCTTGATCGAGTATCTCGCCCACCTCGGCCGCCCGCGCGCCTTCTACGTCGACCGCGCCTCCCACTTCGGCAACGCCCGTCGGCCGCGCCCCTCCCGTCGGCAGCCTTTGCCGGCCGCACGCGAAGCCGAGCCCACTCACTCGATCATCCAGACCGCCCTCGAGGCCCTCGACGTGGAGCTCATCTTCGCCTTCTCGCCCCAAGCCAAGGGACGCGTCGAGCGACTCTTCGGATCGCTCCAGGACCGCCTCGTCAAGGAGCTCCGCGTCGCTCGCATCGACAGCCTCGAGGGCGCCAACCGCTTCCTCGAGACCGTCTTTCTCCCCACTTGGAACCGAACCTTCACCGTCGAGCCCAGCGAGCACCATGACGCCCATCGCCCGCTGCCACCTGACGCCGATCTGCTGGCCCTCTTCGCCGAGCTCGAGACCCGCGTGGTGGCCCACGACTTCACCTTCAAGTACCAGGGTCGTAAGCTCCAGATCCTGGCCACCGACGCGGGCGATATTCAGCCCGGCGAGCGCGTCACCATCGAACTGCGCCTCGATGGCTCGACCCACTTCCGTCACCACCATCGCTACCTCGAGCCCGAGCCGATCCGACCGCCGACGCCCAAGCCGCGCACCCAGCCCCGACCACCGGTCGTGACTCCGGCCCCCGATCACCCGTGGCGGCGGCGCCTCAACCTCCGTCGCCCCACCCCACGATGATCCCTAACCCGCAGAGGGGGGACATTTCTGTTTCAAATCAAGGGCGGACTTTTCTGCTTCAACGGGACA
>JBHEOA010000184.1:0-5706 GCA_046261835.1 Gemmatimonadota bacterium
TCAGGGCGGCGCCCCGCTGCGCACGAGACGGTAGGTCCATATGTTGCTGGGAGCCGGAGGGCCGGCAAAAGCGCCCCCTTCCGCGCCGAGCGCGAACCGGTTACATTCCCGAAAATAAACCGAAAGAGCGTCCAGAACGCAGGTCCGCCGGCGGAACCGGCAAGAGGGAGAACGATGGCGACAGACACGACGAAGGAGCAGGAGAAGGCGCTCGGTCTCGCGATCACCCAGATCGAGCGGCAGTACGGCAAGGGAGCGATCATGCGGCTCGGGACCGAGCGGCGGATGCAGATCGACGCAATCCCCACCGGAGCCTTCAACCTCGACGGGGCGATCGGGGTCGGCGGGATCCCCAAAGGACGCGTTACCGAGATCTACGGTCCCGAATCGAGCGGGAAGACGACGCTCGCCCTTCACGTCATCGCCAACGCGCAACGTCAAGGCGGGATCGCCGCCTTCATCGACGCCGAGCACGCTCTCGACGCCGATTACGCGCGCAAGCTCGGGGTCGACATCGACAATCTGCTCGTCTCCCAGCCCGACACCGGCGAGCAGGCGCTGGAGATCGCCGAGGTCCTCGTGCGTTCGAACGCTGTCTCCGTCGTCGTCGTCGACTCCGTGGCCGCGCTCGTTCCAAAGGCGGAGATCGAGGGCGAGATGGGCGACAGCCACGTAGGCCTCCAGGCGCGGCTCATGAGCCAGGCTCTTCGCAAGCTGGCCGGCGCCATCAACCGTTCCCAGACGGCGGTCATCTTCATCAACCAGATCCGCGAGAAGATCGGGGTCATGTTCGGCAACCCCGAGACTCAGCCCGGTGGGCGCGCGCTCAAGTTCTACGCCTCGGTGCGGCTCGACATCCGGCGAGTGGCGGGGATCAAGGACGGCGAGGAGATGGTTGGCAACCGCTGCCGGGTCAAGGTCGTCAAGAACAAGGTCGCTCCCCCGTTCAAGCAGGCCGAGTTCGACGTCCTCTACGGCCAGGGAATCAGCCGCGAGGGGCTGCTCATCGACCTCGGCGTCGAGGCGCGTGTGGTCGACAAGTCGGGCGCCTGGTTCAGTTATGGCGATACCCGGCTGGGTCAGGGACGCGAGAACGCGCGCCAGTTCCTTCGCGACAACCCCGACATCGCCGACGCGGTCGAGGTGGAGCTCAAATCGAAGCTTGGCTACGTCAAGTCCGCCGCTACGAGCGAGCAAGCGGACGAGCCGGTCCCCGCGGAGGTCGAGTAGCCATGCTCGACCACGTGAGCCTCAAGACAGCCGATTTCGCCAAGGCACGGGCATTCTACGAGAAGGCACTGGCCCCACTCGGCTACAAGGTCCTGATGGAATTCGACCAGGCCATCGGAATGGGAGGCAAGGACTTCCCGGATTTCTGGGTCGGAGGTGGCGAGCGAACCCAGCGCGCGCACGTCGCGTTCGTAGCCGATGATCGCAAGGCCGTTGATGCGTTTCACGCGGCCGCGCTCGAAGCAGGGGGTCGAGATAACGGCGTGCCGGGGCTTCGACCCCGCTATCACGCGCACTATTACGGCGCGTTCGTCCTCGATCTCGACAACAACAACATCGAAGCGGTGTGCCATCGTCAGGAATAACCGGTGGTCTTTGTTACTGCCGGATTTCCGGTGACGCGCCTCAAGAAGACAGCTTAGCCGAGCTCGTACGGCCGGCCACGCTCGACCTGAACCGCTTCCCGACCGCGCTGTCGTAAGAGGTCAGCGAACACATGCATGACGGGCGGCTCGCCGTGGACCATGTAGACGCGCGCCGATCCGGTCGGCTCCAGCCACGCGATTAGATCATCCTGGTCGGCGTGGGCTGAGAATCCGTTGATGGTGTGGATCTGGGCCCGCACCTCGATCTCCTTGCCGTGGATCCGGACTCTGTCTGCGCCATCCACGAGCCGGCGACCCAACGTCCCCTCCCCCTGGTAGCCGACCACGATCAGGTGCGTGCGTTCCTTCATCAGGTGATGCTCCAGGTGGTGGAGGATCCTCCCGCCCGTCATCATGCCGCTTCCCGCGAGGACAATCGCGCACTCGCGGAGGTCGTTGAGGCGTCGTGACTCCTCAACCGTGACTACGAAACTGAGAGTCTTGGGCTCGAAGGGATCCTTGCCCTGGTCTAACTCCCTCGAGATCTCCGGGACAAACTGCTCGGATCCTTTCTCGTAGAGGCGCGTCATCTTGGCCGCCATCGGTGAATCCAGGAATACCGGGATCGCCGGGATCGCTCGGGAATCCATGAGCTGCTTGAGGTGATAGAGCACCGCCTGGGTACGCTCGACGGCGAATGTCGGGACCAGGATGATTCCGGATTCGGCAGCGGCCTGGGAGATGGCCGACTGGAACTCGGCCACCGTGGCCTCGAGCGTTCGATGCCGCCGATCGCCGTAGGTCGTCTCGATCAGCACGGCGTCACACTCGGGTGGAGCGACGGCGGCTGTGTGAATCCCGCTTTCGCGGTTTCCTAGATCGCCGGACGCGACCACGACCCCATCAGGCGTGCGGATCTCCAGGAATGCGCTACCGAGGATGTGACCGGCGGGACGAAACGTGGCGGTGATCCCCGCTCCGAGGTCGAGGGGGCGATCGAAGTCGACGTCGCGGAAGAGAGGTATCGTATTGGTTACGTCGCCCGCCACGTAGAGCGGTTTCGTGACCTCGTCCTCGGGTGAGCGACCCTTCCGTGCGTGGCGAAGGGCGCGATCGTAGTCCTCGCTCTGGAGCTTGGCTGCGTCGAGCAGGATGATCTCGGTGATCTCGCGCGTGGCGCGTGCCGCGTGGATCGGCCCCTTGTACCCTCGATGGACGAGAAGCGGCAGCCGACCGACGTGGTCGTTGTGGCCGTGAGTGACGAGGACGGCGTCGACCGTCGTGGGGTCGAACGGAAACGGATCGTGGTTCAGAGCTTCCAGGCCGGCGCCCTGGAAGACGCCGCAGTCCACGAGAATCCGACGATCACGGATCTCGAGAAGGTGACAGCTTCCCGTGACCGTGCCGGCCGCGCCGGCGCTGATCAAACGCACGGGTTCACCGTTGGTCGACGTGGGGCGGCCGTTGCATGAGCGCGCAACCTACACGAGAATCGGCCTCCGGACATGGTCGCTACTCCTCGCAAAACGCGTGAAGCGCCGGTTCGCTGCGCCTGGGCGACGACCCCTCTCGGTATCACGTATCACGACACCGACTGGGGCCCGTCCACGATGACCGTCACCTATTCGAGATGCTGATCCTCGAAGGCGCTCAGGCGGGATTGTCGTGGGAGACGATCCTCCGCAAGCGCGGCGGTTACCGGCAGGCGTTCAACGGGTTCGATCCCGAACGCGTGGCGCGATACCGGAGCGCAAAGGTCGAAGCGCTTGTCGCCGATCCGCGGATCGTGCGGCACCGCGGGAAGATCGAGGCGGCGATCGTCAATGCGCGGGCCCTCCTCGATGTCCGTGAAGAGCTGGGAAGCTTCGACGCGCTCGTTTGGAGTTTCGTCGGTGGACAGCCGCGGCGAAACCGTTGGCGGAAAGTCACCCAGGTTCCCGCCCAGACGCGCGAGTCCGAGTCGATGAGCCGCGAGCTGCGGCGGCGGGGCTTCCGCTTCGTGGGGCCCACGATCTGGTACGCCTTCATGCAGGCGGTCGGTCTGGTGAACGACCACACGACCGACTGCTTCCGACACACAGAGATCGGAGGCGAGCCCTGGTGAGGCGCCATGGCAACCCTCAGCGGACCGCGAGGAGGGCTTCGGCCCGGGCCAGGCGCTCCAGAGTACCCACCTCGACCCAGAACGCACTTGTGACGTCGTGTGGCGCTATGCGTTGTCCGCGTGCCGCAAACCGCAAGTACGCGTCGATGATCGAAAACCGCGCGTCGCGGTCGTAATCCGCCTCGAGGAGCCGGAATACCTCCGACGAGACGACGTGGACGCCTGCGAAGGCGAGCCTTCGGACAGAGCCTCGCAGTGGACGCCCCATTTTTGACTCGCCCTTCGCCGGGTTCTCCCAACCGAAGAGACCTTCCTCATCGAAGAGCAGGAACCGAGACGTTTCGCGCTCCTGGACCGCGAGCGTGGCGAGCGTGTCCGCCGCGTGGGCTCTGTACAGGGAGCCGAGATCGAGGTCGCTGATCACGTCGACGTTATGGAGTAGAAAAGGTTCTCGCTTTCGGAAGAGAGGTGCGGCGCGAAGAAGGCCTCCACCCGTTTCCAACGGTCTCTCCTCCTCGCGCGAGACGAGGATCTCGATCCCGAGATCGGGTTCGTAACCCTCGAGGAAACGGGTGATCTCGTCGGCATGGTGATGGACATTGACGATCAGTCGATCGGCCCCCGCATCGACCAGACGCTGTGCTACCCGCCCCAGCAAGGAAACGCCGGCGACCTCGATCAGCGCCTTGGGAACATGGTCGGTGAGCGGACGCAGCCGGGTTCCAAGTCCGGCCGCGAGGATCATCGCCTCCACGGCGACCCGGGCTCAGCCCGTGACGACGGACGCTGGCGTCACCGCGGGGGACGGTGCCGCGCGCTGCCAGAACGGCTCCTCGCGATGGAGGACCTGGACCTGGACCTGGGGGAACCGCTCGCGCAGCCAACGGCCGAGGCGATCGGCGAGGTACACCGAGCGATGCTGCCCCCCGGTGCAGCCGAAGGCGATCGAGAGATTCGTGAATCCGCGCGCCAGGTAGGTTTCCACCTGGCCCTCGACGAGCGAGCGAACGCTCTCCCAGTAGGTTGCCAGGACGGGTTGACCCTCGAGGTACGAGACGACGGGAGCGTCGAGACCGCACAGACCGGAATACTCCGGAAGTCGCCCCGGGTTGGAAAGCGCACGGCAGTCGAACACGAAACCGCCGCCGTGACCGCTCAGATCCTCCGGATAACCACGCCGGTAGCTGAAGCTGTGGACCAGTACCGTGAGGCCGCGCCCGGCCTCGGGCTCGACGGCGTCGTGGGCCCACGCCTCGGCGACGCGGAGAAATGCGGTTTCGAGCTCGGGAAGAGCGACCGGAAGGCCCTTCTCGAGGACCCTTCGGAGGTTGGCCGCGGCGTACGGAACGCTCCGGAGGAATCTCGGCTTGCGCTCGAAGAACCCGCGATAGCCGTAAGCGCCCAGCGCCTGCATGACCCGCACGAGAACGTACCCGTGGTAGTGGTCGCGAAACGCTTTGCGATTCAGATCGACGTGCCTTTCGAGAGCGTCGAGGTAGTGGTCCAGGAGCATCGCGCGGGCATCCTCCGGAATGTCCGCCTTGGCATCGTAGAGCAGCGAGGCGATGTCGTACTGGAGCGCTCCTCGCCGGCCGCCCTGATAGTCGATGAACCAGAGCTCGTCATCGCGCAGCATCACGTTGCGGGACTGGAAATCGCGGTAGAGGAAGTGAGATGCGTCGACATCGAGCAAGTAGTCGGACAGCGTCTCGAAGTCGCGCTCGAGGCGCGCCTCGTGAAAGGGGATGTGAGCAAGCTTGAGGAAGTGGTACTTGAAGTAGTTGAGATCCCATAGGATCGAGCGTCGATCGAACGCCGCGTGTGGGTAAGCGACCGAGTAGTCGACCACCCGGCCACCTTCGACTTGGAAGCGTGGCAGCACCTCGACGACTCGCTTGTAGGCATCGAGCATCGCGGCAGGGAAAGCACCGCCTCCACGTGTCCGCGCCTCGATCAGCGCATCGAACAACGTGGTTTCACCGAGGTCCTCCTCGAGCCACACCCCCG